>DDVC01000059.1 GCA_002345145.1 Bacteroidetes bacterium UBA2322
TACGTTTGTAAGTTGACTTTTTACAGTTATCAAGACACTTTTTGTGGTTATCAAGACACTTTTTGTGGTTATCAAGACACTTTTTACAGTTATCAAGACACTTTTTGTGGTTATCAAGACACTTTTTACAGTTATCAAGACACTTTTTATTGTTGTCAAGACACTTTTTGTGGTTGTAAATTCATCGGGCAGATTTGTAAGGTCATCGGGCAACACATCGGCACGTTTTTCTTTTCCGCAAAAAAAACGTACCCACATTCCAACGGCTAACGGGGTTCTATCCACACTATAAAACACTACCACCTCCCCACCTCTGCCCAATAACAACGGCAGCCGTTACTCCCTATCACACAAAATTTTACCCTACCTTTGCACCCGTTAGGTTGCCCGGCAGTTTTACCATAAACTACCCCAACCCTACCGGCGTTTTAAACACCAATGCGGTTCAACCACGCCGGCGCGGTTTTGCCTCAAAAGTTCCTCACACTTGCAGCGTTCCACTTTTCTGCCTGTTTTTATTCTAAAAACCCCCATTCAGCCCATACCCATGCCCCGCCAAGCCCTAAAAACACAGCGCCCGCTGCTCACCCTGCAAAAACAACTATCGGGCGAGCTGCACTTTGACCAAACCATGCGCGCCCTCTACGCCACCGATGCTTCGGTATATAGGGAGTTGCCCTTAGCTGTTGCCCTGCCAAAAACCAACCAAGATATTCAGTTACTTATCCATTTTGCCCAGCGGCACCAAACCTCGCTCATTCCGCGCACTGCCGGCACCTCATTGGCGGGGCAATGCGTGGGCAGCGGCATTGTGGTGGACGTTTCTAAGTATTTCAACCAAATTTTAGAGGTAAACCCTCACGAAAAATGGGTGCGCGTGCAGCCCGGCGTTATCCGAAACGACCTCAATAAATTTTTAGAGCCCTATGGGTTGTTTTTCAGTCCCAATACCTCTACCGCCAGCCGCGCCATGATAGGCGGCATGGTGGGCAATAACTCCTGCGGCTCCTATTCCATAGTGTATGGCACCACCCGAAACCACGTTTTAGAGCTAAAAACCCTATTATCTGATGGCTCTGAGGCGGTATTTGGCAATATAGACCGCGCCACTTTTAGGCGAAAAGCCATTGGGAACACTTTAGAAAATCAAATTTACCGCCAAATAGCAACCGACCTCAGCCGTCCCGATGTGCAGGCAGAAATTCACCGCCAATTTCCGCACCCCCAAATTCACCGCCGCAACACCGGTTACGCCGTAGATGAACTGCTCAAAACCAACCCTTTTACTCCATCGGGACCCGATTTTAACTTCTGCTCTCTACTCTGCGGCTCAGAGGGCACACTGGCTATTGTTACCGAAATAAAACTCAGCCTTTCGCCCCTGCCACCGCCACATCAGGTATTGCTTTGCGCCCATTTTACCTCTGTAACCCAAGCCCTGCAAGCCACTTTGGTTGCCATGCAACACAGCCCCCGCGCCGTAGAACTGATGGATAAAATAGTGCTCGATTGTACCAAAAACAATATAGAACAACAAAACAACCGATTTTTTGTAGAGGGCGACCCCGCCGCTATCCTCATTATTGAGTTTGCCCACCAAACGCCCGATGCCGCTGCCCAACAAGCGCAAGCCCTCATTGCAGATTTTAAACAAAACGACTACGGTTATGCTTTTCCGTTAGTTTTTGCGCCGCACATCAATAAGGTGTGGAAGCTGCGCGAAGCCGGCTTAGGTGTACTGGGCAATATGAAAGGCGATGCCAAACCCGTTGCCGTAATAGAAGACACTGCCGTTTGCCTGCCCGATTTGCCCGAATATATACGCCGGTTTACCCAAATAATGGCTACACACAACCAGCAAGCCGTTTATTATGCCCACGCCGGCGCCGGCGAGTTGCACCTGCGCCCCATTTTAAACCTAAAAGACCCCCAACACCGCCGCCTGTTTAGGCAAATAGCGCAAGAGGTGGCAGCGTTGGTAAAAGAATTTGGCGGCTCGCTCAGCGGCGAACATGGCGATGGCAGGGTGCGCGCTGAGTTTATCCCGATGATGGTGGGCGAAAAAAATTACCAACTTTTTAAACGCATCAAGCAAACCTGGGACCCGGCAGGCATACTTAACCCGGGTAAAATAACCGATGCCCCGCCTATGGATACCCACCTCCGATACGAAGCCGAACAAGAAACCCCCATACACCAAACCCTGCTCAATTTTGACGACACCGGCGGTTTTATGCGCGCCGCCGAACAATGCAACGGCTCAGGCGATTGCCGAAAATCGCACCTCAGCGGCGGAACCATGTGCCCCAGCTACATGGCTACCCTAAACGAACAAGATACCACCCGCGCCCGCGCCAATATCTTACGAGAAATACTCACTGCCAACCACCATGAGCGCAAACAAAACCCCTTTGATAGCCATGAAATTTACCAAGTCATGGATTTATGTATGTCGTGCAAAGGTTGCAAATCGGAGTGCCCCTCTAATGTGGATATTGCCACCCTCAAAGCCGAGTTTTTGCACCAATACTACCAAACACACGGCATACCGCTTAGAGCAAAGGCTTTTGCCAATATAGGACGGTTAAACGGATTAGCCGCCCGTATGCCCCGATTGAGCAATTTTATGCTCACCAACCCATTCACCGGCAGCATTGCCAAAAAAATACTCGGCATAGCCCCACAGCGGCAATTGCCCACCCTACACACCACTACTTTGCAAAACTGGTACAAAAAAAACGCCCGCCCACCCCAACACCCCAAAGGCACGGTTTACCTATTTTGCGATGAGTTTACCAACTACAACGATGTGCCCGCAGGCATCAGCGCCATTCAACTCCTCCAACAACTGGGGTACACCGTTATCATACCCCCGCACGCCCACAGCGGACGCGCCCATATTTCAAAAGGGCTGCTGCCACAGGCAAAACAATTAGCCAACCAAAATATAGCGTTACTTAAAAACCTCATCACCCCCGCCACCCCCCTCATCGGCATAGAGCCCTCAGCCATCTTGTCGTTCCGAGACGAATACCTGCGCCTCAGCACACCCGAAAACAGACAAGCCGCCCAACAATTAGCTCCCAACTGCCTCATGTTGGAAGAGTTTTTATACGCCGAAGCCCAAAAAGGCAACATTCAGCCCGATGATTTTACTACCCAACCCCGCCAAATACTGCTGCACGCCCACTGCCACCAAAAAGCGCTCGCCTCCGTACAAGCAACCGCTTTTGTATTGAGTTTACCCAAAAACTACACCGTACAGGTAATCCCATCGGGCTGCTGCGGCATGGCAGGCTCATTTGGTTACGAAGCCGAACACTACCAAGTAAGCATGAACATAGGCAATTTGGTCTTATTTCCGGCGGTAAAAAACTGTCCCGATGAAACCCTTGTAGCCGCTCCCGGCACCAGTTGCCGGCACCAAATACACGATGGCGCCGGCAGAGTAGCCCTGCATCCGGCTCAAATTTTGTGGGAAGCTTTGGTATAAGGCTAAACAGTTTGCCTGTTTGTGCCAACAAACTTTATACACAAAACAACCAAAAACTTAGCGTTTTTTGCATTTTTTTCTTTGCGTTATTTGGGTAAAAAACTACCAATTAACCTGCCAATACACCAATAAAAAAGTACCTAACCCGATACCAACATCATCAACTTTCTTCTTTGCGCCTTTGCGCCTTTGCGTGAAAAAAATCAGGCCGGTAAATCGCAATTATCCCAAAAATCTGTACTAATCAGCCCCAACCGTGTTATCCGTGTGCTAATTGCTGCCGGATATGGGTAGTTGGTACTAAGAAACAATAACCAATTTGCGTTTTTGCGCCTTTGCGTGAAAAAAAATCAGGTCGGTAAATCGCAATTATCCCCAAAATCTGTACTAATCAGCCCCAACCGTGTTATCCGTGTGCTAATTGCTGCCGGTTTTGCGCCCTTGCCTTTGTGTCCATTTTACATCAAACTCGGAACACACCGGTAGGCAGTACAGCCTATGGCAGCAATCCGGCAATTGCCAAAAAAGTTCCCTTTTTTTGTTTAGTTTTTCAAACATTTTGTATATTTGTAGCGGAAAGTAGCAATTGGTAAAATTGGATTATTTTGTAATGGTCATTTCGAAAACATTTTATTGACCCAAAAAAACTCATAAAATTTAGCCCAATAGCTACAATCACTCGGTAGTCTTAAAAAGATATCACCAACTATTTTATAGTTGTTACATTAACCAAACAATTTCCCATGTCTTACGCCGATTTTACCTTCGCCAAGCTAAAACGCGATTACAACATTGAACAAAAAGATGGGTACTTGTTTAATAACCTCAGTATAGTTCCTATACAACCCTCTGAACGTTTACAACTTGATTTGCAAGAAGCAAAAGATACGCCTTTAATGACTGAGAAGGCTAAATCGGAATACATCATTGCCCCCATCACACGAGAACTCAAACGAAACAATCCTAACATCACTATATTTTCGGGTTACAGTCTTAACATTGAAGGGCAGAAGGAGTTAAACGGGATTCCCGATTTCTTAATTTCTGCCAAACCCGGACTTGTAGAACCGCAACGTCCCATTTTTTGCATTTTTGAATCAAAAAATAAAGCTGCCGAAGAAGGTTTTGCCCAATGCGCCGCCGAAATGTATGCAGCACACCTGTTCAACCAACAAAACAATGAGCCTGCCGAAACTATTTACGGAGCTGTAACCAACGCATTTGACTGGATTTTCTTAAAATTAGAAGACAGCACCATATTCATTGATAAAGAACGCTACTTTCTAAACCAACTACCCCAATTACTGGGAATTATGCAATACATAACTAACCAGTTCAAATAGCGTTTCCTATTCAAAACAGGTGCAGCCTGAGGTATAAATAGAGATATTCACCCCTATTTAAAGCAAAAAAAGCACACAGATAACGTGGATTAAACGGATAAACGCGGGTAAAAGGGTGGGTAGTTTTGAGATAGCAGTTGGTACTAAGAAACAATAACCAATTTGCGCCTTTGCGCCTTTGCGTGAAAAAAATCAGGTCGGTAAATCGCAATTATCCCAAAAATCTGTACTAATCAGCCCCAACCGTGTTATCCGTGTGCTAATTGCTGCCGGTTTTGCGTATATATTGGTAATACGGACTTTTGCGTGTTATCTTACATCAAACTTGGGTTACACCCGCAAAAACCTAATGACCAAAAGTTGGTAAATAAGGTACAGAAAGTGAGATGTGCTGTAAAAGTAACTTGTTTAAGGGAGCAATGATAGTTTGTTTTGCACTATTTGCAAGTTGTCTTTGTATATTGTTACTAAGGGCAACTGCTGCTCCAATTGGTGCCATAAAGCAACCGACAGCTCCAAATAGTGCCGAGCATTAAGATATTGGTCTTGTTTTAGGGCAATTTCACCTAATTTGGCGTAACAGACCGCCATTCTGTATTTGTAATTAATGTTATCGGGATAGTTTTGGAGCAGTTCGCTGCTCAATTCAGCATCTTTTATAAAATACTCAAAAGCCTTATTCCAATTACCTAAACTACTGTGCGTATCACCTAATCTTTCATAACTAAGAGCTAAGTTGTTTTTAAATTCTATGTTGTCGGAATTGTCTTGGTATAATTCTTTGCTTAATTGATGGCCTCTTTCAAATAATCGTAGGGCTTTTTCTAAGTTACCCAAATTACTATATTTATCCCCTAACCATTGGTAGCTCTCCTCCAGTTTGGTTTTAAAGACAATACTATTACGTTTGCGTTGGTATAACTCTTCCAAAAGTTTGGTTCGGGCTTCAAAAAGCTGTAAGGCTTGCTCCACATTGCCCAAGTTGCTATGAGATGTTCCCAATTCGTTGTAGCTATCAGCCAAGCCGGATATAAATTCTGCGTTGTTGGGCTCGCTTTCAAGCAAATCTTCCATTAGCCGGTGGTATTGTTCAAAAAACTGCAAGGCTTTTTCCCAGTTGCACATACTGCCGTAAATTGTACCTAAGCGTTGTAGTGTAAGCGCTTGTTGGTACTTATTATTACCGGTTTCAAAAAAACGATAGGTTTCTTCAAAAATGGGCAGAGCTTGGTCTATCTTACCTATGGCAGTTAAAACATCGCCTTTTTCTAACCAAATCAAACCTTTATCGGTTTGTGGCGCTTGGGTTTCCCATTCATTTAAAAACCCAAGCGCCTCCTCATAATAACCGGCTTTAAGGGCAGATCTTGTTATTTGAGGGTATAGAGTAAGGCGGTAGGCAATTTCATTTACGGGTGTTTTGGCCAACAGGTTTGTTAAGTCTTGATACTCTTGGTCAAATTGTTTTTGTGTAATAGGATTGTCATCAGACAAACTCAGCGATAATGACCGATGATAAGGCAAAAGAGGCAAGCTCGTTTCAGTTTTTTGGGTAGCGCTATCCACTGCAATATCTAAAATCAAAGACCTAAACGACCATAAATCGGGCATTTTTTCCATAATTATTTTAGCATACAGCTCATCTGTAGTAGCAGGTATAAAAACAAAAAGGGCAACAGGATACTTAGCCAGTTTGTCTCTGCGAAGATTTAGCCCTGCGGTAATACCTCTTTTTCTTTGATTTTCTAAGGCAAACTCGGGCGTTTCTTTTCCTTGGCTATCTAACTGCTCTTTTAGCAAGTAGTCAAAATTTTCAATAAACAAAAAACCCCGTTCCTGCAAAAAGTAGGCATCGGCAATAGTCTTGTAATCGGCTTTTTGAGCGTCAATTATCTGCAAAGGTCTATCCGGAAATTTAGCTTGAACATCTTTTTCAAGCTGCCGCACAATATCGTAATGATTGTATCGTATAATTACAAACCTAAAAGCTTCTGCCCTAAGCATTTTAAACAAGGGCGTTGTTTCCTCTGCATAGTTACCCAACATATTGCTTATATAATTCAGAGGCTTCTACAATAGGATTTACCCGCTTATAAGTACCGTCATTGTACTCCAAAACAATCAACTTTTCTAATAAATCCTGCCATTCTTCATCAAAAGCAACAGGCATTTCCTGTTCGTTGGCTTTTTTTAAGATTTTGAGTTTTTCAAGGTCTTTGTTAGAAACATATTGCGATGTTTCGGCGGCTAATTTTTTTATTGCCTTATCCATGTCTTTGCGGTAAATTTTATTAGTCTCATCGTCGGCATACATGTTGGCATACTCCAAAATTCTCAATAGCTCTCTTGGCGAACCGCCACCATGTAATATAGCAGTTCTTACCGTTTCTATGCTATCAAAAAGAGCTTCATCTATGCGGCGGTACACAAACTCTGTAAAACGGCTGATGGCTTCTTCTACTATAGTGTTGTTTCTTTCTCTAATTTTCACAAAAGGAAAAGAAACCACCTGACTAAATGATATTAACCTTTGCCGCTGCGAAACAAGCTCAATGGGCAGGGTAAATAGGGTATTAACCTTTATTTGCCTGATTCTGTTAGTTTCGTCTAAAATTATTTTTTTTCTAATGTCGGTAGTAGCTGTTTTTTCTAAACCATCTACAATAAACAGCACTTCTTGGGCTATGTTAGCCTTTCTCAGTTTGATATTTACATGCTCTATAAACTGGTTAAATTTTAGGGCAAAATCGGTAAAATTGTTCTTAAATGTGGTTCTTATCTTATCAGCATTTTCTTTGCTGCCTGCTAAATTTGCTTTAAGTTTAGCCGTAATTCCTAAAAAACTCAACAAACCGGGTGTTTCAGCTTTCACCTCCACTTCAAAACCTCCCTCCTTTTTTATTACCTTATTCACTTCTTTTACCCGCTCGCCAAACCAAACAAACAAAGAGTCAAGAATATCGTCATCTAAATTCAGATTCCTCTTTTCAATTTCCTTGAACAGCCGCTCCAGTTGAAAAATCAGAATATCCATGTACTCCATATCATTCATATCTAAACCTTCATCAAGATTACAAGTAACACATAAAAAACAATCTTTGTTATTCAGTTTATCAGCTATTTTAGCTAATTCGGTTGTTTTTCCTGAGCCTCGCATACCTGCCAAAAAAAGAATAACCTTATTAGTTTTATTGATTTCTCGGTTAAAAACAAAAGTTTTAGGATTAACATTCAGGGTCTTATAAATCATCCTGTCTTCAAAATCGCCTCTAACATCTGAAAAATCAGTGTAAAACTCATGGTCGGGCGTAATAGGTACATCTAACCTTACAGCATTATCCACTTCGGAGAGCGTAACCGCTTTTTTGTATGAGCTATGTATATTTTCCATGTTTCGGGTTTAAAAATCTTAAGTAAACAAGCCTTTTTTTATTGTTACAGTGTAGTTTTTTTAGCATAAGCAAAGGTAATGCCTCTTTTATGATAATCCAAACATAACTGCTTAAGAAGAAACAAAATCAGCCAAGAAGATAGCACACAGGCAAAACAGAGGTAGCAGCATTTCGGGTTTAAAACCTCTTGTGTGCAAAAGTTGTTCATAACCATTTTTTCGGCAAATCGGTTCAACTTGGTTATGTATTAAAGCACTCTTGCCGCTTTATCACTTTTAGTTTCGGGGTCAGTTCTTCTTCCAACAACAAAAATGCCGGCTACAAAATTGCAGCCGGCATTTTTTATCCACAAGTTAGGCAAGATTAGTCTTTTACCAACTTACCCGTTACGGGCATTATGCCGTTATTCAGCGTAAGCATATACACCCCTACCGGATAAGCGCTAATATTGAGCAGTTTGCTGTTAGCGCCGGATTGAGCATCAAACCTATCGGTATGCACCAATCTGCCGGTAAGGTCATAAACAGAAAGTAAAACCTGCCCGGGTATAGAGGTGGTAAAATCGAGCCGCACCCATTCTTTTGCCGGCACCGGCACAATGGCGGTAAGGGCAAAATTAGGAATATCCACCGCTCCAATACCGGTAACCACATCAATAATGAGCGTACCACTTACGGTAAACGTGCCATCAGTAACGGTAAAGTCAATCACTATCTGACCGGTAAAGCCCGGCGTTGGGGTAAAGGTAACTGTACCATCGGGGTTAAAGGTAAGCGTACCACCGGCTACCGGAATTTCCATATCCACCAGCGTCATCGGGTCGCCGTTGGGGTCGGTAACATAGTCAAACACATTAAACGTAACCCCCTGTCCGCCCGAAGGCACAATAATCACAATATCCGTTGGAATAACCGGCGGCACCTGCTCATTGGCACAATCAATGCTCAACGGCTGCGATGAAACGTTGCAGTTGGTATTATCTTCGCTAACTAAGGTAAGAATAACCTCTGTATTGCCGGCATACGGACCAAAATTGTAAATACCCGATTGGGTAATGGTTAAACTGCCCACAGCGCCTAAATTATCAGAGAGCGTATAGGTAGCCGATGAGCCCAGCGCCGCAATGTTTACCAATACCTGATACGACTCGGTATCTATACACTCCACAGTAAACCCAACCACCGGCGGGCTGCAACCCTGCGAACAATCGCCGGTAATTACGCCCGATACAACGCCGCAACTGCTGTTGCCTTGTTCGGTAATGCTGATTACCACACTTGAACCCGATGGGTAAGAACCATAATTAAACGTGCCCGATGCAACTACCGTTTGCGGGGCAGCGCCCAAGTTATCGGTAATAACGTAGCTGCTACCGGCTACACCGGTTATAGTTACCGCCACAGCAAACAAATTGGTATTTACACAACTAACCGAGTAGGTAACCACCGGCGGCACACAACCTGTTGAGCAGTCATTGGTAAGCAGTTCCGAAACAACCGTACATGTGGGGTCATCGTTGTCAGTTATGGTAATAATTACCGATGTATTGTTGCTGTAAGAGCCATAAGAATAAATGCCCGATGCAATAACCAACTGCGGTGTGCTGCCTTGGTCATCGGTAATGATGTAACTACCCGATGAACCCAATGCGCTCAGGTTCACAATAGCGGCAAAACCGTTTTCGTCAATGCAATCGGTGGTAAAGGTTACTGTTGGCAACGTACAAACCGGCGGCGGCGTACAATCGGCAGTAAGGCTGCCCGATGATACCGTACAACTTGCATCATCATTGTTGGTAAGCGTAGCCGTTACCACTGTATTGTTTGCGTGCAACCCTAAAATAAACACGCCGGTATCAGTAATCTGAATAGGCGTAGAGCCTTGGTTATCCGATAAAGTAAAGGCAGCGCCCGAACCCAAATCAGTAACAGTAGCCTGAATCTGGAAGCCAATATCGCCCAAGCAAACCGGTTCAAAGGCAACGTTGGGTAAAACACAGGCAGGCGTACAGTTGGCAGTAAGATTACCCGATGCAGCAAAACACTCATTATCCGTATTATCGGTAAGTAAAATCAGCACGTTGGTATTGTTGGCATAACTGCCAAAGTTGTACGTTCCGGTTTGGGTAATGGTGATGGGCGCTGTACCTTGGTTATCGGTAAGTGTGTAGCTAAGTCCGGTGCCAAGCCCCACTACATTTACCACAGCCTCAAAACTGTTATTGCTTAGGCAGTTGGCAGTAAACACAACCTGTGGCGGCGTACAAGTAAAGTTGCAATCGGGTAAGTTTTGGGTGTTGGTTACCGCACAGTTGCCGGTTAATCCGGGTATGCTGCTGCTCACCTGCGCAGACTGTGTGCCGGTAACAGCGGCAGAAAGCGTTTGGGTGTAAATACCCGGTAAGGTTTGCGTATAACCGGTAGGCAACACGTAGTTTGCAAGGGGCAATACAGCAGGAGCGCCACCGCTAAGGTTGCTTATGGTAGCCGTGTAACCATCGGCAACGCCGTTGCCATCGGGGTCATAGCAGGTTAAGTCAAAGTCAAAGGTTATCGGGTCAACCAAAACCACCTGCACAGCGCTGCCAAATGCCTCGCAGGCAGCATTAACCGCCGGAAAACCGGCAGCATCGGCAGCAAAAGGCGTAAGGAAGTAATTGCCCGCAGGCAAGGTACAGTTATGGGTAAGGTTTAAGCCATTGCCATTGTTGGCGGCAAAAGTAGCCACAGCGCTACTCAAACCGGCGGTAGCAGTAATAGGCGTGGCGCTCAGTGCCCAGCCCACCACATTGCCACTCAAAAGAATGGCATTGGAGAGCGATACAGGCAGGGTTTCGCCGCAGCACAATACATTACCGCTTACGCCGGTGCCAATAAACGCCGTACCCACAAAACACTCCGTACAGTTGCCGGTAAGTGGGTTGCTGCTTGCGCTGCACGCAGGCTCATTATTGCCGGTAAGCGTAAGCGTTACGGTAGAGCCATTCGTAAACGGACCTGCCTGAACTGAGCCTGTGGCGGTAATGGTTTGGGTAGCGCTGTTTTGGCTGTTGCTCAGGGTATAGCTCAGGTTGCCTGCTCCCATATTGCTCACCGTTACCAGTACGTAAAAATTGCCCGTATCGCCCTCTAAACAGTCTGGCACAAAAGTAGCTGTGGGTGGCACACAAGAGGTTATACAGGCAGGGAAAGATGCAGTTTTAGTTTCGGCACAATCACCGGCAGTACTGCTCACCGTAGCCGAGTAAGCGCCCGAAGAACTCAGCGGCAACGACAAGGTGTAAACACCCGGCGTAGTTTCCGCAAAACCTGCCGGCAGCACATAACTTGCCGTAGTTAATACCGCAGGCGCTCCGCCGCTTAGGTTGCTAATGGTAGCAAGGTAATCATCGGCTAAGCCATTACCGTCTAAATCGCGGCAGGCAACGGTAAGGGTAAAGTTGATGTCATCAACAAATACTACTTCTACCGGCTCGCCAAACTCAGTACAGTTGGGGTCAATAGTAGGGAAATCCGATTCGATAGGTGGCAATGGGTTGGGTATCACAATATCAATTAAGCCCGATGTGCCACCCGGCACGGTGCCCCCAACTGCACCAATTACGGTAATCTGGTCTTCGGTAATAAGCGGGCAACCGGCAGCGCTTACCACCACGTTAAACTCGGGTATTTCAAAACTTACATCACCAGTGCCAATGTTGTTTACCGATATTGTCCAGGTGCCGTTGGGGTCGCCATCATACAGGGTGCTGAGGGGTATGCAGGGCAAGCCGCCCAATGCGCCCAGCAGCGCCGGCGTTATGGGTACGTTTAATCCGGCAAGCTCCTGTATTACGTTAATGGTACTACCATCGGGGAAACTGATGAGCAGCGGGTCTATCACCCAGCCTGTTCCGGTAATAACCGGGCAAATTTCGCCAATAGGCGTACAGCCAATATCGGGGTCATAAATAATGGGGTCGGGTTCGGGCTGAATAATGATAACCTCATTGGGGTTGGGTATCACAATATCTACTGTGCCGGTAGTGCCACCTGCTACCGAACCCGCTACGGCTCCAATAGTGGTAACTTGGTCTTCGGTAATAAGCGGGCAACCTGCTGCGCTTACCACCACGTTAAACTCGGGTATTTCAAAGTTTACCGCGCCTGTTCCGGTGTTGTTAATGGTAATAGTCCAGGTGCCGTTGGGGTCGCCATCGTATAGTGTACTCAGCGGCAAACAGGGCAAGCCACCCAATGCGCCCAACAATGCCGGGGTAATAGGTATATTTAAGCCGGCAAGCTCCTGCAAAACGTTAATGGTGCTGCCATCGGGGAAGGTAATAAGCAGCGGGTCTATCACCCAATTGGTTCCGGTAATTATGGGGCAAATTTCACCCACGGGATTACAACCAATAGCGGGGTCATAAATAATGGGGTCGGGTGGCGGGGCAGAACCCGGGTCTTCGGCAATAAAGGGGGTAAAGTAATAAACACCCGGCTCCACAGAGCAGTTGTTGTTGTTATAGGTATAAGAACCATCGGCATTGGCGGGCCATACGCCTTTGGGGTCTTCCAAACCGGCTTCGTTGGTAACGGGGCTATTGCTAAGCGCCCAAGCAATGATATTGCCGCTTGCGGTGTTTGCTCCGGTAACGCCTACGGTTACACTGTTGCCGCAGCAAATTACATTGTCGGTTATGGGGTTGGTAGCGCCGGTGGTGCAGTTGGTACAATCGGGCACGGCAGGCGTGCCGGTAATGGAGCAGGTGGCATCATTATTGCCGGTTACCTGTACTGTTACGGCTGTTCCGGCATCAAACGGACCCAGTTGGGTAATGCCTGCGCTGGTAATGGTTACAGTTTGGGCGGTGGCGCTGTTGGTAATGGTGTAGGCAGTATTTCCTGCGCCAAAATTCACCACATTCACATTCACAAAATAAGTGCCGTCTTCATTGCAGGCAGTAAGGAAACCGGCAACGGGCGGCTGGCAAGCAAAGAAACAAGCGGGCAATGCTTGTGTGAGGGTGGTAGAGCAACCGCCATCGGTACTGCCCACCGTTACCGATACCGGCGAAGAAGTGGAGGGGGGTAAAACCGCTGTGTAAACGCCCGGAGTGGTTTGGGTAAAGCCCGATGGCAACACATACGTTACACCCGGCACTACGGCAGGCGAACCGCCGCTGATATTGCTGATAGTAGCCAAATAACCCGATGAAACACCGTCTCCATCGGGGTCGTTGCAGGTAAGGGTAAAGTTATACGTAATGGCTTCTGCCACCACTACGGCTATGGCATCGCCAAAATCCTGACAAGTGGGGTTGTAGGTTGGGAAATCGGGTATTTCGGTATTGGGATTGGGCACCACTATGTTAATACTGCCTTGTGTATTACCGGTAATGGTACCCGATACTGCACCCAATGAAGTAACCTGATTTTCGGTAATGAGCGGACAAGCGGCAGCATCTACCACTATATCAAAGCCCGGAATTTCAAAGTTTACCGCACCCGAGCCAATGTTGTTTACGGATATAGTCCACACACCGTTGGGGTCGCCATTATATAAAGTACTTAGCGGAATACAAGGCAAGCCCCCAATACCGGCTAACAGTTCGGGCGTAATGGTAAGGTTAGCGCCCAAAAATTGCTGCACCACGTTTACCGTACTGCCATCGGGGAAGGAAATGAGTATGGGGTTAATTGCCCAGCCCGTACCGGAAATAACCGGGCAAATTTCGCCCACCGGATTACAACCCAATGCGGGTTCGTAAATAACCGGCGGTGCAGGCGGCGCTTCGCCGGGTGTTTGAGCAATAAAGGGCGTAAGGTAATAAGTACCCGGGTCAAGGCTGCAATCGTTGGTAAAATCGTAGCCGTTATTGGCATTGCCGGGCGCTACATTTAGGGCGTTTGCTACCTGTGTGGGGTTGGTTATGGGGCTGTTGCCAAATGCCCATGCCACAATAGTGCCATCAGATAAAGAGAAATCGTTGCTGCTGATGCTTAGTGTTTCGCCACAGCAAACTACATTACTGCTGCCTGAGGCAAAGGCTATACCGGCATTACAACTTTCGCAGGTTTGTTCTAAGGTAGAGCTGGTTACTACACATTCGGGTCGGGTAGTACCGGTAAGGGTAATGGTTACGGGAGTGCCGCTCTCAAAGGGGCCTATTTGGTAAATGCCGGTTGCATTTGCTGTAAGTGTATTGCTGTTGGCAGAGTTGGTTAAAAGGTAGCCGGCATTGCCAAAGCCCATATCGGTAATGTTTACGCTCACTAAAAACTGACCTTCGGCGGTATTATCGCAGAAAGAGCCAAACAATACGGTAGGATTGATGCACCCAACCGGGCAGAAAGGCAGGGTAATGGTTTGTGCGGTTTCGCACCCGCCGCTTTGCCCCGGCTGGCTGCTGCCTACCGATACCGTATAGTTGGTTTGACCTAAATCTAAGGGTAGCGTTGCCTGATATACACCCGAACTAATTTGGGTAAATCCGGCAGGTAATACGTATTGTGCCGATGGGAATATGGCAGGAGCGCCACCGGCAAGGCTGTTTGCCGTTACCAAAATCTGGTCAAAATCGCCGTCATTGTTGCTGTCGTTGCAGGCGGCGGTAAGATTAAAGGTAATGGGGTCAACAATGGTTAATTGTAAAGACTCGCCAAAATCCTGACAGTTGGGGTCAAACGTGGGGAAATCGGGAATTTCGGTGTTGGGATTGGGAATTTGAATGTTGATTAAACCCGATGCACCGCCTTGTATAGTGCCCGATACCGCCCCAATAGTAGTAACCTGGTCTTGCGAAATCAAGGCACAAGAAGCCGCATTGACGGTTACATTAAACGCCGGCAGGGCAAAACTTACTGCTCCGGTACCGGTATTAGTTACCGAAATTGTCCAGGTGCCGTTGGGGTTGCCGTTGTATAGGGTACTCAGCGGAATACAGGGCAGGTTGCCGCCTACGGTAGCCAGCAAATCGGGGGTGATGGGCACATTAGCGCCAATGAGTTGCTCGGCAACGTTAATAGAACTGCCATCGGGGAAAGAGATGATGAGCGGGTTAATTACCCACCCCGTGCCCGATATGAGCGGACATATTTCGCCTACCGGATTACAGCCAAGAGCGGGGTTAAACACAATGGGGTCGGGTTGCGGAACTTCGCCCGGGGTTTGGGCAATAAAGGGTGTGGCGTAGTAAAAACCCGCCGGCAACTGGCAGTTGGCATTTTCGTATTGTAAGGCATAGTTGCTGCCCACACCGGGCGCTACCTGCGAGGCAAACACCAAGTCATCGGGTCCGGTAATGGGCGAAATAGAAACCGCCCAGGCAATGATATTACCCGGTTCTGCATAAAATCCCTGCGGCACAATGGTTGCCACATCATTGCAGCAAACAATGTTGGAGGCTACAGTGGGCACACCGGCATTACAAGGCGTACAAACATCGGTAATGGCTCCCGATGAAAGGTTACAAAGGGCATCGGCAACCGAAACTAAGGTAACATTTACCGCAGTTCCGTTGGTATATACGCCATAAAGATAGGCGCCGGCGGCGGTAATGCCTGTTTGAGGCGGGGTGCCTTGGTTATCGGTTATGTTGTAGGTGGGCGATGAACCGGTTTGGGCAATGTTTACCAACACGGCAAACTGGTTGTCATTGATACATTGGGTAGCAAAACCCACCACCGGCGGTATGCAAATGCAAGGGTCTAAGTTAATGGTAGCGCTAACAGGGCAGTTGCCGCCACCGGCGCTGGGCAGGCTGTTGGCAATTTGGAAGGTGTAGGGGAAACCGGTTATGGTAGTTTGGAAGGTGTAGGTATTGGTGGCGGCATTAAAGGTAGCCGGAGCCGGAAATACGTAATTTGCCGTAGGAATAAACTGCGGCGCACCACCCGACAAACCGGTTACACTAACCGAATACAAATTGGTATTGCTGTTTACACAGGTAGCGCTTACTGATTGGTAGGCAATATCGCCCAATAGTACAATTTCTACGGGCGCGCCGTAGTCGTTGCAATCTTCATTTATGGCAGGGAACAGGGAGGGAATGGGCGGCACTTGTATATTGAGTGTGAGGGAATTGCCGGGCGGTACTGCGCCGGCGGTGCCGGGTATGGTTACTACCTCATCTTGCGAAATAAGGGTGCAAGAGGCGGCATCGGTTACCACCTCAAAATCGGGGATATTAAAGAACACCGTTCCTGTTCCAACGTTATTGACAAAAATAGACCAGGTGCCGTTGGGGTCGCCTTGGAAAAGGCTGTCTAAGGCAAGGCAGGGCAGGTTTCCACCCAAAGCTCCTAAGAGGGCAGGGGTAATAGTTAAACCGCCGGCGGCATCGTTAATGTTGAGCTGTGAGCCATCGGGGAAGGTGATGATGAGTGGGTTAATAGCCCAGTTTGAACCTGTTATTTGCGGGCAAAACTCTCCTTCGGGGATACAACCACTATCGGGGTCATAAGTGAGGGTAGGAATAACCACCTGCGGCGAAGGCACGTTAATGTTGATATTAGTGGTTTGACCGGCAGGAATTAACCCGCTTACGCCGGCTACAAAATTAACTTGGTCTTGGGTTAATAAAGAACAACCTGCGGCAGGTACGGTAACAAAGAAATCGGGAGCCGAAAACCCGATGCTGCCTGTGCCGGTATTGGTAATAGAGATAGTCCAAATGCCGTTGGGGTCGCCCGAATAGAGGTCGGCTAACGAAAGGCAAGGTAACGTGCCGCCAATTAAACCAAGCAGGGTTTCATCAATGGGTGCTCCAAAGGCAAGCTCTTGGTTAACGTTTAGCTGTGAACCATCGGGGAAGGTGATAACCATGGGGTTGATTACCCACCCTGTACCGGTAATAACGGGGCAAATTTCGCCATCGGGCAAACAGCCTTGTGCAGGATTGTAAACAATGGGAGCAGGCGGTCCTACTTCGGGCGGGCGCTCTGAAATAAAGGGGGTGGCTAAGTATCTGCCGGGCGGATAATCGGTAGGTAAGCCCAAACAAGTGTAGTCAAAATTAAGGCTGTAATCTTCGTTGCCCTGATACACTCTGCCCAATTCGTTGGCAGCTAATACGCCGGCGGCATCGGTAACAGGACCTTGTGCCTGCGGTGTAACAGCCCACCCGATAACAAAATCTTGTGGCAGGTCTAAAACGGCAGTGGTATTGGTAATGAGCAAACTACCCCCGCAGCAAAGGCGGTTATTAGCCAAGGCATTGGCAGCGCCGGCTTCGCAGGTGGGGCAGTTAGAAGCGCCGGTAAGGGTTTGGGTACAGCCGGCATTATCGGTAACAATTACCGTCCAAGTGGCTAAATAATCCAACACATTACCGGGTTGGTTGGGCGAGTTAGCAGCAACCGTATAACCGGCTCCCGAACCGCCCGAAACACCCGATAAGTTTACTTGCAAACCGGCATCGCAGTTGTAGTTGGCAGTAGCGCCGGTAAGCGGCAGGTAGGCAGTATAGCTGAGGTTAATGGTGTCTATACAACCGGTGGCAGAGGAGGTAAGAATGGCATAATAAACTACTGTTGTGCCGGCAGGGATGGGTTGTGCCGCCGGATTGTCTTCTGCAATAGGAATGCCATCGCCATCGAGCAAAATGCCGGTAGTGGCGGGGTTGCCTTTGTACCACTCAAAGGTGGCATTATTGGAAATAAGCGGTTGCAACGCTATCAGGTTTACGGGCGCTGCATTGGCACAAACAAAGTTATTGGCAGGGAAAGGCGAGAGGTTTGGACCCGGTGCAAAGGGATAGGAGAAACTGAGGGTATTTTGACAGCCGGTTGCAGCGGCGGTAAACCGAAGGAAATACACATCGGTAGCGGTAGGGGTTTGTGTGGCAGGGTTGAGTTGGGTGGTACTGCCATTGAGCAAAATGCCGCCCGATGCGGGATTGCCCAAAAACCACTCAATTGTACCGGCAGCGCCGCCGGTAATTTGGCTTTCAAACTGGGTAAGGTTTACAACCTCTCCTGCACAAACCGGATTAGTAACGGTGGGCTGTACAAGTGTAGGCAAGGCATTTATGATGAAACTAACTGTAGTAAAACCGGTACAGCCGGTGGCAAGGCTGGTAAAAAATACGGTGTAGGTAGTACCAACTGTGGGATTGACCAAAATTTGCCCCTGATTATTGGGAAACAATTGTGTGCCCGATGCGGTAAACCACTCAAACAAGCCCGGGTCGGCAATGAGTTGGGGTTGTAAGGCGGCTAAATCGGCTTGCTCGCCCGGGCAAATATCGGGCAGTACGCTTAGCAGCAGCGGGGTAGGGAGGTAGTTAGCCTGAACAAACAACTTGTTTTTGCAGCCGGTAGTGGCATCGGTAAATAAGGCATAGTAGCGCTCAGAGCCTATCGGGATAACGTTGTTGGGCGTTGCTAATGGCGCTCCGTCCACATCGGGGTCGCCTATAAACCATTGTATTGTTCCCGATGCGGTAGTTATGAATGGGTTAAGCGCAAGCAGGTTTATACTGCCACCTAAACAAATGGGTGGTAAGGGTGGCGGAGTATTGAGTACCGGTTTTGGTATAACGGTAAATGTTACCGATTGTGTGCCGGAGCAAGACTCGTCGTTAATTTCGCGGAAAAGCACAAAATACGTTTGTCCGTTGGTAGGATATACCTCGCCGGGGTTTAGCACCAGTACGCCGTTGGTGGCGGGATTGCCATCGTACCAAAAGAAGGTGCCGGGTTGGTTGGCGGCGGGTGTAAGTTTGGTAAGGTTTACCGGAGTACCCTCGCAAATGGGCGCTTGGGTAGGTATGGCGTTTAGCTGCACGGGCGGCAAGAGTTCTACGCAGGAGGGCTCGCCTACATCGTGGCAGGTATTGCATACCAGCGGGTAGGGAGGGTTGTTAAAATAGGTAATGGTAACATTCCAGCTCAGGTTTCCGGTAGAGAACGGATTGAGATAAATGGCGGTGATGTTTACCGATTTTCCGTTTGGATTGCCGGTATAGTTAAACAGTGTCCAAGTACCATCGTTATTCTGCTGGTTGAGCGGTGCAGGAAAATCGGAGGAGATGCCCCCTTGACTGAATGGGTTGAATAAATCGCCTATGTTGTCGGTAACAGAAATGGTGATGTTATAGGAGGATATGCCCTCACAGTAAGGAATACCCGAAAAAGTATGCGTGCCGTTGTACAAACCGGGGGTAATTTGGTAACAGTCAATATCGGTTACTAACGGAATACCTAAAATACAGGTACAAGCCGGCGAGTTAGAACAAGATGGGGCTGAAATGTTCAATGGGCTGAGGGTGATATTACTTTGTCCAACTACAATACTACTCTGCGTACCGGACAAAGCAGGGTTAATATCGGTACCATCGAAAACGAGCGAAGGGGTAAAACAGTAGGTACCACCGGCAGGCAGGAAACTGCCATTATTGATGAAGGTATTGGGCGAAAAATTGCCCGGGTTGCCAAATGGACCAAAGGTGGTAATGGGTGCGCCGGTGGCGGCATTGCTTACTGTCCATCGGGTAAAATAACCGGGCGAGGTAGCTAATGCGCCGGTGTTATCAACGGTAAAACTTTCGCCCCAGCAAACCGACTGGTAAAGCGGTGTACCATCGCCGGCAGTATCGTTGCAATTAGGGCAGCTTACGGTATAACGTCCTGTGGTAGCACATGAGTTAGGCGCGCCAATAACCCTTGCCGTGTAATTTACCTGCACCGAGGCATTGCCCGGGTTTAGGTTGGCAGTGGGCGTAAAGGTAAAGGCAAGGTTGCCCGCACACTCTGCACTGGCTACGGGCGCTACCACGCAGGGGTCGGGTGAGCGGAAAAAGTCCACGTTAAAGGTTAGAGATGGGTAAACCTTAATGATAGGGGTGCTTACCTGTGTTTGCGAAGCCGGAGCGCCATTGGTTAAACAGGTAAGTTCGGCGGTAAATTGTACTTCGTTTACCTCGCAGCCGGGTGCAGTAAGCACATACGAATAAGGCGAACCAACGCCGCCCGGAATGTACTCGCCGTTTGCCTTCCACTTAATAAGGAAATCAACGCCGGCAACACCGCCGTTTGTTACGGCATTGAGGGTAATGATGTCGCCTTCGCAGGCATTGGGTGAGGATTGGAAATTGGTAAAAACGTTGTTGAGCGAGGGGCAGGGTTTGCAACCTCGGGTAAAATTACCTAAGTTAACATTGCAACTGGGGTTGAGTAGGTTAATCAGTTTTACGTTTACGTACTCATTGTTGGGGAAAGGACCCAGTGTGTAAGAGCCGGGCGCATTAATGGGGATTTGTACCCCCTGCGAGGGCAAAGCAATAAACGATGGGGAGTCGCCCATATTATTTACCGTAAGGTTGATGCGGTAGGCGGTAAAATCGATAAGACAGGAGGTGGTAACCGTTACATCGGGCGGAGTACAACTGCCTATACAGGTTATAGGCACATCTACCGTATAAGTGCAGCCGGGTAAACCGTTTGAGATGTTGAAAATGGCGCTGGTGCCGTTATCGCCCGGGTTAAATGACTGGGTGAGGCTGGTGGGCGTACCGTTTATGGTAAAATTACAAGGCACACTGATAGAAATGGCGCACCCCGGGTCTTGGATATTGCTGGTATTATCAATTAAAATTTGCGAGGGGTCTATTGCCGGAAAAACGGTAAAGGTAATAGGTTGGTTAGTTGCCAGAACCGAGTTATCATTGGTACACCATACCGATACGGAGTAGGTTACATTGATAGGGTCGCAAGTATTGTTGATGGGGCTTACAAAGGGTTGGGCGGCGGTGCTGGTAAAACCATTAGGTCCTGTCCACTGGTAAGAAGCATTGAACACCTGCGGCACATTGAACTGCACGGCTAACTGGGTATTAGCTCCCGAACAAACTTGTGCCGGACCAATAACCGACTGAAAAACCGGACAGGGTGCAGGGCAAGGCGTAACGGTAAACTGCACCGGCGGTCCGCAAAAAGTTTGGGTAAGGTTATATTGGTTGATAAAGAAAGTAGCAGGCCCGATATTATAAGTAGTAGCGCCGCCACCAATAGAGATAGTCCACGTACCATTAGGGTCGCCTTGCAAACCAAATAAACTGATATCAATAGGAGATAGGGCGTTTACCGTAGAAATGGGCAGCGGCGGCGGCGCAAGGGTGGAGCCATCGGGCAAGATGAGGGTAATGGTTACATCGCCCGTACCCCCAATGCTAATGGGCAAAGCGCCGCTGTAAGTAGCGCCCGGTCCGTAACATAACCCGCTAACGTTAAAACTAAACGAAGCAGGAGCTGTGCCGCTAAAATTGGGTACATTAAAACTCTGTGCGGGTATGGTAGTGCCTGCCAAAAAACAGGGTGTAAGGGTTTTATTGCCCGGGCTGCTGCAACTGGGGGTAAAGGTGATATTGGAGCCGGTAGCGCCATTACTCCATGTAACCGAATTGGCTAAACTTGCCGGTGTGGTGGTGATGGATACGTTTTGCGGCGGAGCATTGCCCGATATGGTGCCGGGTCCTACCGGATTGCTTAAACACTGGGCTGCCGTTTTTGTTGGGCTTAAATAACACAACACTGCCAAGAGCAACAATATGTAGCTTGTAATTTTAGGGAGAAAAGATGTTTTCATCTTAGCGATTGGGGTATGGTTAAATATAAATTTTGAGGGATTGCCCGTTTACCGGCGTAAACAATTTTACTAATGTGGCGGAAAACAGCGCTCTTTTTTTTGAAGCCCCAAAAATAGTAAACTTGCCGTTATTAACCTTTATTAACCCGATTAAAATAGCAGGGTTGCCGTTTTGGTTACATTAGTTTTACAAAGAAAGGGCGTATAAAACAAAACAGGCGTACAGTTGCCTAAATAACTGTACGCCTGTTTATGCTAAATTAGGCGTTATGGGTTGCTAACTTTCACTCATAACAATACAGACGCAGGGCTGTGCGTTTGTACATTATTCAACGCGAGGTTGGAATTAAAATGAATGCCCGATAGGGGAAAAGCCTGTGTGTGGTTTAGAAGCGCCGGTTAAAAATAGGCAACAGATTACGTTGCGCTGCACCTGATAATAAACAAGGTACGCCTCAGTGCTACCAAGATTATGAGGCGCTACCCCTTGCCCTTGTATGGTTACCTACCAACACCCATAAATTGGCGCGCTTGTTTTGCAAAGGTGCAGCGCACCAAAATATAGGTAGTAACCATGTTAAATGCCCGATTAACAAGGTGCAGCGCACCGAAATATATCACCCCACCTGTCTGAAATCCTTTTGTGGTAAGCCTTTGTGCAAGTTCATAAATCCAACCTCACATTATTCACTCTTCACTTTTTACTCATGCACTACTACCTCTTTTACTTCATTATACACAGGCGGTAGCGATTTGAGGTAATGGTAAATGGCTGTAAGGTCGTTATCGGTAAGGGAGGTATAACACTCCCAAGGCATGATGCTGTTTTTTACGGTACGACCTGTTTTTTTGAAACGTGCAATAAACTGGTCTTTATCCCAATTGTAAATTTTACCGGTTTTAGGGTCGGGTGTAAGGTTGGGAGTATAAACCCAAGTATGCGGGTCTTCATAAACATCGGGCGTTTTTTGCCCTCCGGCATAGGGTTGCCCTATAAACTTTCCGGTCATCAAGTCGGCATTGGTATGGCAATCGTGGCAACCGGCCACGTGGTTGGCAAGGTAAGCGCCGTATTGGGCGGTGGTATCTTGTACTACGGTTTTGGCAATTTCGCCTTTGGGTCCGTAAGGTGTAACCAAAAAAGCCATTACCCCTTTCATCATGAAGTTAAGTTCATCAAGTGGTATTTCTTTTTTAACCGCAGGTTGGCTGCGCAAAAAAGAAATAATAGCCTGCAAATCGGCATCGCTCACGTTGCCAAACGACATAAAAGGGAACATTACCTCATTGTTATGTCTTACGCCGTATCTTATCATTCGGGCAAGTTCGGCATCGGTATAACGACCAATGCCGGTTTCTTTATCGGGCGTAAGGTTTTTGGCGTGAATTTTTGCGCCGGGCATGTTAAATTCTAAACCGCCCGATAATGGGAGGGTGAAAATTTTTTGTGCAAGGGTTTCCAAATCATCTCGGGAGGCAGCGCCGTGGCATACGGCACAATGCGCCGGTCCATACACCAAATACTTGCCATGAGCAATAACGGCGCTATCGGTTACGGCTACAACATTGGGATAGGGTTCATTCAGTTTAGGCGGATAGTTTAGGTAAACCGCTGCTACAATCATAGCTACAAGGGCAACTATAACAATGCCCGTCCATTTAAGAATGGTTAAAACTGTTTTCATTTTGTGTTAAGTTAGGAGGTTAGTAATGTTGCTTTGGGGGCGCTTTTTTGGTTTTAAGGCGCGGAGGAGTATGGCAATTGGGGGCAAAAGTTAATCAAAGTTAAGGTTTCTCCTAACATTGCATATCCTATTGCACATTTTTTATCAGATTGATGGTAAAATCCATAAAATTCCCCGATATTTTTTCCGGCACAGCATTTTGCGGCTTTCCTGCACAACCAAACGGCTTGCCGCAACAACATTATACGCCGCAAAAAAATGGTACGACAGGCTGTTGTGTTCTGGCTTGCCTGCAGCAAAGTTCCGCCTATGGATCGGGCTTATTTACCCGTTTTTTTTTACCCGATGATTTACCTTTTTCTCTTCGTTTTTCTTTGGCGTTAGGGTTTATGAGGCCAAGCAGTTGATAGGGGTCGTAATCGGATTTTTTGGTTTCAGGTTGCATGGTTTGTTTACAGTTAAGTAGGTTATAACTAATTATTGGGGCAAATTTACCCCGCTTTATGCTTGGTAAACAAACCAAATTCACCCCGATTTTCGGAATTTACACACCCGTCAAAACCCTGCTTCTATTACTGCAATCCCTTACTGCAAAAGGATTGCAGCACAAAACAAAATTTGATGTTTAGGCGGAGCTTTGCGGTTAAATATCTGCGCTTAAAACGATGATTGTAAAGGCACGTAGGCTACAAGAATGAACTGAGTTGTTTGCCCTTGTGTTTACATGCGTCAATTTGTTAACCAGACAGCGGCGGCGGCCTGTTTCCACTGCTATACTTATGTTTCCGCCCTTACTGAACAGTAAGGGTTGTAAACCGAGCGGGCAGGATTACTTCATATACCGGCTTATGTACCGATGCGGCACGGTTAATGGCAATTTTTTGCCCATTGGCAAGGCAGGCGACGGGGGTAAAGGGCAACCCGTGCAGCGCTAATTTAATGGTGGTATAGGCAGGGGTAAAATTGCCGGTAGTGGTGTGTGTAAGGTTTACGCTGTGTTCATTGCCCTTATTTACAAAGGTGTGCAAGAGGTAGTTGTGTAGCAGGTAAGAGAGGTTTTCGCCTTCGTCTTCGTAGTAGTGGCTTTGGGTGGTATTGGGGGCAAAATATAGGTGCAGGGTGAGTTGGTCTATCAATTTTTCGCCTACGTACTGCATAACCGGAAAATGTGGAATAACTGCGCCTTCTTTAACAAAAAACGGAATGTGGTGCAGGGGTGCATCTACCCTGTGCTTTTGATTGCCGGCAAGCAGGTGGTCGGTATAATAGTGGTACCAGTTGCCTTTGGGCAGATAAACGCGTGCCGTTGTTTTGGTAGGTTTAATAACGGGGCGCACTAAAATATGGTCGCCAACCAAAAACTCAATTTCGCGCTTGCAAGCTACGGGGTCGGTTTGGTCATAAAAACTAAGGGGTTTAATAACGGGGGTTCCGGTGGTGTGGTACTGCCAAAAAGCGGTGTACAGGTAAGGCAGCAATTGGTAGCGCATTTCAATGGTAGCTTTGGCAATAGAGGTGTAAGGTTCGCCAAACACCCATGGTTCGCGGTCGGTAATTGGTTTTTGGTTAATATCGTAAGCCGAAACATCGGCATTTGCGCCCATAGAGTGCGTGCGGAAAAACAGGTGAAAAGCGCCTAACTGCAACCAGCGCACAAATAACTCGGCATTGGTAATGCCGGAAAAACCGCCAATATCTGACCCAATAAAAGAAAAGCCCGATATGCTCATGCGCTGGCATTGCAGGTTGGCTATTTGGAGGTGTTCCCAAGAGGCAGAGTTATCACCTGTCCAGCAGCAGGCGTAGCGCTGCCCACCGGCATAAGAGGCGCGGGTAATTACAAAGGGGCGTTTTTGGGGGTTTAAGTTGGTTAAACCCTCTTGTGTAGCGCGCGACATTTGCATGCCATATACATTGTGTGCTTTTTGGTGGCTGCAAGCGTGCCCGTCGTAATGGTGGCGCACGTGGTCGGGAAAAGTTTTTCTTTTTACCTCAAAAATGGCGGGTTCGTTCATATCGTTCCAAAAACCGCTTACGCCTAATTGGGTGTAAAAATGGTTGTGTAGTGTGCCCCACCACTTGCGCACTTGTGGGTTGGTAAAATCGGGAAAAACGCACTCGGGTGGCCAAACCGATGCCCGCATGAGTTTACCATTATCTCTTCGGCACCACACATCGTTTTCGGTTCCCGATTGGTAAACGGCATAGTCTTTATCTATCAAAATACCCGGGTCTATGATAGTAATGGGTTTAAAGCCTTGTGTTTTAAGGTCGGCAAGCAGTTGTTTGGGGTTAGGAAATCGGGATTTATCCCAGGTAAAACATCGGTAGCCGTCCATGTAATCAATGTCAAAGTAGAGTGCATCGCAGGGTATTTGGCGTTGTCGGAATTCCTCTGCAATTTGTCTTATGTGGCTTTCGGGGTAGTAGCTCCAGCGGCATTGGTGGTATCCCAGCGCCCAAAGCGGTGGCAGAGCCGCTGTGCCGGTAAGTTGGGTGTATTGGGTGGCAACGTGTTGTAGTTGGGGTCCGTAAATAAAGTAGTAGTTAATATCGCCGCCGGCGGCAGAAAAACTGCTTACTTGGTTTCCCTGCCGGTCAAAACTGAAACGGGTGCGGTAGGTATTGTCTAAAAAAATGCCGTAGGCGGTTTGGTTGTGCAGGGCATAATAAAACGGAATGGCGCGGTAAATGGCATCGGTATCTGCTTGGTAGTGAGAGGCATCTGTACACCAGTTTTCAAATGCCTTGCCCCTAAGATTGTTGCTGAGGTGGGGTTTATCGCCTAAGCCAAGGTACATTTTACCAAGCGGGGCTTTTTTGGTTACTTTTACCTCTGTAATGCCCTCCAAAATGCTCTCCCTAAGGTAAAAGCCGGTATCGTCTTCGCAAATTGCATTGCCGTTTAAATCGTAAATGCGCAGCAGCAGCCTATGTTTAGAAACCACACAACACAGCTTGCCGGTGTATATTTCAATGGCATGTTCGGTTTGCACATAGTGTACGGTGGGTGGCTGCGGGGTAAACTGTGGGTTGAGGGCATAAGAAAAATCGGGGTCAAACTCTCCGTCTATGGAGTATCGGAAGCGGATAATGGTATCGGTAATTACGTTTACAAGCAGGGTTACTTTGTTTTCGCATTGCAAACTGAAAGCCGCAGCATCGGTTTGTTCAAAGGCAATGAGCCTTCCGGGAAAATGCCGCCGTACTACATCATCGTACCGTTTATGAACGCTTTCGTGAGCAATGTTGTCTGTTTGTTGCATGGTATAGTGGGTGTGTTTTGAGAGTAAAAGAGGGCGCAAAGATAGTTAAAAGTGAATAGTTGTTAGTGGTTAGTAGTTAGTAGTTAGTGGTTAGTTTTGGTAGATAGTAGATGGTATCGGGTAGTAGGTAGTAACCCTCTCATAACTCATAACTTGTGGTGTCCTGAAATAGCTTGCCCTCAAAAATCACCTAAACATGAGAGCAAAAAGCACAAATGAAGAAAATGTCAAATCAGTAATTTCATCTCAAAACCGCATTTTTAGTGAAGAGCTTAAACGCAGAATAATCCAAGATTTGGACACAAAAGTAATCACAATTAGTCAAATTGTTGCCCAATATGAGGTCAGTCGTGCATCAGTTTACAAATGGCGTTATCTTTACTCCAAACAATTTCAAAAACAAACAAAAATGGTTGTACAAATGGAAAGTGAAGCCACCAAAACGCTAAAACTAAACCAACGAGTAGCCGAGCTGGAACGGGTTATTGGTCAAAAGCAGTTAGAAATAGACTATTTAAACAAACTCATAGAGTTGGCGGGCAAGGATTTTGGCGTAGATTTAAAAAAAAATTTAGAACCGAAACCATAGAATGGTATCGGCAACACCATGAATTGCATCACTACACCATGAAGCAAATTTATCACCTCAATAACATCAGCAAGCAAGCTCATTTACAAGCGGTAGGGGCGCTACAGCGCCTACAAATCCAAGAGCCCTTGTACCTGAATTTGATAGAAGAAGCCCGCATCATGCATCCGCAAATGGGCTTGCGCAGTATCTATGAAACTTACCTTCCCGAAGGTATTGGCAGAGATGCTTTTATAGAATTGGGTAAACGACAAGGATATATGCTGCACCAACAGCCCAACCCTGTCCGTACTACTTTTAGCATTAAATCAAGGCTGTACAACAACTTATTGAACGACAAGGAGTTTACAGGTGTAAACCAACTTTGGGCATCCGATATTACCTATTATCCGCTCAACAACCGGTTCTATTACCTCACCCTGCTCATGGACGTTTACTCCCGAAAAATCATTGGATATAGCCTTGCCGACAATCTTCGGGCAGAAAACAATCTTGCCACCTTACAAATGGCGATGCAATATAGAGGCATAACAGACTACCAAAATCAACTCATTCACCACTCCGACAGAGGCAGCCAATACTGTAGCAATGCCTATACCGATTTACTTCAAAAATACAACATCCGCATCAGCATGTGCGATGAAGTCTATGAAAATACCCATATTGAGCGGGTAAATGGCACTATCAAAAATGGCTACTTAAAACACTACGCCATCAAAACAATCAAACAACTATTCCTTGGTGTGGCTAAAGCTATTCAAATTTACAATGACCAAAGACCGCACCAGCGTTTGCCTAAGCGCATGACCCCCAACCAATTTGAAGCCTACCTAATTACTACACCAAAAGACGAACTACCAAAACTAACCATCTTTACATCAAGCAAAAATAAACAAATTGACAACCAATTGTCAATGAATTTTGGTTCATAATTTACAAAATCGGGCAAGGTTTTTTAGGAAAGCACAACTCATAACTCATAATTCATAACTCATAACTCCCAACTCATAACTTTTCACTTCCCGCGGTAAATGTCAAATTTTGATAGCCCCCAAAGTTGCAGCCTGTGCATGACCGAAGTTTTAAGCACCCCCAAACCATAAGTAACACTTCGTTTAAAGTTAATAGAAGAGGCATCGGTAAAATACTTAGTAGGGCAGGTAACCTCTGCTATTTCAAAACCCGCATAAAAAATTTGTGAAATCATTTGGTTGTCAAAAACAAAATCATCTGAGTTAGCCTCATAGTCAATAGCTTGCAGCACTTGTTTAGAAAAAGCTCGGTAGCCCGTATGGTATTCCGATAATTTTTGACCAATCATAATGTTCTGAAAATAGGTTAAAAACCTGTTGGCTACATACTTATACAGCGGCATACCGCCCCTAAGCGCACCCTTGCCCAAAATGCGCGACCCCAGCACCACCGGATACAAATCTTGTGCTATAATACTTGCCATAGCCGGTATCAGCTTGGGAGTATATTGGTAATCGGGGTGAAGCATTATAACAATATCTGCCCCCAGTTGCAAGGCTGTGTTGTAGCAAGTTTTTTGGTTGCCGCCATAACCTTTGTTCTTATCGTGCCTTATAACGTGGTGCACGCCCAATTGGTGGGCTACATCTACCGTGTTATCTTTACTGGCATCGTCCACTAATATCACCTCATCTACAAGGTTGTGAGGTATTTCGTTGTAGGTTTGCTCTAATGTTTTGGCAGCATTGTAGGCGGGCATTACCACCACCACTTTTTTGTTAAACAGCATGAGTAATAAGTTGTTAACTACCTTAGTTTATGGGTTACGGTTGTTTAGGCGCTGCCATTACTCGCTTGGCAAAGCAGGCAATAACGGCAAACACTTACAACATTAGGGCAATTAGCAAACCCGTTTGCATAACCGGCTTATCGGTACAAAGGTAAGCACATTTAGCATTATAACAAGTTTATAGCGGGGGTTATGCCCATGTTTCTAAATAGCCTTATCTTTACCCCCGTTTTTACCGGCTTCAATTTGGTTTGTGCAAGCGTTTTGGGTCAATGGTAAAATAATCGGGGGAAAAAAGCGTTTTTCTGTCTTTTTAATCCATAATACAGGGCTTAAACCCTATATTGCAATTAAACAACAATTTCATCGGGCAAACCTGCATTAGCACAGCATTGTTGCCGCATCATTCCCCCTATCGGTTATTCAATATTCATAATTTATTTTAATAACATGCGTGTTTTCAGGCATTTAGATAATTTACCCGTTTTCCAAAACCCCGTACTTACCATAGGCACTTTTGACGGCGTACATTACGGACACCAGCAAATTATACAAAGGGTAAACCAACTTGCCCAACAGCAAAACGGTGAGAGCATTTTAATTACCTTTCACCCGCACCCGCGCACAGTGGTAAGCGATACCGACGACATATTGCTCCTTTCGCCACCCGATGAAAAATTTGACCTCCTGCGCCGTTGCGGCATCAATAATGTAGTGGTAGTACCCTTTACCCGCGCTTTTTCTGAGCAAACACCCCTTGCCTATGTAGAAGATTTTTTGGTAAAAAACTTTACCCCCAAGATAGTAGTAATTGGCTACAACCACCGGTTTGGCAAAAACCGAGAGGGCAATTTAGAGCTGCTCATTAAAATGGGCAAACAATGGGGTTTTACCGTAGAAGAAATATCTAAACAAGAGGCAGACCAAATGTCGGTAAGCTCCACCCTTATCCGAAAAGCCTTGCTCACCGGCGATATTGAAACCGCCCAAAAACTGCTGGGGCACGAGTATTTTGTGCGCGGTATAGTGGTAAAAGGCAATCAACTGGGCAGTAAAATAGGCTTCCCTACCGCAAACATAGCTATTGAAGACCCCTGCAAACTCATTCCCGATAACGGCGTGTATGCCGTAAAAGTGCATTTGCGCTCTCAAACCTACGGCGGCATGTTAAATATAGGCGTAAGACCCACCGTAGATGGACAAACCAAAACCATAGAGGTTAATATCTTTGACTTTTCTGATAATATATACGGCGAACCCATTCAAATAGAATTTAAAAGCCTTATCAGACGCGAACACAAATTTGCCTCGCTCGACCACCTCATACAACAGCTATATACCGATAAACAAACAGTTTTAACCCTTTTAGCGAACAATTAACCATAAAATACTGTAATTTTGCTGCTCCAAACCTTTTTATTGCTCACTTTGTAAACTGCTTTTTAATATAATGTTCGAAAATTTACAAGATAAGTTAGAACGGGCGTTTAAGACCCTCAAAGGACACGGCACCATTACCGAGCTAAACGTAGCCGCCACCATGAAAGACATTAGGCGAGCGCTGGTAGATGCAGACGTAAACTACAAAATAGCCAAAGAGTTTACCGATACCGTAAAAAACAAAGCCATTGGGCAAAACGTATTAACAGCCGTATCGCCGGGGCAACTGTTGGTAAAAATTATGCAAGATGAGCTAACCGAGCTAATGGGCGGCACCGTAGCCGATGTAAAATTAGAAGGTAAACCCGCCATAATACTTATTGCTGGTTTGCAGGGCTCCGGTAAAACCACCTTTTCGGCAAAATTAGCCAATTATATGCGCACCAAAAGGAAAAAACGACCCTTATTGGTAGCAGGAGACGTTTACCGACCCGCCGCTATTGAGCAGTTAAAAGTGCTGGGCAAACAAATAGAAATTCCGGTTTATACCGATGAAGGCAGCAAAGACCCCGTAGGCATTGCTACCAACGCCATAACCTATGCCAAAGCTAATAACCATGACTTGGTAATTATAGATACCGCCGGCAGGTTGGCTATTGATGAGCAAATGATGAACGAAATTAGCGCGGTAAAACAACATACCAATCCAGATGAAACCTTATTTGTAGTGGACTCTATGACCGGGCAAGATGCCGTAAATACCGCCCACACCTTTAACGAGCGCCTCAATTTTGACGGCGTAGTACTGACCAAACTCGATGGCGATACCCGCGGCGGCGCTGCCCTATCTATTAAATACACCGTAAACAAGCCCATAAAATTTGTGAGCTATGGTGAAAAAATGGAAACCATAGACCTCTTTTACCCCGACCGTATGGCACAGCGTATTCTGGGTATGGGCGATATAGTATCGTTTGTAGAAAAAGCACAAGAGCAGTTTGATGCTAAACAAGCCGAAGAGCTGCAAAAGAAAATCAGAAAAAATCAGTTCGATTTTAACGACTTTCTCTACCAGCTCAATCAGCTCCGCAAAATGGGTAATATAAAAGACATTGCGGCTATGATTCCGGGAATGGGTAAAATGCTCAAAGATGTAGAAATTGAAGACAGTCAGTTTAAACGATTTGAAGCCATTATTTTCTCCATGACCCCAGCCGAGCGCGCCAATCCCGATTTAATTGATGCCAGCCGCCGCCGCCGCATTGCCTACGGTAGCGGCAACAGCATAACCGATATAAACGCCTTTATGAAACAGTTTGACCAAATGCGCAAAATGCTCAACACCATGTCTAAAATGTCTATGTCGGGCAAGGCTATGAACGCCCTCCAAGCATTGCGCAAGCGGTAGCATTTAACCCTGTAAACGTTTCAAACGCTTACAGGGTTAAAAATTATTTTTTTAGAAAACCACCTGCAAACCCTGCAACAACGCCCTAATGCCCTGCCCAATTATATGAAATTCATAAAAGGCAACACTTTCAACATGGGTGATGTGTTTGGTGACAGCAGTAGCTTACCCGATTGGTATGGCAACAGAGAAAAACCGGTACACCGCGTAACGGTAGCCGATTTTTACATGAGCGCCTACTGCCTAACCTTTGAGGAATATGATACATTTTGTGATGCCACAGGCAGACAAAAACCCGATGACGCAGGCTGGGGCAGAGGCAACAGACCAGTTATAAATGTAAACTGGTATGAGGCAGTGGAATACTGCAACTGGCTGAGCCAAGAGCAAGGGCTAACACCTGTATATGCCATAGACAAAACCCTAAAAGACCCAAACAACAATAGTGTTTACGATGACCTTAAATGGATAGTAACCCCCAACCTGCAAGCCAACGGCTACCGCCTGCCCACTGAGGCGGAGTGGGAGTATGCGGCGCGCCAAGGAGGTAATAAACAGCGTTTTGGCAATGGGCAAAATACCTTGCTCCACACAGAGGCTAATTTTGATGCAAGTGCAGAATATAAACAACCCTACTCCGAAGAGGGGGAGTACAGAGGTAAAACCCTGCCGGTAAACAGTTTTACCCCCAATGCGCTGGGCTTATACAATATGAGCGGCAATGTATGGGAGTGGTGCTGGAATTGGTTTGATAGCGGATACTATAACGCAAGCCCGGCTGTAAATCCAAAAGGTCCGGCATCGGGCGCTGACCGAGTGTTGCGCGGCGGTAGTTGGGATGCCAGCGCCATTGACTGCCGGGTGGCATCTCGGCACTACAGCGCTCCCAATCGTAGCATCAACTACTATGGCTTCCGCATGGTTAAACCCTGTTAGCATTCCAAACGCAAACGCTGAATGGGTTTTTAAAAAAACGCTATCTTTGCAAAAAAAACATGTCTAAAATTGACCACCATTTTACCAACATCCAACACCACATAACCGCACAACTGCAAACTGCCACCTCAAACATACGCATTGCCGTGGCATGGTTTACCGATGCTGCCCTGTTTCACCTGCTTTGCACCAAAGCCGCTAACGGGGTAAAGGTAGAACTGCTCTTGCTGCAAGACGAAATAAACCAACTTTGCGGCATAAACCACCAACTACTGCACCACCCGCCCCTTGCCCAAGTGCTGTGGGTTGCGCCCGATGGGTTTACCCGAATGCACAACAAGTTTTGCATTATAGACCAACACACGGTGATGACCGGCTCCTATAACTGGACTAATCAGGCGCAGCAAAACGACGAAAACATAGTAATCATTGCCAATAACCCCCCTTTTGCCGCCGGTTATATAAACCAGTTTTACCACCTGTGGCGAAAACACGGCGGAGCAGTTCCTGCCCATACGCCCGATGTGTTTGCCCTGCGCCTGCGCTTGCAAATGCTGCTCAATGCCCTTGAACTTGCCGATGCCGATGATATTGCCGCACAAACAGCCAAAATTGTGGCACAACTGCCCCTGCCCCCGCCGCATGAGTGGCAGCATTTGTACCCATTGCTCCAACAACAACTATACCCACAAGCCGCCGAGTATTTAGCGCAATGGCTGATAAAAACCAGCGCACTTACCCTTTATACCGATTACGAAGCGGAAACCCTTGCCTTAGAACTCCAAACCCTTGAACTACAAATTAACGCCCTGCGAGACGAAAAAACCGACCTCGAAACCCTGATTGCCGCTTTTACCCGCCGCCACCAAATGGAATTGGGCGAGTTGATTCTCCAAATTTTACAACTCCAAACCGAAATTGCCCGCCAAGAATTAGCAAAACACCCCGATGACCCCAAAAAACAACAGGCTTACGAAAACCTACATACCGAATACCAACAAAACTACGAACAGTACCAACAAGCCAAAAAACAACCCCAACCCGCCAACTTGCCGCCCGATGACGAAAACCTGCTCAAAAAACTGTACAAAAAAGCCGCCACCCTTTGCCACCCCGATATGGTGCAAGACGAAGCCAAAAAACAAGAGGCAGAAGAGCTTTTTAAAGAGCTGCACAATGCCTACCAAGCCAAAAACCTACATCGGGTAAAAGAGATATTGGACTACCTCGAAAACGGTAAACCCTTCTCCTCCGCCAACAGCAGCAGTATGCAAAAAGACCGGCTCCGCGCCCGCATTGCCCACCTGCGCACCGTGCTAAACGCCCTGCTTGCCGAGGTAAACCTCCTGCGCAACTCCGATGCCTATAAACTGATTTTACTAGCTGGTAACGATTGGGACGCATGGTTTACCCACGCCAAAAAAGATTTGGAAAAACAATTATCCTACCTCCAAAACAAAACCTAACCCAACACCCCACCCATCCCGAACTTTTGTCTATCTGCCGCTTGTTTAAAAAAATCAACCTTACACCACACCCATTAAACATACCGTTATGAAAAAAATGGAGCTTACTCTCATCATTCAAAAAGGAGAAAACAACTATTACGTAGGGCAATTACAAGAATACCCTGCTGTTTTATCGCAAGGTAAAACCATAGAAGAACTGAAAACAAACATAGCCGATGCGTTAAAACTATACTTGGAAGTGCAAAAAGAAGAGCTAAACCAAGAGTACAAAGAGAAAAAAATTCTAAAACGCAAATTGCTCTTTGTGCAATGAAAAAGCAACACCTTGAAAAACACCTCAAAGAACAAGGTTGCAAATTGATGAGGCAAGGTAAGAGCCATGAAATTTGGGTGAACCCCGAAAATAAATGCCAAACTACCATACCTCGCCATAAAGAAATAGACAATGTACTGTGTAAAATCATCTGTAAACAGTTGGGTATTATCGTTTAACCTTAAATTTATTCTTAACCCAACAACCTTCTTTATATCCTCCCAAACCACTAACTTTACCCATTTAAACACCCCAAATAAGTAAACTATAAAAAATAAAACCCCACTATGAGCCAACACCCCCTAATCCCCGCCAATGCCGAAATAATTTTTGTAGTAGAAGAAACACCCGAAAGCACTTACATAGCAAGAGCCTTAGGGCACAGCATTTACACCGAAGCCGACACCCTGCCTGAACTGCGAGCAATGGTGCGCGATGCCGTTTTATGCCATTTCAACGAAAACGAAAAACCAACGCTTATTAGATTGCACTTTGTAAAACAAGAATTGATAGCGGTATGAAGTTGCCTCGTAATTTGAAAGGGAAAGAACTGGCACAGTTACTCGCCCGGTTGGGTTACTTTGCCACAAGGCAAACCGGTAGCCATTTAAGATTATCTACTGAGGTGAAAGGTCAGCATCATATTACAATACCCCTGCACAATCCCATTAGCATCGGTACATTGTCAAATATATTAAGCGATATTGCCCTCCACCATCAATTAACAAAAGATGAGTTGATTATACTACTGTTTGGAACTAATCAGTAACATCTTGCCTTTTATACTTAGCGTATAAGTGTTGGCAAAACAAATACATCACCCCCTTCTCCCCAAAAACCCATTCATTCCACCTACTTTAAACCAAAAAAATACCCAATTATGAGCCAAAATCCCCACCTGCCCGTAACCGGCAGCAACCAAACCGCAAACCTCATTGCTACAGGTAATAAACTTTTACAACAGGCAAAAGGCGCTTACAGCGCAAAAATACGGCGCGACCAACCAACAGCCCTTGTTTTTCTGATAGACCAATCGGGGTCTATGAATGAGGGGGAGTTGGATATTGAGGGGGTAAGCATGAACAAGGCATCTGCCACTGCACGCATCATTAATAAAACCCTGAGCGAACTCATCAACCGCTCAACAACCCGCGAAATCGAACTGGCAAACTATGTTTATGTTAGCATTATAGGCTACGGATTAAACGGTAAGGTAGATTTTGCGTGGTCGGGTAAACTGAAAGGGAAGCAATGGGTGGGCATAGTTGAACTGAACGAGGCGGCAGAATATGTAAAGATTGTAAAGGAAAAAAAAGGACCAAACGGTACTAAAAAACTGGTAGAATATCAGGCTAAATCATGGATACAACCCATTGCCGATGCAAGAACGCCCATGTTAGCGGCTATGACAATGGCAACCAAGTTGGTTGATGAATGGATTAAGAACGGACACCAAAACTCCTATCCGCCGGTGGTTATCAACATTACTGATGGCGAGGCTACCGATGCCACCAATAATGAACTGATAGAAGCTGCCAAAAACATTAAACAACTGCGTACCAACGATGGACATGTACTGTTTTTAAACTGCCACCTGTCTGATGTAGAAGGGAAAGCGGTTATTTTTCCTGACGATATAGGGCAGCTACCCAATAATAGTTATGCCAAAACGCTGTATGAAATGTCGAGCGTAATGCCCGATGTTTACAACGATATTATACAGGGGCAACTGGCTGTGGCGGCAACCAAGAGCAGTATGCGGGGCATGTCGTTTAATACCGATGGGTCAAGGTTGATTAAGTTTCTCAACATCGGGTCTTATTCCAAGTAGTATCGGGAAGCGTGGCTTTATGGCATCGGGTTTCTTTTATCAAATTTTAATCGTTTGTTTATGCTTGGTTTTGAGTTTATGTGGGCAAATGCGGTTAAACCCCGCGAAACTATTATGCAAGATGCCCGTTTTATAGCCGCACACCAATTGCATTGCCGGTATGCCGCAGTAGCCGATGGCGCAGGGGGTATGGGTGTTTTTGTAGATAAATGGGCGCAAAAGTTGGTAAATGCTTTGCCCGATATGCCTTTTGCAACCCCCGCACACTTGGCAGACTGGCTTTTGCCCATTGCTATCGATTTTTTTGAAACACACGAGCCGGAGGCTGAACAAAAAAAACTCACAGAACTATTTTGGGATGAAGGCTCGGCGGCTACCTTGTGCGCCCTATGGCTCAACTATGCCGAACAGGAAAGGACTTTGGCTACTTATTGTATTTATGGCGACAGCCCTTGTATGCGCTACCAACCCAACATCGGGCAACTGATGATGCCGCCACATTTGAGCCGGTTATCGGATTTTTCGGGCAGAACCAACCTGCTCAATTGGAGCGCCTACCATCAGTTTAAACCCGATTGCTGCCATATTCATAGCTTTGAGCCCGTTGCCGGCGAAATTATTTTATTGGCTTCCGATGCACTGGCACAGTTGGTACTTACCCGATATTTACTTAGCCAGCCCGATAAACCGGAGTGTGTGAGCCAACTGCAACAGGCTGCCGCTGCAAGTGGATTGCACCGGCAACTGATAGCCGCTAACCAAAAGGCTGATTTGCCCGATTTTGAAAACTGGCTGCATAACTTATTGCAAACGCTTACCCCGCCCAACCAAACCGAAAGCCCCCTTTTTAAAGAGCTGCTGTATGATTACTACCAACAAGGACTGATAGATGACGACGATTATACCCTTATTGCCATACATGCAGTTGCCCCTGTTGTTTGAAATGAAAACGGTTTTGCCGATATGAAAATACATACCGAACCCTTAAAGCCGTTACATTATTATCATGTGTATAACAGAGGCATAAACGGCTGCCTCATTTTTTCCCGAAAAGAAAATTATGCCTATTTTTTGCAAAAATACGCCTTCTACATTAGTCCGGTAGCTACTACTTATGCGTATTGTTTGCTGGGCAATCATTTTCATTTATTGATAGCCGTGCGCAGCGAACCGGAAATTATGGACTTTTTTATGCGCCGCAAAACGGACGAAACGGGTAAGCCCTATACCCCTGTTCCCCATACCCCAAGCGCGGGTAAGGTGGTGAGTGGGCAGTTTGCGCACTTGTTTAATGCTTATGCACAGGCTTTTAACAAGGAAACTAAGCGCAGCGGTGGACTGTTTGAAACTCCTTTCAGGCGAAAACCGGTAGAGAGCAGCCGATACCTCAATCAGGTAATTGCCTATATACACCAAAATCCGCAAAAACACCGCCTCGTTGCTAATTTTGTCGACTACCCCCACTCGTCTTATCATAGTTTTTTGAGCCAACTTAAAACGGCTCTTCCCCGCAGCGAAGTTTTAGATAAATTTGGCGGCGCTGCTGCCTACCAAAATTATCACGACCATAATTTTGTTCTTTCTGAAAACTTGCCTTGGCATATAGAAGTAGATGATTGATTGCCGTTTTAAATTCTGTCAGCGTGTTTTAAACCCTGTCAGCGTTCCAAACGCTGACAGGGTTCCCACGCACGCAGCCAACCATACACCACCCCCAATAACACCCCACCATGTTACCCAATATCTCCGAATACATAGAGGCTTTATACCCCGACCCGCCCGAGTTTAACGAAGAGCTGCAAGATGCGGAGCTTACGCCTTTTTTGAGAGACGACGGCAGCCCGCATTTTATTGCCGGAGGCTATGGCTGTGTGTTTAAACTGCACAGTAATGAGGGCTATAAGGCTTTAAAATGTTTTACGGTTATTGTACCCCACAAACAAATGCGTATGGAAGCCATAGCGCGGCGGCTTCAAAGTGTGCAAAGCCCCTACATAGTACACTACCGCTACCTGCCGCAGGAATTATGGGTAAACAGCGCCGAAACAACCTGGTACGATGTGCTGCTGATGGAGTGGGTAGAGGGTAAAACACTGGGCGAGGCGGTAAGGGAACACGCCACCGCCGGCAACCGCGCTGCGCTGCAACAGTTGGCAGCTAATTTTATGGAAATGGGGCAATGGCTGCTGGCACAGGATTTTGCACATGGCGACCTAAAACACGACAACATTTTAGTGCGCCCCGATGGCAGCCTTGCGCTGATAGATTACGATGGCATGTATGTACCCGCCCTGCAAGGTTATGCGGCAGAAAACAAGGGGGTAGAAGAATACCAACACCCGATGCGCACGTTGCAAAATTTTAATGCCCAAATAGACGATTACAGCATAGCGGTAATAGCGGCAGCGCTGCTGGCATTGGCAGAACAACCGGATTTATACACCCAATACGGCAATGCCGACCGGCTGCTGTTTTCCCGCACCGACCTACTCACCACCACCGCCCCCCTGCTGCAAACCCTGCGCCAACTAAACCACCCCACCATAAACCAACTGCTAACCCTGCTGCAAGAGAGCATAGTGGCTCAAACGCTGCAACTGCCCGGGCTTGCCCAAGCCCTGCAAACCCCAACCCTACACCTGCCCCCCACCATAGCCGAAACCCAAAATCTGATAGCAATAAAAAAGCAAGAAATTGTACTGCTGGAAAACCACCTGCAAACCCTGCAACAACGCCCTACCATGCCTGCGCACATGAAATTCATAAAAGGCGGCACATTTGATATGGGTGATGTGTTTGGGGATAGCAGTAGCATGCCCGATTGGTATGGTGACAGAGAAAAACCGGTACACCGCATAACGGTAGGCAATTTTTACATGAGCGCCTACTGCGTAACCTTTGAGGAGTACGATGAATTTTGTGTTGCCACCGGAAGGCAAAAACCCGATGACGAGGGCTGGGGCAGAGGCAATAGACCGGTTATAGATGTAAGTTGGTATGATGCGGTGGAATACTGCAACTGGCTGAGCCGGCAGCAAGGGCTAACACCTGTTTACACCATTACGGGCAACAATGTTACCCCTAATTGGAATGCCAACGGCTACCGCCTGCCCACCGAGGCGGAGTGGGAGTATGCGGCGCGCGAAGGGGGTAAAAAAGTGCGTTTTGGCAATGGGCAAAATACACTGCGCCCTACTGAGGCAAATTTTGATGCAAGCCAAACCGTGCCGGTAAACAGTTTTACCCCCAATGCGCTGGGTTTATACAATATGAGCGGTAATGTATGGGAGTGGTGCCAGGATTGGTATGACGGCGCTTACTACAAAAACAGCCCCAAGGAAAACCCAAGAGGTCCGGCATCGGGTTCCTACCGCGTTTTGCGCGGCGGTAGTTGGAACTACGGCGCCGTTTTCTGCCGGGTGTCGTCTCGGCGCAACCACACCCCCCCTCACCGCCGCAGCCACTACGGCTTCCGCGTGGCGCTTGTTCCATAGTTGCTATGGGTTGCTTTTCCGGCTTTTTCCTTGCAGCTAATAGGGTAAGAGAGTTTGCCTCAAAAAAAGCAAAGC
>DDVC01000084.1 GCA_002345145.1 Bacteroidetes bacterium UBA2322
AAAATCGGCGTTAATTAGCGCCATCCGTGTTATCCGTGTGCTAAAATTTGCCGGTTTTGCGCTCCTACCTTTGTGTACCGGTTTACATCAAACTCGGGTTACTCCCTTGCCACCTTAAACTTCGGAGGCAAATCGTTATTGGGAGAAGTGCTAACTACTGTTGGTAGGGAGTAATGAAACTTGCTGAAGGTTTGTATAGCCCTTTATTGATAACGGTAGCCAATTAGTATTTGTTACCAATGACCATTTTCTTCTGAGCGCAGCAAATCGGGCGATATGTCAAATAATTGCTCCCGCTGTTTGGTATAGCCAAAAACAGTATTAACCAATCGGGCGGGAAGTGTTTGCATTAGCTCCAGTATTTCGGTTTCGGGCATGGGTATAGCCATGTACTCCCTGTTGTTGAAAAAGATGAACAGGGTGGTAAGTTTTAACATACTGACACCAAACGGTAGGCTTTCTATTTTACGGTAATATACCCACGCTACTTCGTGGGGTCTTTGTATCAATATATGAAGCAAAAAGCGGCGTTGGGTATCGTAGCGCAATAACCCTTGTGCAAGAAAATATAAGCCCGTAAAACCCACTAAGAGCAAAATAACCGAAAAAGTGTAAATCGTTTTAATCGGAAAGTTACCATCTATTGCCAAAATACCAATAATGGCAATAAAAACAAGACAAAAACCCGCCCCAACTTTCAGGTTTTTATCGCGCTTTAATGCTTTGTTTAAAATGACAATATCGGGTGCAATGACTGGTTTATGGTGTTGGTTATGCATGGGTAGTGTATAAAAAAACAGTATTTTCTGCTACAAACAATAAACGTAAAACAAGTTGAAAAGGTTATACAATTTAGGCGGCGCAAAAAAACAAATTTTGAATGAACTAATTGCAACCAGTGTAGAGCTATAATCCTCTAACCTTAATTTTTGCAAGATATGACAACAATATCGGGACAGTTACTTAAAACAGGCGTTCAATTGGGGTACAGAGCTGCCAATACCATTAAAGCTGTTAAACCCGAAAAGCCAATTCAACAGCAGGAAAAAGTGCTGCGGTATTTGTTGCAAATGGCACAACAAACCCAGTTTGGCAGAGCTTACGGATTTGAAGAACTGCTGCGTTCTAAACAATGCACTAAGGAGTTTAGAAAAAGGGTGCCTGTATTTGATTATGACTCACTTTACAAAACTTGGTGGCATCAGTATCAGGATAATGCAGTAGGTGCAGCAGATGTAACCTGGCCCGGCAAGGTAAATTACTTTGCTCTTAGCTCAGGTACTTCTACCGGCACCAGCAAGTATATTCCCGAAACCGACGACATGCTGAAAACATTCCGCACCACAAGTATGCGGCTTATATTTACCTTGCCCGAGTTTCACCTTCCGTCTCATTTTTGGGGTACACAAATTTTAATGATTGGCGGCTGTACCAACCTTAAAAAACGCAACAACTTTTACATGGGCGATTTGAGCGGCATTTCGTATAACAAACTGCCCAAGTGGTTTAACCACTACTACCAACCCCATAAAAACATTACCGATATTGATGACTGGTTTGCCCGCCTTGAGCTGATTGTGGAGCAAGCTCCCAATTGGAACATTGGCGCGCTGGTGGGTATTCCGTCTTGGATTAGCCTGATGTTGCAACATATTATTGACAAGTATGGCTTAAACACCATGCACGATATTTGGCCAAATTTATCGGTATTGGTGCATGGCGGTATTGCTTTTGAACCTTACCGCAAGGTTATGGAAAAACAGTTTGGGCAAAAAATGATTTATATTGATACTTATTTTGCCTCCGAAGGGTCTATTGCTTTCCAATCCCGCCCCGATACGCATAGTTTGCAAATGGTATTGAACAATGGAATGTTTTTTGAGTTTGTGCCTTTTAACGACCAAAATTTTACCCCAAACGGCGAAATGTTGCCTAATGCCAAAACGCTGCTCATAAACGAAGTGGAACCGGGCAAAGATTATGCTTTATTGCTTAGTACTTGTGCCGGCGCTTGGCGTTACCTTATTGGCGATACCATCAGGTTTACCAACGTTGCCAATGCCGAAATCATTGTTACCGGCAGAACCAAGCATTTTTTGAGCCTTTGTGGCGAACATCTGTCGGTTGATAATATGAACCACGCCATTGAAGATGTTGAAACGGAACTGAATATTTCTATACCTGAATTTGCTGTTTGCGGGGTAACCGAGGACAACCGCTATGCTCACCGCTGGTTTATAGGCACCGATGCAAAAGACATAGATGTGCCTACTTTAACCCGAATTTTAGACCAAAAACTGAAATCCCTGAATGATGATTACTGCACCGAGCGCGAATCAAACATTTTGAGCCACATCAGTGTGGAGATTTTTCCGGTTAGCGCTTTTTACAGTTGGATGGAAAAATCGGGTAAAATGGGCGGGCAGCATAAGTTTCCGCGTGTACTTAAAGGGCAGGCGCTTCAAACATGGTTAGAGCATATTGATACGTTGTAATTAACTGCTTCAACCCCAAAAACAAACAGCGGCAAATGCTCTTTAGGCATTGCCGCTGTTTGTTTTTTATACTCAATGATGCGCTCCGTTTATTTACGTCCGTTCATCCAGTTGCGCAGTAATGACATACCCATAGCTGCCACGTCGTCCATAACATTGCCGTCATTGTTGCGGTCTAATAGTTTGCCAATTAAACCCATGTTTTTGGGATCGGTTTGTTTCACGTCTTGTACGGAGGTATTAAGTAGCTGCGCCAATCCTTGAGCGTTTAAACCTTGTGAACGTTGTTCTTTACCCAACATACCCATTGCTAAGGGAGCGGCAATTTGCATAATGCTTTGGGTGGTTTGTTTGTCTAAGCCGGTGTTGGAGCTTATAAAATCGGCTACTTGGTTAATTTGACCGCCAAAAACATGCCCCATAATGCCCATGCCCGGACCTTGGGAAAAATTGCCCAAAAAGCCTATCATGTTTTCTAATACGCTGCCATCGTGGTCTTTTTCTACTGCATTATATAGCGCTTGTGCGCCTTCTTCTTGTGAGGCATTGTTGGCAAGGGCGGTGGTAAAAATGGGTAAAAACTGGCTCAGCGCCAATTGGGCAGCGCTTTTATCAATACCTAATTGCTGACCAATCATTTCGGCTGCCTGACCGCCAAATTGCTGCGTGAGCAAATCTACAAAATTTGCGTTGTTCATGGGAAAAGTTTTTTAAAAGTGGGATATTGTTTTGGGTTTATGACGAATAACGAGCAAGAAAGTAACGGTTGTATCGGAGTTTTGTAGTAATCATCGGGTATTTTGATTAACACCCGATGATTACAAAACAGATTAAGATTAGCAACTATCGGTTTACCACTAATTTTGCGCTTTTTACCACTCCTGCCGATTGTGTTTGTACCAAATACATGCCCGATGCTAACCGGCTCACATTCACTTGTGTTTGTACTACACAAGAGCCATTACTATTGTTGGCTTGCTCTTGCAACATAAGTTTACCACTCAGGTCATAAATGTTGATGGTAGAAGCGCCGCCTCCTGCTGCAAACGTTAGGTTTATGGCATCGGAAGCAGGCATGGGGCTAATGGCAATGTTTTCGGGTACATCGTTGCCGGGTGCCAATATACTTACAGTGCCAAGTGTGCGGGTAGTACCGTTAAAATCGGTTTGGGTAAGTTGATAGTACACGGGTTGGCAGGCAGGGTACTTATCGGTATATTGGTATTGACTGCCGGTAATGGTGGTGCCGGCGGCGGTAATTTTGGCTATTTGGGCAAAATTTTGCCCATCGGGGCTGCGCCATAGGGTAAAGAAGTCGCTATTGGTTTCGGTGGCGGTAGCCCAACTGAGCAGGTTGCCCTGTGCAGTGGCTTCGCCTTTAAAGTACAAGAACTCAACCGGTATATTTTTTAAGCACAAAAAGTCTTGACTGGCAAAAGCGGTTTGGCAGCCATACACATCGGCAACCTCAAAGAAGTAGGAGGTGGTACTGTTGAGCGTAAATACTATCTGAATTGATGAGCCAAAGGCTATGGCGCCAAAAAAGTCGCCGGCAGAAGTGTAAAAACTGCTGTTGTCATACTGCGGGTAGCCGCCCGAAGGGAAGATGGTAACGAAATAGTCGCCTGTATTCCAATCGCAGTATTCGTTTATAGTAATGGTTACCGGAGCAAGGAAAATAACGGGCGTACCGGCGGCAATATCTATGCAGGGGTCGGCAAGGAACGGACCGCCGTTGCCATCGGGCAGGGCGGCTATGGCAGAAACATAGTAGGTGGTGTAATACTGTGCGCCGGGGGCTAAATCGGCAAAGGAGAAAGTGCCAGTAGTGTTTACCGCCAGAATGGCGCCGGCAGTTTCATCGGGCGAGGTGTGCAGGGCGTAAAACAGTTCTTGCCCGGCATCTAACTGCTCATCGCCCAAGTTGGTAATGGTTACACTTTGGTTGGCACAAACCAATTGTAAATCGGCGGGCATGGTGCCTGCTTCGCCGGCAGAAACCGATACCAATGCGGTAGCAGTGGCATTGCAGCCTGCTGTGCCTACGGTATAACTTACCTCATAAATGCCGGCATCTAACCCAAGTGGCGAAAAGATGCCTGTAACAGGGTCTATACCGGTTCCGCTCCAAGCGCCGCCCGGCGTAACGGGTACAAACAATGCCGGACCTGCACCTTGGCAAAAATCGAACGAATCAAAAGCGGGGTCGGGCGGGGTAGTTACAAATACCGATTGTACGGAAGTATTGGGGCAGCCGTTTACCACCACATTAAGGGTAATGGCAATAGGGGTGTTGTAGAGCGAAGAAGGCACGGCTGCCGGGTCAAATACGCTGTTTGTAACGCCTGTGCCGGTAATAACTGCACCCGGGGTGGCGGGCACTAAGGTAACGGCGGGGTCGGTAACGCAGTAGGTATTACCGTTTATGAGGTTGCCGTTTTGGTCGGTATAACCGGCATCGGGCAGGGTGCTTACGCTAACGGTAGTAGTGGCTACGCTGGTGCAGGAGGGAATGGTGCCTACAGTATAGGTTACGGTGTATGTGCCGGGGGCTAAACCGGCCGGGTTAAACAAACCGGTGGCGGCATTTACCACGCCGATGCCACTCCATGTGCCACCCGGCAAGGAGGCTTGCAAAAATGCCGGAGAATCGCCGGGGCAAAAATTGAGCGGGAAGGCTTCTACCTGCTGCTCGCCCAGTACGGTAAAGGTTTGGCTGGTTACATCGCTGCCGTTGCAGGTGCCGGGGTTAATGGCAAGCAGGGTTATGGTATAAACACCGGGTTCGGTAAAGGTATAGTTGGGGCTAAATTCATTGGAGGTACTGCCATCGGGAAAAGTCCACTGGTATTCTAAGGCATTGGTACTGGTGTTTTGGAGCGTAATGGTATAAGGTACGCAGCCGGGCGGGGGCAGGGTAAACTCTGCTACGGTGGGGGCTACTTCAAAGCTGAACTTAATGCACCCAAGGTTGCAGTTGGTAGAGTTGTTTACATTAGACCATGCGCCGGGTGTAGTGGGGAAGAGGTCGGAGCCGCCGCAGCCGGCGCATACCGCTTGGTAAATGATGCCTTGTTTATCGAAGCGGCTGGTGCCGCCGTCCACGTGTTCGCCGGTGCCGGTGGGCGAGCCAAAGAAGGTGGCATAGAGTAGGGTAGAGGCGTTTTCGCCTAACACTATAAAGTAGTAATCGCTGCCATCGGTGGTAGATTGGTAAGCGCCGGGGGTAATGGGCAAACCGGTGGTGGTGGAGCCTGCTAAGGAGCTGTTTACATTGCCGCCCCAGCCCGATACGTAAATCTGGAAGCAGTTATCTACAAGAAACGCGGTGGGCGATATATTGGGTGCGCCGTTGCCATTGCCAAACGTGGTTGACCAAATGGTGGTGGTGAGGTCGTTATTGAATTTGTGTATGTACTGGCCACTGTTGGGGTTGGTGTAAACGCCGGGGGTAACGGGGTAAACACCTGCCGTTTGCCCTACGGTATAAACGTTTAACTCCGAATCAATATCTACAAAAAATGATTGGTCGTAAAGGGTGGTGCCTAAAAAGGTAGAGGCGAGCAGGTTGGTACCATCGGAACTGATTTTGGCAAGCCAGCCATCGGCAAGACCGCCGTTAAAGCCGGTATCATAAGCGCCGGGTGTGGTAGGGAAATTGCTGCTGTTGGTGCCGCCGCATACATAAATGGTTTCGTCTTCGTCCATTTTAATGGAGTAAGCGGCGTCATCGCCGGTGCCGCCAAGGTAGGTGCCCCAAATCATATTGGTAAGCGAAGGGTTTAGCTTAATGAGGCAGGCATCTTGTGCGCCTACGGCAAACTCGGAAACTACGCCGGGGGTTGCCGGAAAATCGGGCGAGTTGGTGGAGCTGGCAAGGTAAATGTTGCCGCCGGCATCTATGAATACCTCGCCTCGGCTTTCATCGGCATAATTGCGTTTGAGGGCGGTAGAGAGGTTTAACCCGTCATTGCCTACGCCGCCTATGTAGGTAGAGCCTACCAATGCGCTGCCATCGGGGTTAAACTTGGTAACAATGATATCGGAACCGGGTCCGCTTTGGAAGGGTATGGAGTTAAAGGTTACGGCAAATCCGCCATTAAACGACTCATCAAATGCGCCCGAGGTGGTGGGGTAATTGGTGGAGCCGGTGGTGCCATATACAATGAGTTCGTTTTGAGGGGTTACTATCATACTGTGGGGAACCTCGCTGCTGCTGCTGCCACCCAAATAGGTGGAGTAGATGAGCGTGGAGCCGGTGGGCGAAAACTTGGAAATACTGATATCAACGGCAAACGGACCAAATACATCGCCGCCGGCAAAGTTTACCTGAAATGCCCCGATGGTTGTGGGATAACCAATGCCAAACGATGCGCCGCCGGCATACAGGTGCCCTGCGTTATCGTAGGTGGCGGTAAATCCCCAGTTATCGGAAGTAGCGCCGGTATAGCTTGAAAAAATGAGGGTGGGGTCAATGATGAGTTCTTTGGTGGTATCGTATCCTTCGGGAAAGCTGAAACTAACCGTATTGCCCGATACGCTGAAAAGGCAGGGCACTTGGGTAAGTTGTCCGCCTATGTATTGGTAGGCGTAAGGTTGCTCTTCTATAATGGTGTTTACGGAGGTAACCATGTGCAAATTACCGTTTTGCACCATTAGCTGGTCTAACCCCTCGTATTGCAGCATAATATCGGCGGTGTTGGCACCGGGGGCTACAATAAAATCGTATTTAACCGTGCCTCCTGTGCCATACAGGCGGAGGTCTATACCATTATATAGGTTGTAATAATCTACCTGATGAAACAACCCTACGTGCCCTTTCCACTTAGTGGGGTCGTTGCCTATAAAATAGTTTCGGTACGACTCGTGCTGGCAGGTAGCCTGTGCCATAGAGGGCAGGTTTACCGCACCGGCAAACAATACCTGAAAGGCATGGCAACGAATATCCATGTTGGTAAAGTCAATATCGGGGTTGTGATGCGCCTCATGTATCATGTCTAAATCTGCCGGATTTACGAGCATATATGTTAGCCTATCGGATTCTAAAAACAACCGAGCGGCGTTTAGCTCTACTTGATACTTAATGTTACTGTTCCACTGCCCTTTATTTTCTATAAAGTTGAGGTAGGTTTCGGGCAGGTTTTCCGATTCGCAAGCCTGCACTGCTGCGGGTATCATGCAGCAAACCAATAGGGCGGCTAATAAGGTTAATGCGCTTAATTTTTTCATGTTAGCACGTTAGTATGTAGTGAATAAATTTTTTTTGGTTTCGACCATTTTTTGTGCCGGTGTTAAATATAGCCTGCAAAATACTACATACTTTTTAAATGGGGCATGGGTAGGGGTATTTTTTTTAGTTTTTAGTGGATAGTTGCTCTGGGGAGTGGTGGTTGGCTACCCAAATTTGACTATATTGTTAACCAAAGGCTGCCGAGTAATGGTGTTTAACAGGCAGTAATTGTCTGCTTTGCATACGCACTACAAAAAAAGCGTTACCTTTCGGTGTAAAATTATCATCTCATGAGCACATCTTACCTATCTGTTTGTATGTTGTGTATGGTGGCGCTACTTACTGCCTCATGCAGTAGTAGCGCTAAATTGGCTTGTCCAAATTTTTCAAAAGGCAATGTAACAACAGCCGCTGCGGGCAATGCCCATTCCCGACAGCATAATTTGGTTAAACGTTTTGTGCGTAAAAGCAACACCGTACTTAAAAAAGGACATGACCTAAACGCCAAAACAGAGCCCACATTTGCCCCGCCGCCCGATAACATGTTTGCCGGCGCCGATGTAGTGTCTTTACAGCCCTCTGTTACCATGCTGCAACCTGCTGCAACTGTAAAATTGCCTGCACGCATTACCACACCGTTTTCGGCTGCACATTCACCCGCTACTCCAATAAGAAAATCGGCTCTTAAAAGGGGAAAACTAACTGATGCCTCGCTTTTTTTTCCTGCCGATTCCCTGCCTAAAAAGCCAACCGCAAAAAAGCCCGAACCTACGGCTGACCAAATTAAAGAGGCTGATAAATTAGCTAAAATAGGGGCTACACTGAGTATTGTAGGTTGGTTTTTGCCTTATTTGGGTATGCTTACGGTAATTGGTGGCTTAGTACTTTTAGGAATAGCTAAAAGAAAAGGAACCTCAAAGAAAAGATTGGTTAAAGCAGCATTTATTTTCAACATTGTTATGTTAGCTATTGCTGTTATTGCAAGTTTTCTGTTTTTTTATTGGCTTCTTTATGGGGTATTTGTTTGGTAATGTAGTGGCAAGTTTTGGAATTAACCCTTTTTTTGTTGGGTTTTGGGTGGGGTTTGCGCTTGTGCTGCTGATGTGCCAACCAAAAAAATCAAGAGAAAGATATAGTGTTTCATAGTAGGGTAGTTTGGATGGTGAGGAAATACAAACAGCCTTCTACCTATACCGCATTGGCGTAGGCAGAGGTTGAAATTAAAATAAATGCCCGATGTGGGTAAAGCCTGCATAATGTTTGGGTACACTTGTTAAAATGGGCAACAGATTTCGGTGCGCTGCACCTGATAAAAACATTTTTGCCTCTGTTCTACCAAGATAACGGGGCGCTGCCCCTTGGGTGTTAGTATTTGACCCTCATAAATTGGCATTTTTGGTTTTACAAAGGCGCTGCGCACCGTAATATAGGTAGCCACCAAGTTAATTGCCCTATTAACAAGGTGCAGCGCACCGAAATATAACGTAAGGTTGAAATTAAAATAAACGCCCGATGTGGGTAAAGCCTGTGTGTGGTTTAGATGCACTTGATAAAACCGGCAACAGATTTCGGTGCGCTGCACCTGATAAAAACATTTTTGCCTCTGTTCTACCAAGATTACGGGGCGCTGCCCCTTGGGTGTTACTAATTGACCCTCATAAATTGGCATTTTTGGTTTTACAAAGGCGCTGCGCACCAAAATATAGGTAGCCACCAAGTTAATTGCCCTATTAACAAGGTGCAGCGCACCGAAATATACTGCCCCACCTGTCTGCAAGCCTTTTACGGTAAGCCTTTGAGCATACTGATAACGCCAGCCTCACGTTAGTTTAGCGAGTTCTACGGTTCTTCTATTACCTGTTCTCAACCATATAACCTTTGGAGGCCAGCCATATATGTTGGAGAAATCAAAAAAATCGGAGTCAAAAGTAACCACACAATAGTCATTAGTCTTGGCAAAATCCCAGACTTGCCGGTCGGTGCAGTTTTCTAATCCTACTTCCGTAATTTGTTTAGCCTCCGGAAAAACCTTGTCTATCAGTTTTACAAGGCGGTAGGAGATATTTTGGTCAAATAGCAGTTTCATCATGCCACTCTAATGTTTCGTTCTCTATTAGCGGCATAAGCCAAACATGCCTTTATGTCCTCTTCGGTCAGTTCGGGGTAGTCTGTGGTAATGTCATTAATGGTCATACCGCAGGCAAGCCAGCTCAACACATCATAAACCGATATACGTGTATCCCTAATACACGGTTTACCAAGTCGCACGTCGGCTCTTATCCGGATTATTTGTTGGTAGTTTTCCATTGCTGTTTATTGGTAAGTTTGGTAATTTGCTATAAAAAACAATGCCTTTGGGTTTTTATTTCATCGGGCATAGTTGGTGGTGGTGGTTTTTTGTGCGGGGGTAAAGATACAAAGTATTGGGTATATTGAGGAGTATAGGCGTTGGTAAGTTAAAAGTGAAGAGTAAAAAGCGGGTAGTTTTGGTAGATGTTGGTAGATAACGTGAGGTAGGAGTTAAAATTGGTATGGAGAGCTTACGCTGCATGTGTTTTGGGTATTTATGCTGTTACTTTATTTAGAAATAGCGGATAATAGCAGTAATCAGCGCCTGAAAAATAGGATAAAAGCCCTACATTGAAACATTTGCCCTTTGCCTCCACCAATCCCCCCCAGCCACCTCCTTAGAAAGGGGGGGGTGTAACCCTTATTTTACAAGGCTTTTGGAAGTTTAGCGTGTTTATTTTATATTTTCATTATCAGTATTTGATTTTCAGATTTATCAAATCCTAACTCCACCCACACGTTAGATAGTGAGTAGTCGGTAGTGGGTTCTAAGAAACAACAACCAATTTGCGCCTTTGCGTGAA
>DDVC01000234.1 GCA_002345145.1 Bacteroidetes bacterium UBA2322
AATAAAACTGTGCATGTAGTGTTAGTTTTCTTGAAAAACAAAATTATTGCTTATTTACCCGTTAAAACTGACCTCACAATTTTTTTACATTTGACAAAGCCCCAAAGGTTCGCCCCCGATTTGGGTCTTATGGTAAAAAAGAAGTGTTGAGGCAATTCCTTTTATTTACCTATCCTTTTTGGTAAAATCAATCATCAGCGATATTATGTGCGAGTAAACGCCTACGTCCACGCGGTTTAAGCCGGTAAAAGCGTAGTCTATGCGCACTTCTTTTATACGAAGCCCCAAGCCCACATTGGGTTGTATGCTGGTAAAGGTATCGCCGTTGGTGTCGTTTCTAAATTGCTGGATATTGTTGATACCGGCACGCAAAAAAATGAGGTTGTTGTATTGCGCTTCTATGCCGGCGGTGGGGTCTATACTAACGGGGTCAGATTTAATGAGGGTGTTGCGTTTACCGTCAAAGGTAATGTTTAGGTTAAGCTCGGTAAGCAAAGCAAATTTGCTTTGCCCAAAGGGTTGACGGTATGCGCCGCCCAAAATGAGGCGTTGCCCTGTTAGCTCCACGGAGTTAACCGGTATCACATTATCGGTAAGAGCTAACTGCTGCTTTTCTTCGGGCGTAAAATTAAAGCCCCAAGTATTTACGGTGGTGGTGGCATCGCGCAGCATAGCGCCAAGGGTTAAACGGTCATTGTGCGCATATTTCATACCTACATCTAACCCAAATCCCCAAGCGGTGGCAAAACTGCCTACTCGGCGGTGAATAACCTTTACACTGCCTCCAATGCTCACTTTTTTGAGCATTTGTGCATACGACAGCAGCACCGCATAATCGGCAGCCGAAAAGGTGGTAATGTTGTTGTAATTGATATTACCATCGGGTTCTATGAGGTTGAGCGTGTTGGGTATATCGTCCACTCCAAACCGAATGGCATTGATACCAATAAAGCGTTTGCGGTCGGCAATGGGCAGCGCCACGCCGGCATAATCGTACTTGGCAATACCGGCAAACCACTCGGCGTGCATAGCGGCTACTTGTGTGCCGGTGAGCGAGGTTAGCCCCGCCGGGTTCCAGTAACCTGCCGTAACGTCATTTACCGATACCGCCTGCGCTGTACCCATGCCTAAACCGCGCGCACCTACGCCCAATGCCAAAAACTCGTTGCTATACGTGCGTATGGTTTGTGCGCCGGCAGTAGCTGCACAGCATACCAATAGTAAAACTACAATAAAACGATAACCTGCAAACATGTGTTGATACTAATTTTTTGAACAGTTTTGCCTTTACAACAGCAGCGGCTGTATCTTGCAACAAAACCAATAAGATGAAAACTGAGGGTTAAATTTGGCAAAAAGATGTGTTTAACTGCTTTTTGGTTGCTTTGAGGGTAATTTTTAACGGGCAATTGGTTGAATTAGGCTAAAAAAGCCAAATTGCATGAACCGAAATTGGTAAATACAGGGTTTACAACAAAATACCGCCGCTTTTTATTGAAACCACAGTGCAAAATAACCCATTTTTACGCAAATTTTCAGCGAAAAACTACATGTTGGCAACAAAATCACCCAAACGCGTCTTGTTCATTATAAATCCTAAGGCAGGAGTAGGCAGCAAAAGGAGCATTACCCGCCTTATAGAAACACATATTGATACCCAAACCATTACCTACCAAATAGCCTACACCCAATTTGCCGGACATGCTTCGTATATGGCAAAAGACGCCGTAGAGCAGGGGTTTGATGCGGTAGTAGCAATAGGGGGCGATGGCTCCATAAACGAAATAGCCTCACAACTTATCGATACGCCGGTAGCGCTGGGCATTATCCCGATGGGCTCCGGCAATGGGCTGGCTACCAAATTGGTTATTCCCCGAAACTACCAAACCGCTTTGCAAATCATTAACCAATTTGCCACCCAAGCCATAGACGTAGGCGTTATAAACAACCGTTACTTTTTTAGTTGCGCCGGCGTAGGTTATGCCGCCAATGTATCTGCCAGATTTGCCGGCAAAAAAAACAGGGGTATGCTGGGGTATATATTTACCATAAGCGCAGGTTTGCACCGTTATGTGCCGGTAAAGGCAAGGGTTATTTGCAATGGCGGCAATTTTACCACCACTGCCTTTGATATAACCCTCAACAACTCGGGGCAGTTTGGCTATGGTTTTGGGCTTGCCCCTCATGCCCACCTAACCGATGGCGTGGGCGAACTAACGGTGGTAAAATCTTTTCCCCTGTATCTTATTTTTTGGGTAGTACTACTTTTTGTGCTGGGTAAACTGCATAAAAGCCGCCTTTTTTCTTCCTTTGCTACCCAAGAGGCTGCCATATGGTGCGAGCAGCCCACCCAAGCCCAAATAGACGGCGACCCCGCTATGGTGGCTACCCGATTTAACCTTAGTATAAAAAAACAAGCCTTGCAGGTTATTGTGCCGGCTTAAAGCAGGGTTTTAGTAATTTATGCTACCTTTGAGCATCATTACTTACCTCCTTAACTCCCCTCCACTTATGAACGCACTTACCAAAAACATTTTGGCAGTAGTATTGGGTATTGCTGCCGGCTCAGCGGTAAACATGGGTATTATTATGCTTAGCAGCCACCTTATACCGCCACCTGCCGGAGCAGATATTTCTACCCCCGAAGGGCTTAAAGCCGCTATACCGCTTTTTGAGCCTAAACATTTTATAATGCCTTTTTTGGCGCATGCACTTGGCACCTTAGTAGGCGCTTGGGTGGCCGCCTTGTTAGCCGCAACCCAAAAAATGCGCTTTGCTTTGGGTATAAGTTGCTTTTTTTTACTGGGCGGTATAGCTAATGTACTCATGCTACCCTCGCCCCTTTGGTTTACCCTTGCCGATTTGGCGCTTGCCTACCTGCCTATGGGTTTTTTGGGAGGCAAACTTGCCTTGGGCAATAAAGGGCAAGTAGATTAAAATCCGGCGTTTGGTTTGAGCAATTGTAAAACTTAATTACATTTTACAAAAACCGCACTCTATTAACCCCAGAAAGGCTAAAAAACTACCCTAAACGAGGCTTTTTTAGCAGTTAATCAGATGGAATGACAATTTTTTTAGCAAATCACAAAAAAATTGGTGGTTATTGCAACTAACTTTTTTACCTTGTGGTAAAATTGCGCTTGGTTACACCCATAACCGTTTAGGGCTGTATAAATAGCATAAACGGCAAAATGGGTAAAGCCGCCATGTATGCTAAAAGTTTAACCCTACCTACCCGCCAAAACCCATGCTAACCGCTACCCATGCGCTGGCGCTATTGGCTGCCCTTATGCTGCTGGCGCTGTTTTTTATTATTTACCTGCTGCTTAACCGACCTAAACAGGCAACAGATACGGGTGTGCTGCAAATGATGCTTACCCTGCTTACCGACCTTAAACAAGACCTAAGCAGCGCCAATGTACAAAGCCGTACAGAAATGCAAGACAGGCTCGATGCCATGCTGCGGCAGTTGGTAGCCTATCAGCAGAATACTGCCAGCCATTTGCTGCACCAGCACCAAACCAACGCCTCTCTTATTAACGACATCAGCTCTAAACTAAACACCCTTGAAAATACAAACCGCCAGATATTGGGCTTTGCAGAGCAAATGAAAAGTTTAGAAAAAATTTTGCTCAATCCTAAACAGCGCGGTATTTTGGGCGAGTTTTTTTTGGAATCGCTGCTCCAAAACTTGTTGCCGCCCGGGCAATTTAAAATGCAGTATGTATTTGGCAACAACGAAAAAGTAGATGCCGCCCTGTTTTTTAAAGATAAAATTGTGCCTATTGACGCCAAGTTTTCATTAGATAACTATAACCGTTTGCTTGCCGCCGATAACCCCACCGACCAGCAACAAGCCGACCGCCTGTTTAGAACCGACCTAAAAAAACGGATTGACGAAACAGCTAAATACATTAAACCCGATGAAAATACTACCGATTTTGCCCTCATGTTTTTGCCGGCAGAAGGTATTTATTACCACTTGCTAAACCCTCCTCAATATGCTGCCACCTTGCCCAACGTTTTGGAATATGCTTTTGCAAAAAGGGTAATTATTGTATCGCCGGTATCGTTTTACGCCTACCTGCAAACCATAATGCAGGGGCTTAAAGCCTTAAAAATAGAAGCCTCCGTTAAAGAGGTGGTACACCAAGTAACCGAATTGGGCAAACAACTGCGCCAGTATGAAACCTATATGGATAAGTTAGGTAAAACCCTACAAAATGCTGCCGATATGCACACCCTTGCCCAAAAGGAATTGCTTAAAATAGACAAAACCATTACCGCTCTTAAAAATCCCGTTTCACCCAAAACACCCGATGAGCAGGGTAATTTGTTTAACTAAAACAGCTTACCACGTAGGGCGCTGAATTTTAAACAGGTGGAAAGGTAACTCGGGGCTTAGTTCTACATAGTTGTACTCTTTATCCCAAATATAGCTGTTGCCACTGATGAGGTCTTTCATGGTCAGTTTTTCGCCGGGCTGAACGCCCATGAGTTCAAAGGGCAGGCGCACCATACCCCACTGCCGGTGAAAGGGGTCAAGGTTTACCACCATTAGCAGTTGGTTATGGTGGTCGGGGGTGGTTTTGTAGTAGGCAAGCAGGTGGTTATTTTCAATAGGGCAGAACTGTATATTTTTAAAGTTTTGAAGGGCAAAGTTTTCACGGCGTATTTTATTGAGCAGGGTAATGAGGTAAGTAAGCCGGTTGGTATGCTCCCAATCCCAGTGTTTAAGCTCGTATTTTTCTGAGTAAAAGTATTCTTCCTTGCCCGGTATGGCTTCATACTGCATAAACTCAAAAACGGGTCCGTAAATGCCGTAGCTGGAACTTAGGGTAGCAGCCATAAACAAGCGGGTCATAAAAACCGTTTCGTTGCCGGTTTGCATCATGTAGGGGTTAATATCGGGGGTGTTGGGCCAAAAGTTGGGTCGGAAATACTCTTTGGAGGCAGTTTGCGTAAGCTCTGTCAGGTATTCCATGATTTCTTGTTTGTGGATACGCCAGGTGTAATAGGTGTAAGACTGGGTAAATCCGGCTTTGGCAAGTTGGAGCATAACTTTGGGTGCGGTAAAGGCTTCGGCAAGGAACAACACATCGGGATATTTTTTCTTTACCTCTTCAATGAGCCATTGCCAAAATCGGAATGGTTTGGTATGCGGGTTGTCCACCCTAAAAATGGTGATACCTTTTTTTACCCAGTGCAGCACTACATGCAGCAGCTCGTTCCAGAGGTTTTGCCAATCGGGGCTTTCAAAATAAATGGGTAAAATATCTTGGTATTTTTTTGGCGGGTTTTCGGCGTATTGCACTGTGCCGTCGGGTCGCCATTTAAACCATTGCGGGTGTTTGGCTACGTAGGGGTGGTCGGGGGCGCATTGCAGGGCTAAATCCATAGCTATTTCAATGCCTTTGAGTTTTGCCTGGGCAATGAGTTCTTCAAAATCTTGCATGGCGCCCAGTTCCGGGTGAATATCTTTGTGCCCGCCTTTGGCAGAGCCTATACCCCAAGGCGAACCCACATCATCGGGCTGTGCGGTGGTGGCATTGTTTTTACCTTTCCGATTTACCTCGCCTATGGGGTGAATGGGCGGAAAGTACAATACATCAAACCCCATGGCAGCTACCCGAGGCAGTAACCGTATGCAGTCTTTAAAAGTACCGTGTTTACCCGGTTCTTGTGAGGCAGAGCGCGGAAAAAACTCGTACCATGTGCTAAACAAGGCTTTATGCCTATCTACATACACCTGCAAAGATGGGTAAGTTACCGAAAAATTGCGGGTGGGGTAGTTAAGAAAAATTTGGTGCAGGTTTTCCGATTTTACATGTAAAACGGCTTCGTGGTATCGGGTTTCATCTGTAAACAGTTGTTTAAGGTAGTTGAGCAGCCCTTGCTCCTCTTCGGTACACATGGGCAGTATTTTGTCAATATATTGGATACCTTCCAGCAGTTCGGAGGTTATGTGTTGTCCGTCGTCTATTTTTCTGCTGCGCCAATAGCTAGTATGG
>DDVC01000041.1:0-326 GCA_002345145.1 Bacteroidetes bacterium UBA2322
CATGCAATAAAAGCGACATAGATATTCTAAAGGGAACACCGCCCTATACAGTTTCTTTTTTAGGACAACAAACGGTTAGCACAACAGATCTCATTCAAATTAACTTTGCTACAATACCCACTTATAGCAACTATACTGTTGGCATTACTGATGCTAATGGCTGTACGGCAACGGTAACAGGACAAAAACAACCTTCAACTTTCACCTTGACTCAACTAATGTTAGATTGTTGGGCAAATGGTTTTGCTGAGGTAAATATAAAGTTTAACTGTGGTACACCCCCCTATTCATATTTACCACAGGGCGAATCTCTACTAACCATTTTG
>DDVC01000041.1:680-1737 GCA_002345145.1 Bacteroidetes bacterium UBA2322
TGAGCAAATAAGCGTTTATGCAGAGGAAGAAATTTGTCTGAATTATTATGTTACAGATCAAATTAGTGGCGGTATTTATCCTGCCGTTTGTTCGGTAGCAGATGCTACCCATACTTATCAGTCGGGTTATACTCAAACAGGCATTACCTCGGGCTACCATTGGCAGTCTGGTACATTCTGCTTTACTCCAACACCAGAACAAGTGGGTTTGCAATTGGTTACCATTTCTGCTCTTGATATGCAATCTATTTATTGCCAAGAAACAGCCATTGCTTACACTCTCCTACAAGTACTCTGCTCCCCCACCGGTTTTGATTACCCGCAGCAGCTTACCGCCGTTTACGATTGCCAAGGCAACCTATACCAGCCTGCCACCGCCACCGTTACCGCCCTTACCGGCGGCTGCACACTGCCCTTTACCGTAAACGGCAGCCCCAACCACACCCTTACCAACTTGGGCGAAGGCAGCCACAGCCTTACCATAGCCTTTAACAACGAAATACTTAATATTCCCAACGCCATCACCGTTACCGGCATTTATTTAGACAATACCAACCTACAAGTGAGCCACACCGCGCAACCTTCTGCCCCCGCCTGCGGAAACGACTTATGCAAAGGCAGCATTACCTTACAGGTGCAGGGCGGCAGCGGAAGTTACACCTACTACTGGGCAGATTGTGATACCGGCGGCGCACAAATGCAGATGCCCTGCAACGATGCCTACCGAAACTACCTTTGCTCAGGCGCTTATACCGTTACCATTGTAGATGATATAACCGGTTGCCAAACCGTTTATACGGCTACCGTGGGCATCACCTACCCCACCAATGCCGGCGCTATTACCGATAACGAGTTTAGCGTAAACCCCACTGTGTTTAGCGGCAGTACCACGCTTGCCTATCGGGTGGCGTATGATGCGCAGGTGAGCATCAGCCTATTCAACAGCATGGGCAACCTCGTAGCGCAACCCATTACCAACGAGTTTAGGGCTGAGGGGCAGTACCAGCACCCGCACACGCCGCCCTCCGGTTTACCGCCGGGTTTGTATTACTACGTG
>DDVC01000041.1:1978-6993 GCA_002345145.1 Bacteroidetes bacterium UBA2322
ATTACCCGGGTGGCGGTAAAGGTGTAGTAAACGCTTGTTTGCCACCAAACCACAGGGCAGTCAGATAGCTATCGGGCTGCCCTGTGTTTTACGGGAAAATGTATCTGCTGAGGCGCTTGCACAATTGGCAAAGAAACGGTAGCGTTTCGGGTTGAAAACCACCTGCGCGCGAGAAGATTGGTATAATAACGGGCTAAACCAACTTATGGGCAACCACTTTATTTAGCTGCCCCACCTATTGCTGCTGCCTAAAACAAATAAGCTCTGTGTTAATCGGGCTTAAAGGTTGGGTTGTTTAGTAAAGATGAATCGGTAAGAGCCTGTAAAAACTGAAGCAGGTTGTATTTTTCCTGTTCCGATAAGCCCAGCGGCTGTATTATTGGGCTTTTGTTGGGGTGAGGTTTACCGCCGGTATTGTAATGCTCTACCACTTGTGCAAGCGTGTTAAGGCTGCCGTTGTACATATAGGGCGGAGTAATGGTAACATTGCGCAGCGAAGGTATCCGAAAAACGCCCATATCGGCAGGTTTTTGGGTAATGCGGTACCTGCCCGAATCGGCATACATTTCGTACAAGCCGTTGTTGGCAAAACCGTTGTTGGTATAATTAAACCCGTTGTGGCACTGGGCACAGTTGGCTTTACCAAAAAAAAGTTGTTTACCGTTTTGTTGTTGCGGAGTAAGGGTTTCGGGCTTATCGGCAGGGGTATTGCCGCTCAAAATAGTGCGCTGAAAAGCGGCAAGGGCGCGGGTTATTACAAAAGGTGAGGGCGCTTGATTGTAGGCTTTATAGCTCATTTGTATATATGTGGAGCTATTTTGGAGGCGTTTGGCAGCACCGGCTATGGTAAAATCCATTTCGGCATGGTCGGCAATGGGCGTAAGAACTTGCAGCTCTAAGGTTTCGGCGCCGCCATCTTTCATGAGCAGGGGCAGGTACGCCACGTTTGCTAAGGTAGGCGAGTTTCTGAACCCCAACCTGCCTTTTACCCCCTTACTCACCGCACCCTCATCGGCAAAAGCAAGGGCTTGCTTGTGGCATGAGACGCAGGCTACCGTAGAATCAACAGACAAAACAGGGTCGTAAAACAATTTTTTACCCAATGCTACGCGTGCCTGTGTAAGTTGGTTATCGGGCGGCGAAACCACATCGGGAAAACCGGCGGGCAAATTGGGCACAAAGGGTGTTTCATCTATATCGGGCAACACCTTTTCTTTATCGCACCCCATACTAAGTGCGGCAAGCAATAAAAAAAGGTAAACAATGGGGTAAAATTTTGTCATGGCTCTTCATAAAGACACCAAACAAGGGTGCAAGGTTGCAAAATTGCCATTATTTACCGGGTGTAACCACAGTTGGATATAAAATAGCAAACAAAGTCCGTGCTGCCGGCATACCTAAAAACCGGCAGCCATTAGCACACAGATAACACGGATGCAGCTGATTTGCACAGATTTTTGAAAATAAAGGCTCAAGTAGTGGGTAGTAACAAGTGAATAGTTAGGAGTGTGTTAGTACCCACTACCCACTATCAAGTACCATCTACCCCCAAACCACACGCTTACCCGCGTTTATCCGTTTAATCTGCGTTATTTGTGTGCTTTTTTGCTCAAAACAGAGGTGAACATCTCAATTTATACATCAAACAGGAGCTGCACCCTTATTTACCCTATTTAGCCGCCATAGTAAGGTAAGATGTTAGGATACCCGTTGCTACGGCTGCATTGAGCGACTCCGCCCCGCCGCGGCGCGGAATGGTAACAGGGTGATGCACATAGGGCATCAGCGCCGGGTCAATGCCGTGCGATTCGCTGCCTACCAACAGCACTGCTCCCGATGTGGGCGGCGGGGTGGTAAACAAATTACTGCCCTGCAACACTGCTCCGTAAACCGGCACTTGGGGGTATTGGGCAAACAGGTTTTGGAGCGGTTGGTAAAAAACCTGTACCCGCAAAAAAGAGCCCATGGTAGCCTGAATAACCTTTGGGTTAAATACATCTACGCACTGGGGCGAGCAAAACACATAAGGCACGCCAAACCAATCGGCAATGCGGATAACAGCGCCTAAATTACCGGGGTCTTTTAAATTGCACAAAGCCAGCGAAAGCTGCGTATGCAGGATATTTTCATTTAATTTGGGCAACTGTATGGGGCATACTGCCAGCACATTATTGGGCGTTTCCTGCGCCGATAGTTTGCGTAACATGGCATCGGGTACGGGTATGATTTCCGTATCGGGATATTTTTTTTTCAATATATCGGCATATTGTTCCAACCATTGAGGCAGGGCATACAACTGTTTTACCGCATAACCTGTCTTTAAAATTTCGGCTACTATTTTTTCGCCCTCTGCCATAAATAAGCCGTGCAGTTGCCGGTATTTCTTAATTTTTAGCGATTGTACTAATTTTTGCTGCTGTTTTGAAGCCATAAATTGTAAGCGGGTGCAGTTTGGAGGGTTAAGGTACGGCTAAACTTTTAACTTTGTACCCATTTTACTATCAGAATAGTGTATGAATTCAACCGCCTTATGCGCCCGATGCATTTTGCTCTTATTTTTTGTCGCCTTGCTGGGGGCGCTAACCGGTTGTAGCAACACTAAATACCTGCCCAAAGGCAGAAGTCTGCACATTGCCACTGCCATTAAAATAGACCCTGCCGCTAAGGTAACCAACAAGTATAAGGTAAATCAGGATTTACTGGCGCTTGCCCGACCCAAACCAAACAAAAAGGTATTTGGCACGGCAAGGGTCAAACTAACCGTGTATAACCAAACCCGTAACCGTAAAACCGGATTAGGCAGGTGGCTGAACGAAAAAATAGGCGAAGCGCCGGTACTGATTGACACTCTTATGCTCGACCGCACGCGCCGAAATATGCAGCAATACATGTTTAACCACGGCTACTTTAATAATGTGGTTACCTTTCAAACCAAAGAAAATAAACAAAAAACTACAGTTACCTATAATGTGCTTGCCATAAGCCCCTACGTTATAAACCAAGTTTTTTACCCCGCCCCCGATGCCGCCACTGTGCCGGAACAACTGATTAGCCAAATGCAATCCAAATCGCTGCTTCAGGCTGGGCAGGAGTTTAACGTAGATAACTTGCAGGCAGAAATTAACCGCATCAGTTACGAACTCAAATGCAAGGGTTATTATGAATTTACCTCCAAAGACCTCACTTTTGACTTAGACAGCACCCAAAACAACCGAAGCATTAATGTTTACCTTAAAGTAAAGCCGCCTCAAAATAAAGACGACAAAGAGCATAAAGCCTACCGGATAAACAAAGTTTACATTTACCCCGATTATGAGGTAGGAAAAGCTCCCCGATTATACACCGATACACTTACTACAAAAGACGGATTTACCTTTATTTCGTCTGCCCCACTTTTTAAACCGCAGGCCATCAGTAGGGTTGTTTTGTTAAAAGAAAACAAGTTATACTCTCAAAAAGACTGGGAATATACCCTTAATCACCTTATGAACTTGGGGGTTTTTAAGTTTGTAAACGTAAAATTTGACAAAACAGATACCACCGGCGCTATACCCGGGCTCGACTGCCGCATTTTGCTCACGCCTGCCAAGCGCATGAGTTTATCGGGCGAGGTGGAGGTAAACAACCGCGCACAACAAAGCGTATTGGGCGCTGCCACCAGCTCGCTGCTGGGTACTGCCGGCACCATCAGCTACCGAAACAAAAACCTGCTGGGTGGAGCAGAGGCATTTAGCATTAACCTGTTTGGCGGCGTAGAGCTTAACCCCCAAAATACCCAAAGCAGCATAGCCGATAACTCACTCATAAATACCCTTAATGTTAGCGGCGATATGCAGCTTGCCCTGCCCAAATTTTTGGTGCCTTTTAAGCTCAGTAACTCCTCCCGATATTATGTGCCAAAAACCAATTTCAGAATAGGCGCTAACTACCTGCGCCGCATAAACTTTTATACCCTCAACTCTTTTAACATCAACTTTGGTTATGACTGGAACGAAAACAACCGCAAACGGCACCTATTCAATCCTATTTCGGTTAGTTTGCTAAGCCTGCGCAATATCGCCCCGGCTTTTCAGCTACAATTAGACCAAAACTCTTTTCTGCGCCGCAGTTTTGAAGAGCAACTCATAGCAGGCGCTAACTACTCTTATATTTACAACACCCAAAATGTATCGGTACAGCAAAACTTTGTGTTTTTTAGGGCATCAATAGATATAGCCGGCAATACCTTTTATGCCTTAGACCGGCTGCTCAAACTTTCGGGAGCACTTAACAACGACCAAAAACTGAAGATACTGGGCAGTAGTTATGCCCATTTTTCCCGATTGGAAGCAGATATAAGGCATTACAACATACTCAATCGCAATCAATCTATTGTAACCCGATTTAATGCCGCAGTAGGCATACCTTATGGCAACTCTCAAGTGCTACCCTATATAAAACAATACTTTACCGGCGGACCTAACAGCATTAGGGCGTTTAGAATACGCAGCATAGGACCCGGCAGTTTTGGCTCGTATGCCGTAGCCGACACCGTTAAAATAGACGAATTTGACCGCACCGGCGATATAAAATTAGAAGCCAATGCCGAGTGGCGTTTCCCTATGTTTTCTATGCTTAAAGGCGCTTTATTTGTTGATGCCGGTAATATATGGACACTAAAAGACGAAATTGCCAACATTGACCCCGATACCGGACAACCCGTTTATACCCGACCAAACGGTAAGCTAACCCTTAACAACCTTGGGCAAGGGCTGGCAGTAGGCACCGGCTTAGGCGTAAGATTAGATTTCAGCTTTTTTGTTATGCGCTTTGATTTGGGCATACCAATCCGCAACCCCAGTATGGCACCCGGCAGCCGGTGGGTTATTGCCGATGTTGCAGAAAAACGCTGGCTGCGCAAAAGTACCAATCTCAACTTAGCTATTGGGTATCCGTTTTAGGCAGAGCCGATTTGCTCTGTCCTACACGCTATTTTTCTGAAAAAAAACAGGCATCTCTCATTCCGCACCCTGTTT
>DDVC01000186.1 GCA_002345145.1 Bacteroidetes bacterium UBA2322
ACCTACTACTGGGCAGATTGCGATTTTGGCGCACCACAAATGATGATGCCCTGCAACAGCGCCTACCGAAACTACCTTTGCTCAGGCGCTTACACCGTTACCGTAGTAGATGATATAACCGGTTGCCAAACCGTTTATACGGCTACCGTGGGCATCACCTACCCCACCAATGCCGGCGCTATTACCGATAACGAGTTTAGCGTAAACCCGACTGTGTTTAGCGGCAGTACCACGCTTGCCTATCGGGTAGCGTATGATGCACAGGTGAGCATCAGTATGTACAACAGCATGGGCAACCTCGTAGTGCAACCCATTACCAACGAGTATCGGGCAACAGGGCAGTACCAGCACCCGCACACGCCGCCCGCAGGTTTACCGCCGGGTTTGTATTACTACGTGTTGTATGTGTGCGAGCAGCCTATTACCCGGGTGGCGGTAAAAGTACAGTAACCGCTTGTTTGCCACCAAAACGCAGGGCAGTCAGATAGCTATCGGGCTGCCCTGTGGTTTTTGACGGTGAATTGGCTACAAAAAAATAAAAAAATCCCCCCACCCCCATACAACCATACAAAATAACACGTATTATTGTACCGCCTATGGGCAACAATCCCCCCTCCCGATGACGATAGCGACACATACATATAACCCCCCCCATATATAACCCACATCGGGCAGTTTGCCGGCGGGTAGGGCATCCGCCGTAGCGCGTTTTTGTGTTTTCCGAAGTTTTACACGCTTTTATCTCATTTTTTAACACAAAAACATTTAATTTTTATGAAAAAACTATTCTCTTCTTTATATTTTCAGGTATTGGTATTTAGCATAGCCGCAGGCGCTATGCTGGGTTGTGGCAGTTGGTTTGCAAAACGGCAGGGGGAAGACAAAGGGCAGATAAACCAAGCATCTGCCCAAAAGATGTTGCAAGATTCTTTGCCTCAAAGTAACGACCCCCTCAGCAGCATAAAAACAAATTTAGAAAAATTCTGCTTTTTTCCGGGGGTAAACAACTTTAACCGCGACAATCCCTATTACTTTTGGTATGTATTTTCCGATAAAGGCAACTGCCCCCCTGCTAATGCCGAAGAGTTAATTAAAAGCGCTTTTTTGCCCGCAATGGGTAAACATGATAGTTTGGGGTTTTTAAAATTCAACAATACTCTTAACGGGAAAGGTGAAGTTTATCAGCAATACTACAAAGGTATTAAAGTAGAAACCTACACCACCCGGTTCAACTACACCAATGACCAAGTAACCAGTATTGCAGGCACCTTCTTCCCCAACCTAAACATAGATACTACCGGTATGATAAGCAAGGAAGAGGCAACCAAAGTGGTGGTAGCCAATGCCGATTACCTCCCACAATTTAAGGATAAAATAGGCCCGAACTATTTTTTAGAAGCCGATATTCCGCTAATTGACCCACACAATAATACAGTGTACTATCGATTTTGGGTTAACAAACTGGCTAAAAAACCGGGACAGTATTTTATAGATGCCCTCAAAGGTACGCTAATGACCTACATTCCGAACGATGCTAATTATTTAACCGATTGCTACAAATGCAACGGTAATGCCGTAATTGCCTTGACCTGCCAAGACGATTGTGATGCCGATGCCTGTTCTTCGTTTTTAAATAATGTTATATTAACTCTGCCTACACTTTACAGCGGTTGTGTGCCAATATTTTCAGATAGTTGTATCACACAAACGGAGGTTTATAGAATGGCTTCTGTTGGCGCAGGATCTACCGATGCGCTTATTATTGCAGATGTTGATGATTTTATCAATGTTTACGATGCCTCAAACTACTACAATACAACTATTCCGGGCTCCCCCCCTCCAATACCCCAAGAAATAAAGTATTGCTTCCAAGATACTTTAAGCAAAAGAAATGCCATTGCAAGCTCGCTTCAGTATGGTGCAGTATTGGCACACAACTATTTTCTTGCCAAACAAATAGAGTATGATGCGCCGGTTATTATATACAGTCATGTTCCGGATGACCCTTCTGGTAATCCAGGAAATGCTGCTGCATGGAATGCTATTAAAGAGAGGTTTGAAATGGGCGATGGCGATGAAACAACCATGAATGCTCCGGTATCAGATGATGTAGTCGCACATGAATACGGACATAGGATACTATACAAGATGTTTGAAATAGGCACACATGTAACCCATAGTGCCAATATACATAAATACGAGGCAGGCGCTATCCACGAGGCGGTAAGCGATATATTTAGCGTATTGGTACGCAAACACGCCTTTGGTACAATAGATTGGACAATAGGCAGCCAAGTAGTGATTACCCCCTCTGGAAACTTACCCCGAGATTTAGCACACCCCGAAAATACCCTGCCACCACAAGCGCTTTATTACAACGACCCCACAGCCTACTGGGATACCGCAGCCAATAAAATTTACAACCATGCCGGCATTATAGTAAAATGGTTTTACCTCATCACCAACGGCGGAACAGGTATAAAATTTCCTACCGATGGCATTACCGTACAAGCAATTGGTTTAGATGCCGCAGAAAATGTACTTATAAGAGGCTTGGATACATTAAGAGCAAAGGGGACTAAAGTACCCACTTACCAAAATTTTTGCGAAGCCACAACGCTTGCTGCCCACGCCCTCTACCCGCCCACA
>DDVC01000158.1 GCA_002345145.1 Bacteroidetes bacterium UBA2322
CTCATAGCTTTGTGTACCATTTTACATCAAACTGGGGTTACACCCGTTTAGTACCCACCACTGATTATCCACTACCCAAAAACAAAACCGCCTGCAAACTTAGGTTTACAGGCGGTTTTGTGTGTAGGGATTAAAAAAATGCGCCGTTTTAAGTCGGGATGACTGGACTTGAACCAGCGACCACACGCCCCCCAGACGTGTACTCTACCAACTGAGCTACATCCCGATAGCTTTTTTGATTAAAGCGGTGCAAAGGTAAAACAGTTATTCGGATTAACCAAAACTTTGGCAATTAAGTTTCAAAAACTTGTGCCTTTTTTATGTAAAAAGATGGCTATTAAGGGTGGTAGTGGGCTGCTACTGCCTCTATGGCATTTAAAATAACCGCACATGCTTCTGTTATTTGTTGGTGGGTAATAATGAGTGGGGGTGCAATGCGCAAACAATTATCGGCAAACAAAAACCAATCGGTAATAACACCATTGGTTATACAGTGGTCAATAACCTGTTTGGTAAAGGCAAAGCTATCAAACGCTACTGCCATAAGCAGCCCAAAACTGCGCACTTGTTTAATAGCCGGGTGAACAAGCAGTTGCCTAAATAGTTGTTCTTTTTGTTTTACCTGATGCAGGTAATTTTCTTGCAGCAGCACTTTAAGGGTAGCCAAACTTGCAGCGCATGAAACTGCATTGCCGCCAAAGGTGGTAATATGCCCCAGCACAGGATTGTTTTTAAATACTGCCATTACCTCTTGCCGGGCAATAAATGCGCCCAAAGGAAGCCCACCACCCATACCCTTAGCCAACAGCAGCACATCGGGCACAATACCCCACTGTTCAAAGGCAAATAGGGTGCCTGTTCGTCCGTAGCCGGTTTGAATTTCATCTAAAATGAGCAGAGCGCCGGTTTCGGTGCAGCGTTGTTGCAGGGCGGTTAAAAAATTGTTTTGCGGCAGCAACACACCTGCTTCGGCTTGCACCGGCTCGGCAATAACGCAGGCGGTTTGGGTGGTTATTTGGCTTAGGTGGTCAAAGTTGTTATAGGTAAGGTGCCGTACTTGTGGTAGCAGGGGGCGGTAGTGGCGTTTAAAAAACTCGCTGCCCATCATGCTCAGTGCGCCGTGTGTGCTGCCATGGTAGGCATTGTGAAACGAAACCATTTCTGCCCTGCCTGTAAAGCGTTTGGCTAATTTTAGCGCTCCTTCGGTAGCTTCAGCGCCCGAGTTTACAAAATACACATTGTTTAGCGAGGGTGGCAGGTGTTGGGTTAGCAAATTTGCCAAAGCCACCTGCGGGCTATACACATACTCGCCATATACCATTAGGTGCATGTATTGGGCAGCCTGCTCCTGAACGGCGGCTACTACTTTTGGGTGGCAATGCCCTAAATTGCTCACGCTAATGCCCGAAATAAGGTCGGTATATCGTTTACCATCGGGGCTATAAAGATAGAGCCCTTCTGCCCGTTCAATTTCGAGCATGAGCGGCGCATCGCTGGTTTGAGCTATATGTTGTAAAAACAGTTGTCGCTGGGAGGGCATGAAAAGGTAAAAAGTGAGGGTTAAAAAAGTAGGTGTTGAAGTAAACATCAGGTGCAAAGGTAGCTCTATAAACCGAAAAGGAAGTGCAGGCGGGCAGAGGTAATAAAACAAAACAGCCCGATTGGTTAGCTTCCAATCGGGCTGTTAGTATATACAGTTGAAGGTATGCGTATGGGTAAATTTATACGAGCAAATTTTTCACTCCCTGCATTAAACCTGAAATTAACTGTTCGGTAAAAGGCAGTTGTGGAGTTTGTTTTAGGGTGTATAGGTAAACATTAATGCCTAAAACTACCAGGGCAAGCACAGCTAATAGCGCTAATTTCAGCGCTACTGTATGCTGTGTGGCTTTATAAACCGGCGAGGGTAATTTAATGTAGGTCATGGTTTGTAGGGCAGGAGAGTTGGGGGTGTAAATTTCAATAGACAGTATAAAGACTTCTAAAACTATGCCAAGTTTAAAACCTAAACGAAAAATAATTGCTTACGGTTGCTTGTGGTAACAAAAAATTGAGTTAAAAAGTGTTATTAAAAAAAGGAGAGGTTTTATTGCTCGTTTACCGGTGCAAATGACAATCTTGTAGATATTCATGCCACCACAAATAACCAGCCATTACCGGAGGTTGAAGAAAGACGTTAAAAGTTAGGGGTTATGGTGTTAATAAGATTTGGCTTAGGCGTGCTTGTATTTGGCGTGTTATGCGTTTATTTAAGCCGGCGCTGTTGCCTATGAATTGGCGCTTTGTTATTACAATATTTAGTTTTTTTGCTGTACTAAAAGCCGAATACATGTTACCAATGGATGTATTGCCCGATTTGTATGCTTCTTGGGCAAGGTATGAGAAGTAGATGCGTTGTTTAAAGGTGGGTTTTTGTATAATGGTTCCGCCTTGGTTGTGTATTTGGGCGTAGGGCAGCATGGTTCCTGAGACGCACGGCCGTGCGCCTGTTTTTATGAGTAGAGACGCACGGGGAGCAACGCTACTTGTAGCGTTGAAAAAAGCGGTACAAGTACCCCTGCTCCCGGTTGCAAGAAATTTCCCGACGGCCGTGCGCCTGTTTTTATGAGTAGAGATGCACGGCCGTGCGTCTCTACTTTGGGCGGGCATATTGGCTATATCTTTGGTGTTTTTAATGGGCATGGTAAAAAAAGATTTGGCGGTTTGGGTTTTTTGCCTTATATTTGCATCTGCACAATAAAGCTACTGTAGAAACCCGCTTTGCCGACAGTCTCTTGGCTTATTGTGCTTTATATAGGCTGCTTGCTATTATTTGGCGGGCAGCCTATTGTTTTTTAAGCAAAATGCCTTTTCTGTGTTTTGAGCCTACTGCATCTGTGGCTTTTGCGGTGTAAAATGTTTTTACCGTAAGGACTCCATTTGTTAGCTCTGCTTTTATAAGTAAAATTGGCTGGTTTTTGGATGTAGGGTTTGAGCGAAAGTATTTGATAAAAGTAGTAGTCAATGTTTGTTTTTTTGCAGATGCACTTGGGCTGTAAAAATGCTGCCATACTTCATTTGGCTGCCGTATTGCTGCTATAACCTCATTGATATAGGTAAACCTTTTTTCGCTGCGCTGCTTGGGTTGCCCCATGTGGCTAAGTAGTTTTTGGTCAAGTATAATGGTCTCTATTCCTGTTTTTACTACAATGTTATTATTGGCGTCTGCATTTTGTTTCCACCATGCTAAAAGGTCAGCATAAGAGGCAATAATGGATTGTGGTATGGCTGGTAGTTGGGCGGCATTATTGTAAATTTGCCCTATGGTTTTCATGCCGTAGTTTGTTGCGGCGCTCAGTTCCGTTGGGTTTCCTTGTATTTGGGTAAAGTAGGGGTGCTTATTTGTATCAAAAACAACTTTTTGCTTTCCTACATTTAGCTCAAATAATTCTTGGGTGGCGGCATTTTTTGCCACGCCTATTGCCTGCGCCTCATTTGCCACTCCTTTTTTTTCTGCTTGGTCTTGGGTTAGCTGTATTACATCGCACCGGCAGTTCCAGCCGTTTGGCGGGTAGTAGGTGTTCCAAAAGGGGTGGTTTACGGGCAGTATTACGCCGTTTATGGGGGCGTGTTTGCCGCCATAAGGGGTTACTTGTACGATGCCTTTTTCGGGTATTACGTTTGGGCGGGGCAGCAATACGGCAGATGGGTTTTTACGGCGGGTTTATCATCGGGCGTATTGATAACAAACAGTTTTCTGATTTGGTCTAATAGGTTCATTTTATAGGGGCTATGGGTTAGCACCCACAGCCCACCGGTGTTACCAAATTTTGGTGTTATTTACAAAGCACTTACATTGGGTAAAAAGGCTCATAAAAAGCAAAAATATTCTTATGTATTACAGCCTCAATTTCAGCATCTTAATTGAAGATGTGTTACGGCAATAGGGCTGTTATGGCTGTTGTATAGGTATTGTATATGCCATAGCTGTTACTATGTAAAGTATCTTTATCGGGCTTAAGTTACCACAACCAATCTTTAAACATTCACCACCCTAAATTTCGTTATGAAAGTGAAACATTTTACTCATTTATTGCTGCTTTTTTGTTTTAGCTTAACCTTATCGGCACAATCCGGTAAAATAGTGATAGACAAAAAAGAAACCGGAATTACGCTTTTGGTAGATGGGCAACCGCTCATGATAAATGGTATGAACTGGGATTTTTTCCCCGTTGGCACTAATTACTCATACAGTTTATGGAACGAGCCGCCCGAAAAAATAAAAGCCGCTTTAGATAATGAAATGGCTATGCTAAACCACATTGGGGTAAATACCATTAGAGTTTACACCGGAATTCCTAAAAAATGGATTGAATATATCTATGATAACTACGGTATTTACACCATGCTCAACCACTCCTTTGGGCGCTACGGACTTTCGTTAGATGGTGTTTGGACACCTAATACCGATTATTCTGACCCGCGCGTGAAAGAGCTGCTATTGAGTGAGGTAAAACAATTAGCGCAAGAGTACAAACAAACTCGCGGGTTATTGCTCTATTTGCTGGGTAACGAAAACAACTACGGGCTGTTTTGGGAGGGCGCTGAAACCGAAAATATACCGGTAGAAGACAGAGCTTCTACCAAAAAAGCCCTGTACCTTTATAAGATGTTTAACGAAGGCGCTCTGGCTATAAAAAGCATAGACAATAACCATCCGGTTGCATTGTGCAACGGCGATTTACTTTTTTTAGACATCGTAGCGCAGGAATGTAAAGACGTAGATATTTTTGGAACAAACATGTATAGGGGTATTTCATTTACCGATGCCTTTGAGCGCGTAAAAAAGGAGTACGGAAAACCCATTTTGTTTACCGAGTTTGGGGCAGATGCCTTTAATGCAAAATCTAATCAGGAAGACCAGCAGTGCCAAGCCTATTATGCACACGGAAACTGGAAAGAAATTTACGAAAACGCAGCCGGATTAGGTAAAGCCGGCAACTCTATTGGCGGGTTCACCTTTCAGTTTAGCGATGGCTGGTGGAAATATGGGCAAACTACCAATTTAGACGTACACGATAGCCACGCTTCATGGGCTAACGGCGGTTATCAATGCGATTTTCAGAAGGGCGAGAACAATATGAACGAAGAATGGTTTGGTATTTGTGCCAAAGGTCCAACCGATTTTAATGGTCATTACGCCTTGTACCCGCGTGCCGCCTACTATGTGCTAAAAGAAGTGCATACCATGAACCCCTACGCGCCCGGCATTACCCTTGCCGATGTACAAAAGCAGTTTAACAGAATATCTATTACCGATGCCGTTTTAAAGGCGCGGGGCGATAAAGCTGCCTTAGATGGGGAAAAACTCCGAAAAATAAGACTTAGCAGATTTACCGCCGACCTATCTACCTTTAACACCGGCGGCAGTTTAATTACCACACCCAAAGACCCCGACCCCACCAAGCCGCCGGTTTTTCCCAACCAACAAGGGTTTGACCACATGGAATCGTTTTTTGTAGGCGTAGAGGCTAATCCGGCGCCCAATATGCGAGCCAGTATAGCAGTAAACGTTTTGGGCAACGTAGCCCAAAACCCCATTAACGAAATTTTTTACGAAAACAGAGGGCGACCGGTAATACTCACCGGCGCTAACGGCAATGTAACCGTAGAATCTAATAACAGGGTGCAGATGTATAGCGCAAGCTACCACTGGGACCATAAACTGTTTGAACTAACCGGTTTTTACCGAACAGGACATTACCACTGGGGGTATGAAGGCGACTTTTTTGGCTTGTATCCCGAAGCCAACTACGGACCCATGATTGACCTTTACAACGGTATAGCCCCTTTTGGAATGGAGTTTGCCGGCAAAAAACAATTATCGGGCTTAAAAGTAGCTTTTGGTCCGCAGCTTTGGTGGGGAGCTAACCCGGCTGTTTTGGCAAAATACACCAAAGAATTGGGCAAGTTTAAATTTACCGGCATTTTTCATGAAGATATAGACCGAATTGGCAACACCCAAAGTTCTTTTGCCATTCCGCAACCCCTTACCCGAAGGCTTACGCTTCATGCCGCACGCAGTTTTGGTAAATTGGGTATTGATATAGGCGGTATTTGGGGCGGGCAACCGCTCAACGGCAGAGATTTTCAACTTGCCCGCGAAAATGCCGATGGCACGTTTAGCGTTTACCAAGACCAAATCAGCAATAAAGATAACTGGGGCGGAAAAATTAAATTTACCTATAAAGGCAACCGTCTAAATTGGTATGCTCAATCGGCAGTGATGGGCTTGGTTGCCAACGGCGGCGGCGATTATACCCGAACCTTTACCGGCTGGCGATTAAAAGACAGTGGCAGCGGCAACCAATACAACGCCCTTACCGGTTTTACCGTTTCGGCCGGCAACCTCCAAATTGCCCCCAACTTCTTATGGCAAAAACCCATTGAAGGTCCTATCCCCTTTGAGGTGCCCGCACCGGGCAGACCCCGCAACATTCTGGAAGACCCCTTTGTAGTAAGGGTAAACAGAGAAACCATTGCCGGCGAGCTATTGCTTACCTACGACCCCACCCCGGGCTCTTGGATGTATGAATGGGATAACGACCGTGCCGAAGATGCCAAATTTGCCCTCAGCGCCGGTGTAGTTTACCGCCATTTACCCACCATTCAAGATGCTGCCATTGGTATTTTGCCCGATGGACGCTCCCTGTTTGCTTTCCCAGGCTCAGCCCCGGCACAAGATTTATGGGAAGTGCATGGCAGAATAGTATCTAAACTAACCCCCGATTTTGGCTTTATTGCCAACCTGTATGGCGGCACAGCACAAGCAAACGGCAGCGATGCCCGTACCATTAACCGCTATGGTGCCGAGCTGCGCGCTATTTTCAAAACCCTTAAACTTAACTCTTTTGTGCGGGTAAACGACTGGGGTCCCTATGACTACCATCGGGATTTTAACCTCACTTTCCCCCTGCAATGGATGTTGGACATTTCTAACACACTGGGTAAACCCGATTGGTTTGACCAGCCCGCCACCCGTATAGGTTTGCGTGCCAACTGGCGCTCGCTCGACAGATACTCGCCACGTTATGCTCCTACTACCAAAGTAGATGCTAACGGCAATTTTGTGCCCGACCCCACCGCCTTAGGTTTTGACAATGGCAACGAGTGGGAAATAAGAACTTATATTCAAATCAATATCGGTAACTAACTAAAAACCACACCACTATGCAAAATATATGGTCTTTTACCCGCAGATACCTTTGGGTTACTGCAATGTTTTCGCTCCTTTTTGGAGCGTGTGAGCGCTCTGTTGATGACTTAGATGCGCCCGGTTTTCCCTCCAATCCCGATGTGTTTATTGACGGATTTAGCGGCGGACTTAATTATGCTGCTTTTGGCGGCTCAGTGCCCACTGCTTTTGATGTGGATGAAGATATTACCTACAATAACTCGGCGGCTTCTATGCGGTTTATTGTGCCCAATTTTGGCGACCCCAACGGCGCTTATGCCGGCGGCGCATACTTTACCGGCGTTCCCAGAGATTTATCGGGTTATGATGCTTTAACTTTTTGGGCTAAGGCATCACAAACAGCCTCTATCGACATTATTGGTTTTGGAAACGATTTAGGGCAATCTACCTATCAGGCTTCCATTTCCGGGTTACAACTCAATACCGGCTGGAACAAATACATCATTCCCCTGCCCGATGCCTCCAAACTTACGGCAGAGCGCGGCATGTTGTTCTACTCCGAAGGTCCCGAAGATGGCAAGGGTTATACCTTTTGGATAGATGAGGTAAAATTTGAAAAACTTGGTACACTGTCGCACCAAAACCCTGCCATACTTAACGGCGAAAACGTGGTAGTAGCTGCCGAAAATGAAGAAACCATTCAAATTACCGGTTTAATTTCTACCCACAGTTTGCCAACCGGCTTAAACCTAAGTGTAAACGTTACCCACAACTATTTTACGTTTACCTCCTCCAATACTAATGTAGCAACGGTAAATGCAAGCGGAGTTGTTACCGTATTAGGTGCCGGCACCGCGGTTATTACTGCTAAACTGGGCAATATAGATGCTGCCGGTTCGCTAACCATTAACTCCGTAGGTGAGTCGGTTAAGCCTGCTGCCCCAGCGCCCACACCCACCCAACCTGCCGATAAGGTGATTTCGATGTACAGCAATGCCTACAACAATGTACCCATTGACACATGGAATACCCGATGGCTCTACTCTACCGCCGAAGAATCTTTTATTACCATAGCCGGCGATGACGTTATCCGATACAGAAACTTAAACTTTGTGGGCATTGAGTTTACCTCACAAAAAATTAATGCTACCAATATGACCCATTTTCACTTAGATATTTGGACGCCCGATGCCACCAACCCGCCCAATAACTTTAAGGTATTGCTCATAGACTTTGGTCCCAACAATACTTTTGGCGGTGGCGACGATACCCAGCATGAGCTAACCTTTACCGCTCCTGTCCTTACAAGCCAAAACTGGGTAAGCCTAGATATCCCCCTTTCCAATTTCAGTGGGTTGACAAACCGCGCCAATCTTGCCCAACTTGTACTATCGGGTACTATACCCAATTTGTTTTTAGACAATGTGTATTTTTACAACAACAGCGCTCCGCCACAAGTTCCTACCACCGCAGCGCCCACACCCACCCACAGCCCAGCCGATGTGCTTTCTATTTTTAGCAATGCCTACACCAATGTAGCCGGCACCGATTTTAACCCAAACTGGGGGCAAGCTACTGTGGTAACACAAGAACCCATACAAGGCAACAATACCCTCAAATACACAGGGCTCAACTACCAAGGCATACAATTGGGCAGCAACCAAAATGTATCGGATTATGCCTTCCTTCACCTCGATTTTTGGACGGCTAACTCCTCGCAACTTAATGTGTTCCTTATCAGCCCCGGACCCATAGAAACGGCATACGCCCTGCCCGTTCCCACATCGGGCTGGGTTAGTATGGACATACCGCTATCGGCTTTTGCCCCTGTTGATTTAACCAATGTTTTTCAGTTTAAATTTGACGGCAACGGCACCATTTACCTCGACAACCTTTATTTCCGAAAGTAAAAAACACTCCACCATGCAATCAATCTGTAAACTGACATTTATACAGGCAGCTACCGCCTTTTTGCTCACAGCACTCCTGTTTAGCGGTTGCAAACCCGATGATTTTCAAAAATTAGAGCCGCGCAACTGGCAATTGGTATGGAGCGACGAATTTGACGGAGAGGAAGGCGCCGCTCCCGACCCCGCCAAATGGGCTTACGATATAGGCAGAGGCGGAGACGGCTGGGGTAATCAGGAATTGCAATACTACACCAACCGCCCGCAAAACGTAAGTTTAGATGGTAACGGCAATTTACGCATTACCGCCCGACGCGAATCTTTTGCCGGAGCAGCCTTTACCTCTGCCCGAATTAAAACACAAGGTCTGTTTGAGCAAACTTACGGACGTTTTGAGGCAAGAGTAAAAACACCTTACGGACCCGGCTTGTGGCCCGCTATATGGATGCTGGGCTCTAATATAGAAACGGTAAGCTGGCCCCAGTGCGGCGAAATAGATATTATGGAACTACGCGGTCAAAAACCCAATATCATTAACGGTTCAGTACACGGACCCGGCTATTCGGGCGGTAATGCCATTTCTAAGGCTTACGGGTTACCCAATGGCAGGTTTGATACCGATTTTTACACCTTTGCCGTAGAGTGGTTTCCGGATAGAATTGACTTTTTTGTTAATGACTACCTCTATCAGCGCATTGAGCCTGCCGATTTAACCGGTGAATGGGTTTTTAACTCCCCCTTTTTCCTCATTTTTAATGTGGCTGTTGGCGGTAATTACGTAGGTTTTCCTACGGAGGAAACCCCTTTTCCGCAAACCATGACCATAGATTATGTTAGGGTTTACCAAGAAGCCAACTAATTTACCACTCTTTTTAAAATAGATATCTTTTTTATGGGCGGTTGCTTGTAGCCCACTGCAAGCAACCGCCTACTCCAACTAAAACAAAACCTCACTCCTCTAACTAAAAGCGCAAAAACGTGCCCGTAAACATTACAGCCTTTGAACAAGAAAAATGGTTTAAAATAACCAATCACCATTTGATGCGCCCATTTTTAATGAGCGTAGTAAGCCCCTCCAATCATTGGATGTTTATTGCAAGCAATGGTGGACTTACCGCCGGACGCAAAAACCCGCAGTATGCCCTCTTTCCTTATTATACCGATGACAAACTCACCGAGCTGGCAGATACTACCGGTAGTAAAACCATTTTAAGGATAGCTGCAAACGGAAATGTTTACCTGTGGGAGCCTTTCTCTGACCGAAATAACGACCGGCACACCATAACCCGAAACTTGTATAAAAACCTGCAAGGCAATAAGGTTATGTTTGAGGAAATTAACCAATCCTTAGCTTTAACTTTCCAATACCGGTGGACTACGGGCGATGAATTTGGCTTTATCAAAATAGCAGAATTACTTAACCACTCTGATAATGACTACCACATAACCGTGTTAGACGGACTCCAAAATGTGATGCCTTATGGTATAAACAGCCAACTCCAAATGACCACCAGCAATTTAGCCGATGCGTATAAGCGCACAGAGTTGGTTAAACATTCGGGTTTGGCAATTTTTGCCCTCAGCGCCATCATTGTGGATAAAGCCGAACCCAGCGAAGCATTAAAGGCTAATTTGGCTTGGTCTTTGGGGTTGCCAAACCCCACCTATCTGCTCTCCTCCTTGCAACTGAACAATTTCAGAAACAATCAACCCATACAAGAGGAGTATGATGTAAAAGGCGAAAAAGGAGCTTATTTTATTCACGCCGAGCTGCATTTGCCGGCTAACACCTCCAAAAATTGGAAAATTATAGCCAATGTAAACCAAAATCAGGCTCAGGTAATTGCCCTCAACCACCGCATTCAATCAAATGAAAACCTAAACCGACTCATAGAAGCCGATATAGCCGCCGCCGACCAACAGTTGCAACAATTGGTAGCCGCCGCCGATGGACTGCATTTTACCGCCGATACCTTGAAAGATGCCCGACACTACGCCAATGTACTGTTTAACATTATGCGTGGCGGCATTTTTGACCAAAATTACCAAATAGACAAAGCCGATTTTGTTGCCTACCTTGCCGGCGCTAATAAACTGCTCTACCAACAAAACCAACCTTTTGTAAACGCCCTCAAACCCTCGTTTGATAAATTTGAGTTGGACAACCTCTTACAACAATACAACAACCCCCACCTCATAAGGCTTGCCAAAGAATACCTGCCACTCAAATTTAGCCGCCGACACGGCGACCCCAGCCGCCCGTGGAACTATTTCTCTATCAATACCACCAATGAGTTAGACGGTTCAAAAGTATTAGATTACGAGGGCAACTGGCGCGATATTTTCCAAAACTGGGAAGCCTTGGCACATGCTTATCCCGATTTTGTGGAAGGCATGATTTTTAAATTTTTAAATGCCTCTACCTTTGACGGCTACAACCCCTACCGCCTCACCAAAGGCGGATTTGACTGGGAAACCATAGAACACGATAACCCATGGTCTTATATAGGTTACTGGGGCGACCACCAAATTATTTACCTGCTCAAATTTTTGGAGTTCTTTTACCAACACAAACCCGCTGCCTTAGTAAATTTGTTTAACCATAACTATTTTGTGTACGCCAATGTGCCCTACAAAATAAAACCTTATGCCGATATACTGAAAGACCCCAAAAATACCATTGATTTTGATGAAACGGCAGACAAAGCAATCAGGCAAAAAACAATTCAAATGGGCGCTGATGGCGCATTGTTATCCAACAGCCAAAACAACATACATCGGGTAACTTTTTTAGAAAAAATTCTGGCAACCATATTGGCTAAAATAGCCAATTTTATTCCCGAAGCCGGAATTTGGATGAACACCCAGCGCCCCGAGTGGAACGATGCCAATAACGCACTGGTAGGCAATGGTGTTTCTATGGTTACACTGTATTATTTAAGGCGATTTTTGAAATTTTTTGAATCCGTTTTGCCCCATTCTCCTGTTTCCGGCATTCAGGTTTCCGAAGAATTGCACCACTACTTTACCGCCATTGCTGCTGCTTTGCACACCAATGAGCATCTGCTGAACGGCAACATAAACAACCAAGCCCGAAAAAAACTGACCGATGCGCTGGGGCAGGCAGCCGGCAACTACCGAACCACCATATACAACGCCGGTTTTAGCGGACAGGTAACATTGCTAAACCTGAGCGCTATTGCCAACTTTTTGCAGGTTGCCCTGCGCTTTGTTGAACATGCCATTAAAGCAAACCGCCGACCCGACCACCTGTACCACGCCTATAACCTCATTACCATTTCCGATAGCGAAATTGCCGTATCTCATTTGGAAGAAATGCTCGAAGGGCAGGTGGCGGTCATCAGTTCCGGATTTTTAACACCCGATGAAACGCTACAATTGCTACACTCGCTCCGAAACAGCCAATTGTATCGCCCAGACCAAAACAGTTACCTGCTGTATCCTAATAAAAAACTGCCCGGCTTTTTACAAAAAAATAATATCCCATCAGAATTGGTTCAACAATCGGAACTACTGCAACGGCTGATGGAGCATCAAAATTTTCAAATCATTAACCATGATATAGAGGGCGGCTACCATTTTAACGGAAACTTTAATAATGCCGCCGATGTAAAAACCGCCTTAGCCAACCTGCCGCCAACTTATGAGCCCCTTGTTAAAAAAGAAACGCAAACCATTTTAAACATCTTTGAATCGGTATTTAATCACAAAGCATTTACCGGCAGGTCGGGTACTTTTTTTGCTTACGAGGGGTTAGGTTCTATTTACTGGCACATGGTTTCTAAGCTGCATTTAGCTGTGCAGGAGGCTTGCCTAAGCGCCCTGAAACTACAAGCAGATACAGTGGTAGTAAATGCCATCATAGAGCATTACTACCAAATAGCAGAAGGCATTGGCGTACACAAAGACCCCCAATTATACGGCGCTTTTCCTACCGACCCCTACTCACACACGCCACTACACAAAGGCGCACAACAGCCCGGTATGACCGGACAGGTAAAAGAAGATATTTTAGTGAGTTTGGGCGAGCTGGGTGTAGCCGTAAACAATGGCAGGTTGCACTTTGAGCCCCGCCTGCTCCGAAAAAAAGAATTTCTTGACCAAGCCCAAACCATTTACTACATAAACACCCGACAGGAGCTGTTGCCCTTAACCTTAGAGCCAAACTCTATTTGTTTTACCTATTGCCAAACTCCGGTAATTTACCAATTATCAGATAAAACAGCCTTAGAAATAACCTACACCGATGGCTCTACCGCCACAAACAACAACACTACTTTAGACGAACAAACCGCCATGCACATTTTTCAACGCACTAATGCAGTGAAAAAAATTACGGTGTTTATTCCTCAAACACAATTAAGATAAAAGCCGCTTTTTCTTATTAAGAATCGGAACACAAAATGGACAAACTGCTACCCTATATACTACTCATTGCAGCCCTTTTGCTCATTATTGCCTGCGCAAAGTACAAAAGCAATAAACCCGGCGCTGCCAATACAACGGCTGCCGATATTTTAGGCAATCCGGCTTATCCGGCTATCAGTTATGGCGGATATAGGCAAAAATCAAGAGAGGTGCAGCCCACCATTGCCGAGCTTAAAGAAGACATGAAAATACTCTCGGCTATGGGTTTCAAATTGCTGCGCACTTACAATGTTTATTTAGCCGAAGCCTCCAATTTGCTAAAAGCCATTACCGAACTAAAACAAGAAGACCCAAAGTTTGAAATGTACCTGATGCTGGGCGCTTGGATAGACTGCAAAAATGCTTGGACAGAACTGCCGCCCAACCACAACGAGGAAAGTGAAAAAAACGCCGCCGAAATTGACCGAGCCGTAGCCTTAGCCAAACAGTATCCCGATATAGTGAAAATTATAGCCGTTGGCAACGAGGCTATGGTAAAATGGGCTGCACATTATTACGTACAACCCGATGTTATCCTGAAATGGGTAAACCACCTCCAAAGCCTAAAAGCAACGGGCGAACTGCCCAAAGAACTCTGGATTACCAGCTCCGACAACTTTGCCTCATGGGGCGGTGGCGATGCCGAATACCATGTAGAAGCGCTGAACCAACTGATTAAAGCTGTGGACTTTATATCGATGCACACCTACCCCATGCACGATACGCACTACAATTACCATTTTTGGGTATTGCCCGAAAACGAAGACTCCTTAACCAACTTGCAAAAAACAGAGGCTGCCATGCTTAGGGCAAGAGATTATGCTGTTGGCCAGTATGAAAGCGTGGTGGCATACATGAAAAGTTTAAACGTGGATAAACCTGTTCATATAGGCGAAACCGGCTGGGCTACCCAATCTAATGAGCGATACGGTAAAAAAGGCTCGCGCGCTACCGATGAGTACAAATCGGGCAGGTATTACCAACTCATGCAAGAGTGGACCAAAAAGGCGGGTTTAACCTGTTTTTATTTTGAAGCCTTTGATGAGCAATGGAAAGATGCCAAAAATCCGGGCGGCTCTGAAAACCATTTCGGGCTCATCAATTTGCAATCGCAAGCCAAGTACCCCATTTGGGATTTGGTAAACAACGGAACCCTTAAAGGGCTAACCCGAGATGGTAAACCCATTACCAAAACCTACAACGGCAACTTAGACTCGCTGCTGAGTGAGGTGAATGCGCCCCCTACCGCTGCCGAAATGGAAAAACTGCATCACCACCACCATTAAACACCCGTTATGCCATGAAACTACTCTTTGCCCTTACTTTTTTTCTGTTTGCAGCATGGTTGCTAATGGTGCGCTTTACCTACCCCACCCGGCACGAAATAACCGTTTTTGAAACATCGGAAAGCGGCAACCGCCTCACACCCATAACCAAGTTTGCCCACACTGCCCAAAAGGCAAAAATACAAATCCTTCCTAACCAAAAATACCAAACCATTACCGGTTTTGGTGGCTCGTTTACCGAAGCCTCTGCCACCGTACTCAACCAACTAAGTACAGCAAACCGACAAAAGGTGATAGAAGCCTATTTTGGCGAATCGGGAGCTAAATACTCCTTAACCCGAACCCATATCAACTCCTGCGATTTTTCAGTGGGTAATTATTCCTTTGCCCCCATTGCTGCCGACACGCTTTTGGAACATTTCTCTATTGCCGAAGACCTAAACGACCTTATCCCACTCATAAAAGATGCCCGCGCAGTATCAAAAGATGGCTTTAAAATTATTGCCTCGCCCTGGACAGCGCCACCCTGGATGAAAGACAACCAAAGCTGGCGCGGCGGAAAACTGCTGCCGCAGTACTACCCCACCTGGGCTTTGTTTTTTGCCAAATACCTGCAAGCCTACCGCGCACAAGGCATTGATATATGGGGCATAACCGTAGAAAACGAACCCCTCGGAAACGACAGCAACTGGGAGAGTATGCACTTTACCCCGCAAGAAATGAACCTTTTTGTTAAAAACCATTTGGGTCCTACCCTGCAAGCACACAAAGAAGAGGTAAAAATTTTGGGCTACGACCAAAACCGAGACGAGGAACTCAAAGAATGGGTTGATGCCATGTATGATGATGCCGAAGCAGCCCGATACTTTGCCGGCACCGCCTTGCATTGGTACGGCAGTACGGTTGATTACTTTCCTCACACCCTCCAATACGCCTACAACAAAGCGCCCGATAAACACCTCATTCAAACCGAAGCCTGCATAGATGCCCAAGTACCCCGATGGAAAGACGATGCTTGGTACTGGTCAAAAGAAGCTACCGACTGGGGCTGGGACTGGGCGCCGCCCGAAAAAAAACACCTCCACCCTAAGTACGTGCCGGTTTTTAGATATGCCCGCGATATTATTGGCTGCCTTAATAACCACGTAGATGGCTGGATAGACTGGAACATGGCGCTAAACAAGCAAGGCGGACCCAACTGGGCAAAAAACTGGTGCATTGCCCCCGTTATTGCAGACCCCGATGCCGATGAAGTATATTTTACCCCATTATTCTACACCATGGCTCATTTTAGTAGGTTTATACGACCCGGCGCAATAAGAATAGGCTTTACCAATACCGATGATGAAATTATGGTTACCGCCGCCCTTAACCCCGATAATACCATAGCCGTAGTACTGTTTAACCCCACCCCCAAACCAAAAAGCATTCAACTTGCAGTATCAGGAAAAAATACCACACTCTCTATAAGTGGCAAGGCAATACAAACCGTTGTATTTGCAAACAATAACAACAGCTCCAAATAGCAAACACTTAAACCAACTACATTATGTCGCACTATCAAACACCCCCCAAAGACAGAGTTCCTATTATCCAAAAGGCAGCTTTTGGCGCAGGGCACTTGGTTAATAACCTACTGCCCGGTTCGTTAGGCGTTTTCTCTTTCTTTTTGCTAACGGCATTTGGCATGGACCCTTTCCTTGCCGGCTTACTTGGCGGATTGCCCCGTATTTACGATGCCCTTTCTGACCCCATTATGGGCTACATTTCAGATAATACCCAATCGCGCTGGGGGCGAAGAAGACCGTATATTTTTGTAGGCGCTATTTTGAGTGGCTTATTTTTTATGTTATTGTGGCAGCTTTATGCCGAAAACTCACAAACATATAATTTCTGGTATTTTCTTATTTTTTCTATCATTTACCTCACCGGCAATACCATTTTTTCTACGCCACTCATAGGGCTGGGCTACGAAATGACTTTTGACTACAACGAAAGAACCCGGTTAATGGCTTTTGCCCAAACCATCGGGCAAATTTCATGGATGATAGTGCCTTGGTTTTGGGTGCTTATTGCCAACCCCAATTTGTTCGAAACACAAGCCGTAGGAGTTAGGCAGCTCTCTGTTGTTGTGGGTACCGTATGTTTGCTGTTTGGCATTATGCCGGCGCTGTTTTGCAAAGAAGTTGACCAATCTAACCTTACCAACAGGGCAGAGCTTACTTTTAAGAACATATTTACCAACTTAAAGGGCTTGGTAAAATCTATGATTCAAATTTCTAAGAACAAACCTTTTGTTAAACTCTGTGGCGCTACCTTTTTAGTATTTAATGGTTTTCAGATGGTAGCCTCTTTCAGCTACTTTATCATTGTGTTTTACATGTTTAAGGGCAATTATGGAGCAGCCGGCACCTGGCCTGCTTGGTTTTCTACCATTAGTGCAATAACAACCGCGTTTTTAATTATTCCGGTTATCAGTTGGATGTCTGATAAATGGGGCAAACGAAACGCCTTTATTATTTCAACGGCAATTTCTATGGTAGGATACAGCCTTAAATGGTGGGGTTTTAACCCCGATAACCCATGGCTCATTTTTATGCCCATTCCCTTAATGGTATTTGGTATAGGTGGGCTGTTTACCCTTATGATGAGCATGACCGCCGATGTATGCGACCTTGACGAACTTAACAACGGTATGCCCCGAAAAGAAGGCACCTTTGGCGCTATTTACTGGTGGATGGTAAAACTGGGGCAGGGTTTAGCTTTGGTATTGGGCGGTTTGGTCTTAAAATTAGTTGGTTTTGACCAAAACGAAGTCATACAAACTGCCGAAACCCTAACCCGCCTGCGTCTTGCCGATATTTTAATTCCCGCAGCCACCGCAGGTTTAGCCATTTGGGTGATGTGGAACTATGACTTATCAGAAGATAAAGCCCGCGAAATTAAAGAAGAGTTGGTTAGAAGACGCGGCGAACTTTAAACTGTAAATACTATTCAACCCTTCCAAATTGCATTAACTACGCAAAAAACACAAATTATGTCATACAGAGCAGATAAATTTCTCAGCTACAAATTCTCCGCCGATGATGCCAAAGCCAATTATTTAGAAGGCATGTCGGAAGAAGAAATTCGGAATTTATTTCTGGAAATACTGTACAATAAGGTGCATGGCTTTTGTTTCAGCCTTTACGAAGAAGGACAAAAACCCGGCGACATCATTTCGGAAGACCAAATCAGGCGCAGAATGAAGGTATTGTATCGTTATACCTCATGGGTAAGGTCTTTTTCGTGCATAGAAGGAAACGAAATTATACCCAAAGTGGCTAAAGAAATGGGTTTAAAAACATTAGTAGGCGCTTGGTTAGGCAGCGATACCCAAAAAAACCAAGAGGAAATAGAAGGTTTAATTAGTTTAGCCAAAGCCGGTTATGTTGATATAGCCGCAGTAGGCAATGAAGTGTTGTACCGTAAAGACCTTACCGAAGACCAGTTATTGCACTACATAGAAATGGTAAAAAAGGCAATTCCTCACGTGCCGGTGGGTTATGTAGATGCCTACTACGAATTTGTGCAAAAACCACAAATAACTAATATGTGTGATGTGGTGCTTTGTAATTGTTACCCTTACTGGGAGGGCACCGAGTTTAAAGATGCCTTAACCCACATGCAAACTATGTACCGGCAGGCGGGTGAGGCAGCTAACGGCAAACGCGTAATCATAACCGAAACCGGCTGGCCCAGCAAAGGCGAAAGTTTAGGCAATGCCCACCCTTCAATGCTCAACGCACTGAAATACTTTGTAAATACCCAACTTTGGGCAAACGACAAAAATATAGAAGTGTTCTATTTCTCATCTTTTGATGAGTCTTGGAAAGTAAGCACAGAGGGCGAAGTGGGAGCTTACTGGGGTATTTGGAATAGTGAAGGTAAACTGAAATTTTAACCATGAAAGTACATCAAAAGCTAAACATACAACCCGGCAGAGCAATATGTTACTCGGGTTTTAGAAACGGGCAACAGCCCGGCGGCATTTATCCCTCTTATGAGGAGGTAAAGGAAGATTTACTTCTGCTGCACAACCACTGGCAATATCTCCGCTTATTTGACTGCGACCAACACGCCAAAACCGTTATGGAGGTTATCAGAAACGAAAAACTCCGTTTTAAGGTAATGCAGGGCGCATACATAGAAGCCGAAATGAACAACTTTAACTGCCCCTGGCATGGCGGCGTTTACTCCGAAGAGCAATTGGCAATAAACGCCGTTAGCAACCGGAAAAAAATAGACCGCCTCATTGAGTTTGCCCACAAGTATTCCGATATTATTTTCGCCCTATCGGTAGGTAACGAAGCCTGTGTGGACTGGACAGACCACTACGTGCCCGAACATAAGGTGGCAGCTTATGTGCAACAGGTTAAACAAAAAGCCAAACAACCTGTTACCTTTTGTGAGAACTATGCACCCTGGCTCTACAAAATGGAACAAGTAGCCCATGAGGTAGATTTTATTTCTATTCATACCTATCCGGTGTGGGAGTACAAACACATTGCCGAAGCGCTCGATTATACAAAGGAAAATTACCACGCCGTAGCCCAAAAATATCCGCACAAACCGGTGGTAATTACCGAAGCCGGATGGGCTACAAACTCTAATGGCAAGGGTATTAACCCCGAACACGTGAGCGAAACGTACCAAAATATCTACTTTGAAAAACTGATGCAATGGGTTGAGCAGGAGCATATCCTTGTTTTCTTTTTTGAAGCCTTTGACGAATTGTGGAAAGGCTCGCACGAACCCATGGAGCCCGAAAAACACTGGGGCTTATTCAAAACCGACCGAACACCTAAATTGGCAGTGCAGCATATAGTGCAACCTCATGCAGTATATGAACCCGTTTTCTAACCTGTTTCCGGCTGTTACACACTTCATCGGGAAATCTTTTTTGCTTATCGTTAATTTTTAATAATTTTTTATTCTTAACCAAATCTTACTTTACCATGAAAAAGTTCATACTTTTTTTGTTGCTTAGTGCAGCAGTTTCTTGGAGTTTTGCACAAAACGCCCCTATCAATTTTGAATCGGGTGGAAATGGCGCTGCATGGACTTGGACGGTGTTTGAAAACGCCACCAATCCCCCTGTAGAAATCATTCCTAACCCCGACCCCTCCGGTATCAATACCTCTGCTACGGTGGCTAAGTTTACCGCACTCCAAGCGGGTAATCCTTGGGCAGGTTGTGAGTCATTACATGGCGCCGACCTTGGATCCTTTGAGCTTAACCCAAACACCTCTATTGTTAAAATAATGGTTTGGAAATCGGTTATCAGCGATGTAGGCATCAAATTTGCCGCTCCTACCGGCTGGTCACAAGGAGAAATTAAGGTGGCTAATACACTGGTAAACCAGTGGGAAGAGCTAACCTTTAATTTTTCAAGTTTCATCAACCCACCCGCCAGTGAAGGACAGTTAGACCAAATTATTATTTTCCCCGATTTTGATTTGGGCGGCAGAACCCAAGACAACATCATTTATTTTGACAACATCACCTTCTCATCGGGCAGCGGCGGCGCTACTGAGCCTACCGTAGCAGCGCCCACCCCCACCCAACCGGCAGCCAACGTCATTTCTATGTTTAGCGATGCTTACACCAATGTGCCCGTAGATACCTGGCGCACCGATTGGTCTGCCGCAACATTGGAAGATGTGCAAATAGCCGGCAATGCCACCAAAAAATACTCGGCTTTAGATTTTGTTGGCATCGAAACCGTAGCCAACCAAATAGACATTACCGGTATGACGCACTTCCGCTTAGATCTTTGGTCGGCAGATTTTACCTTTTTCGGCGTGAAATTGGTTGATTTTGGACCCGATGGCGGTTTTGGCGGCGGCGATGATACCGAGCATCAGGTAAACTTTACCTCGCCCGCACAAGGTCAATGGGTAAGTTTAGACATTCCCATCAGCAGTTTTGCCGGCTTAGCCAACCGCCAAAACATAGCCCAGTTGATATTAGTAGGGCAGCCCAGCGGCGCTAACACCGTTTTTGTGGACAATGTGTATTTTTACAGTGGCGGCGGCGGCGCTACCGAGCCTACCGTAGCAGCGCCCACTCCCACCCAGCCGGCAGCCAACGTCATTTCTTTGTTTAGCGATGCCTATACCAATGTGCCCGTAGATACCTGGCGCACCGATTGGTCTGCCGCAACATTGGAAGATGTGCAAATAGCCGGCAATGCCACCAAAAAATACTCGGCTTTAGATTTTGTTGGCATCGAAACCGTAGCTAACCAAATAGACGTTACCTCCATGACCCATTTCCACTTAGATGTTTGGTCGGCAGATTTTACCTTTTTCGGGATAAAACTGGTTGATTTTGGACCCGATGGCGGTTTTGGCGGCGGCGATGATACCGAGCATCAGGTAAACATTACCTCACCCGCACAAGGTCAGTGGGTAAGTTTAGACATTCCGCTAACCGATTTTGCCGGCTTAACTAACCGCCAAAACATAGCACAGCTCATATTGGTAGGGCAGCCCAGCGGCGCTAATACCGTTTTTGTGGACAATGTATATTTTTACAGTGGAGGCGGCAGCGCTACCGAGCCTACCGTGGCAGCGCCCACCCCTACTCGCCCTGAGGCTTTTGTTATTTCTATGTTTAGCGATGCTTATACCAACGTGCCCGTAGATACTTGGCGCACCGATTGGTCTGCCGCAACACTTACCGATGTTCAAATTGCCGGCAATCCTACCAAAAAATACTCGGCTTTAGATTTTGTTGGCATCGAAACCGTAGCCAACCAAATAAACGTTACCTCCATGACCCATTTCCACTTAGATGTTTGGTCGGCAGATTTTACCTTTTTCGGGATAAAATTGGTTGATTTTGGACCCGACGGCGGTTTTGGCGGCGGCGATGATACCGAGCATCAGGTAAACATTACCTCACCCGCACAAGGTCAGTGGGTAAGTTTAGACATTCCGCTAACCGATTTTGCCGGCTTAACCAACCGCCAAAACATAGCCCAGCTCATATTGGTAGGGCAGCCCACCGGCGCTAATACCGTTTTTGTGGATAATGTGTATTTCTACGACACTAACGTCTCTATTGGCGAACCCATTCAGGCGCAAAACCAAATTAAATTGTACCCCAATCCGGTTCAAACCGGCGCCCAGGTTCATTTTAACGCGGAGGTAAAACAAATAACACTGTTTGACCTAAGCGGAAAGCAAATCTTAACTACAAATACCCCGCAATTAAACACCGGTAACTTGGAAAAAGGCGTATATGTGGTAAAACTACTCACAAGTAACGGCTTTGTTCAAGTACAAAAGTTGATTGTTTACTAAGTAAAATTGTTATTTTTGAGGCTGTCTAAAAAGTCGGAAACTCAGTTAAATTGCACAAAATCAGATTTGTTTATGACTGATTAAAAGCAAGAAAAACAGTAGTTCTGTGTAAATGTGTGCAAGATGTGGACTTTTTAGACAGCCCCATTTTTTTAGCTTCTGTAGTTTTTCAGCAACAGGTAGGGTTTCATCTTTACACTGGTGCCCAAAAAAACAAGCCATCAACAAATTTGTCAGAGAACTATTTTTTGCAGGTTCAGAAAATTAAAACCAAATTCAGTTATCATAGTTGAAAACAACGGCGGCATTTTTATTGGTACTTATTTGGGGAACACTTACCTGCCGGGCACAGATATTTGCCGAAAAAGGTATGCCTTTATTACAAAATTTTACCCCTGCACAGTACCAAAATAAGGGCAAAATATGGGCTATCGGTTCTGCCCCAAACGGTATTGTTTACATGGCTGCCGATAAGGGATTGGTAGAATACGATGGTAAAACGTGGAAAAGCTACAAAGGCAGTGCAGGATTTACCCGTTCGGTAGTAGTAAAAAGCGATTCGCTCATTTATACCGGGTCTGATTTAGATTTTGGCGTTTGGAATAAAAATAAGTTTAATGAGTTTGAATACACCTCTTTGTACGCTTTTGGTGAAGACCTCAAAGAAATTAATGAAGAATTTTGGCATACCTATGAGTTGGGAGATAAAATACTGTTTGTGTCGGGCTACAACATATATGTGTATAAAGGCAAACAATTAACCAAGATTGCTGCCCCCCACAAATTTAGCGGTAGTTTTAGGTTAAAAGATTCGCTTTACTTTGCCGATGAAAAAAAGGGATTGTTGGTATTGAGCGGCTTAGCTTTAACACCGGTAGCAGATTTTCCTCAAAATACCAGAATTGAACCCATAGGCATTTATCGGGAGCAAAACAAAACCGTATTGGTAACTAAAAATTCGGGTTTGTTTACTTTAGAATCGGGTAAACTCAGCCCTATACTCAGTGAAGTATCCAAAGAGTTAAAAACAGCTAAGGTGTTTTGTTTTGAGCAAATCAATGATTCGCTATTAGCATTTGGCACTGTACTAAAAGGCTTATTTATAAGCAATTCAGAGGGCAGGTTAATACATCAGATTAACAAACTAAAAGGGCTGCCCAATAATACCATTTTGAGCCTGCATTACAGTTCTGTAGGAAAACTGTGGCTAAGTATGGATTATGGCGTTTCCTACTTAGATTACAGCCAAAATGTTACCTTTTTTTACGATTATCGGGGAGATTTTGGTGCCGGCTACACCGCTCTGCTAAAAGACAATCTGTTTTACCTTGGAACCAATCAGGGATTATTTTGGGCTAACTGGGAAGACCTGAACAACAATTCCGAGTATAACCGGTTTACGCTTGTACCTCAAACAGAAGGACAGGTTTGGACACTACAAAATATAAACAATACCTTGCTGATTGGGCACGACCAAGGTTTGTTTATGCTAAACAACCAAAAACAACCCGAAAGACTGAGCAATCATCATGGCGTATGGGCAATTATGCCTTACAAAAACGAATACCTGCTTGCTGGTTCTTACAATGGCATTTCCATTTTTAAAAAAAACGGCAATAGCTGGACTTTTTGGAAACAAATGGAACTAATACTGGGATCTTGTAATCAATTAATGATTGAAAATGATAATGTTCTTTGGGTAAATATACCTAACTACGGCATTATTAGGGCAGAACTCAACAATGAATTGTATCCTGCCAATAGAATTATTTTATTGAAAAAGGATTTTGAAGGCAACGAACCACATTTGGTTAAAAATAATAACCAAATACAAGTGGGTACCGATGAATTTCAATACACCTACTCCCACAAGGATAAGCAGTTAATCAATAAAACTCCGGTAGAAACCCACACATCAATAGTAGGGTTGTTGCCCGGTATTTTTCAGCCGGTAAGGTTAAACTCGGAAGTGGAGTTTTTTCCTGTTTACAATGGTTTTGCCCTTAGGTTTAACCAAACCCCCATTAACATTTCCAATCAGACCAATTTAGCTAAACCGATTTTGCGAAAAATAACAGCTTTCAAAAATGAAACCATGTTGCCTGTGTTTCCCGATGCTTCTATTCCATATCAATATAATAATATTGAGGTGGAATATGTGATACCCAATAAAGATGAGGTTCTGTACCAATACCGATTAAATAATTCCGATGAATGGAGCGCTTGGTCTGCACGCAATATCATTGGGTTAAAAAACTTGAGGCATGGTAAATATACTCTTTTTGCAAGGGCAATGGTAAACGGCAATATTACCGAAACCACAACACTGTTTTTTCGCATTGATGCACCATGGTATTTTACCTGGTATGCTTACCTGCTCTATAGCCTATTTGTTGTATTATTGGTTTATCTTGTTCGGGTAAGGCAAAAGGTAATGCTAAAAAAACAAGAGCGGCATTTACTAACACTCCAACAACAATCGTTGCACGAACAAGCCGAAAAACACAGACAAGAAATTATGCTGTTGGAGCAAGAACGCTTACAGGCAGAATACGATCAGATTAAAAAACAATTGAAAACCAAAACCATAGAGCTTACCAACAAAGCTAAAGAAAACGAAGACAAAAACAGGCTGCTGCTTACCCTGAAAGAAAAATGCGAAACAGCCCAGCAAACCCCTTCTGCCTCTAAAAAAATACTAAACGAAATGCAAAGACTACTAGATTCTTTTATATCGGTAGAAGACAAAACTTTTGAAATACAGATGGACGAACTGCATCAGGAGTTTTTCCAAAAATTAAGAGAACTATACCCTCACCTGTCTAACAACGATTTGCGTCTTTGTGCCTACCTTAAAATAGGCTTAAACTCCAAAGAAATAGCCGATATATTAAACATACTGCCTTCCAGCGTTTATATAAGCCGCTCCCGATTGCGCAAAAAACTCAACGTAAATTCAGATGATGATTTGTATAACTATCTTAACGCCATTTAATTTGTTGAGTACTTGCCTGCTGATAGGGTTTATCATACAAATTAACCTGTCAAAGTAGGACGTATTTTTTTAGTTTCAGTATTTCGTTTTATCTGTTTTTTGTATCCATGCTTCAAAAACGGCTAACGCTTCGGCATGTGGCTGATGAATAAAAGGTATTTTGCGATGAGGTGGCAGGTGGTTAATTTCTTCATAAATAAGGTGGTCATCAAAACCAATGGCAGCAGCTTGGTATCGGGTATTGGCATAATACACCTTATCCGGGCGCGCCCAGTATATAGCCCCCAAACACATGGGGCAGGGTTCGCAACTGGTGTAAATTTCGCAGCCGGTCAGTTGAAAAGCGCCCAAATAGGTGCAGGCATTTCTAATGGCTACTACCTCGGCATGGGCGGTGGGGTCGTTTGTAGAGGTAACTCGGTTATTTCCGCGGGCTATAATAACCCCGTTTTTTACCACCACCGCGCCAAAGGGTCCACCCTCGTTATTGGCTATTCCTTGTGCCGACAGTTGTATGGCTTCTTGCATAAAATTTACAGACAACATAGTAGTTAATTCATTTTTAGGTTACTCTACTGCTTTTTTCAACTCGTTCAGTTTCATAAGAGCTTCTATAGGTGTAAGGCTGTTAACATCAAGCGTAGCCAAAATTTCCTTTATTTTTTTCAGTTTAGGGTCGGTCATTTCAAACAGGGCAAGTTGATAGGGTTTTTGCTCCGGAATTTGTTTCAGGGCATCTTTGGTTTGTTGCAGTTGGTGTTGTTGTTCTAATTGGGCAAGAATTTCATTGGCGCGGTTAATAATGGCACGGGGCATACCCGCCATTTGTGCCACATGAATACCAAAACTTTTTTCGGCAGCGCCTTTCACCAATTTACGCATAAAAATAACCTTATTGCCCGCTTCCTTTACTGAAATGGAGAAGTTTTTAATGCGCTCGTTCTTTTCGGCAAGTTCGGTCAGCTCGTGGTAGTGGGTGGCAAACAGGGTTTTAGGTTGTGCTTTGGGGTTATTATGCAGGTACTCGGCAAGCGCCCAGGCTATAGAAATGCCGTCGTAGGTGCTGGTGCCGCGCCCTATTTCATCGAGTAGGATAAGACTTCGGGCAGATAGGTTATTCATAATACTTGCCGTTTCGTTCATTTCTACCATAAAGGTTGATTCGCCCGATGAAATGTTGTCTGAAGCGCCTACGCGGGTAAAAATTTTATCCACCAGTCCAATTTCGGCAGTGTGAGCCGGCACAAAACTGCCCATTTGCGCCATCAGCGCTATCAGGGCGGTTTGCCTAAGCAGGGCAGATTTACCCGACATGTTGGGACCGGTAATAATGAGTATTTGTTGTTTTTCGTTGTCTAAATACATGTCGTTTGGCACGTATTCTTCGCCCAATTGCAGTTGTTGTTCTATAACCGGGTGCCTTCCCTGCTGAATTTGGAGGGTAAAAGAGTCAGAAACTAAGGGTTTACAATAACGATTTTTTTGTGCCACTACTGCAAAAGAGAGCAGGCAATCCATTCGGGCTAAGAGGCTGGCGTTTAGCTGAATAGGACGGATATAATCGGCAAGTTCGGCAGTAAGTTGGGTAAACAGTTCGGTTTCTAAGGCAATGGTTTTTTCTTCGGCGCCCAATATCTTTTCTTCGTAGCGTTTTAGTTCTTCGTTAATATATCGTTCAGCGCCGGTAAGGGTTTGTTTTCTTATCCAATCTGTGGGTACTTGCTCTTTATACTTGTTGCGCACTTCAAAATAGTAACCAAATACATTGTTGTAACCAATTTTAAGCGAGCTGATACCTGTTTTTTGGGTTTCGCGCTGTTCCATTTGCAGGAGGTAATCCTTGCCCGATGTTTGGATATGGCGCAATTCATCTAACTCTTCCGATATGTCATTGGCAATAATACCGCCTTTATTAAGGGCTACCGGCGGGTCATCGGCAAGCCATTTTTCCATTTTATCGGTAATCAGTTTACAGGGGTTCAGTTGTTCGCCCCATTTATTCAGGTATTCATTGGCACATTGCAGGCATTGTTCTCTGATAGGGGCTATGGCTTGCAAGGCTTTTTTAATTTGTGCAACTTGTCGGGGGTTTACCCTTCCCATAGGCACTAAGGCAATCAGGCGTTCAAGGTCGCCTATTTGTTTAAGCTGGTGGGCGAGCATATCGGCAAAATCGGGATTTTGCATTAAAAACTCCACCATGCTGAGTCGTTCATGAATAGCTTTTAAATCGCGCAGTGGCAGCACCAGCCATTTTTTGAGCAGGCGGCTGCCCATAGGGGTTATGGTTTTGTCTAAAACCTCAAACAGTGGTTTGCCCGATTCAAAAGGGGTACTCAGTAACTCTAAATTGCGAATGGTAAACCTATCTAACCACATGTATTTATCTTGCTGAATGCGGGCAAGTGCGGTTAGGTGTTGCAGGTTGGGGTGTTGGGTTTCTTTAAGGTAGTGAATAATAGCGCCGGCAGCCACTACGCCTTCTTCGGCATCGTTTACCCCAAACCCTTTCAGCGATTGGGTTTGAAAATGCTGGAGCAAAATTTCGGTAGTATAATCTTTGCCAAAAACCCAGTCGTCAATAGGGTAAATATAGAGTTTATCGCCAAACAGTTCGGTAAATTCTTTTTGTTTGTTTTTGGGCAGGATAACCTCGGCGGGCTGAAAACCTTGCAGCATTTTGTCAATATAATCCGAATTGCCCTGCGAAACCAAGAACTCACCGGTAGATATATCGGTAAAAGCGATGCCTATTTCCGATTTGCTGAAAAAAACCGATGCTAAATAGTTGTTGCTTTTGTGGTCTAAAATTTTGTCGCTAATGGCTACGCCGGGCGTTACTAATTCAGTTACGCCTCGTTTTACCACGGTTTTAGCCAATGCCGGATTTTCTAACTGGTCGCATACTGCCACTCTATAGCCGGCGCGCACTAATTTGTGCAAATAGGTATCTAAGGCATGGTGCGGAAAACCCGCAAGTTCTACCTCCGATGCTGCGCCGTTGTGTCGTTTGGTAAGGGTGATGCCTAATGTTTTGGCTGTTTCTATGGCATCTTGCCCAAATGTTTCATAAAAATCACCAATTCTGAACAGCAGCAAGGCATCGGGATACTTACTTTTGATTTTGTTGTACTGCTGCATCAGTGGCGTTTCGGACGGATTTTTAGCCATGTTTGGGTAGGTAAAATTAGCGGCAGGAATAAATGGGGCAATCGTTTTGGGCGAGCAAAATAATTGGGCGGTAAAGGTACAAAACAGGGTTTAAAACAAAAAGCCTCTGCCTGTAATACCGGCAGAGGCTTTTGTTTATAGGGGTAAACGAGCGTTGCTTATCGGGAAAAAACAACCAATGCTCGGGTAAAACAAAATCGGGCGAAATTATTCTTTCACCAATTTAGTAGAGGCTATATTGTTGCCATCGGTAAGGGTAACAAAATAAATACCCGATGCAAGTTGGCTCACTTCAATGTTGAGCGTATTAGCGCCGGCGGTGGTAATGGCGGCGGTTTGTTGTACCAATCTGCCTGTTACATCATAAACAGCAGCAGTTACCGGTTTGCCGGCAGCGTTAAACTGAATGGTTACGGCATCTTTGGCAGGTACAGGCTGTACTTTGGTAATACCAAACACCCCAAAACCGGCAGCAGGCGAGTCAATGCCTACCGATAATTCTTGGGTAAGGTCGGCACAAACACCAATTACGCTAATGAGGGTTTGAATTTCGCTGATGGTAGTGGCGCTCAATACGGTAGCCAAATCGCTGTCGCTGCAAACCATACCATATACGCGGTAATCGGCAGGCGAGCCGCTGGTAATGGTGAAAGCTCCGTTAGCGCTTTGCGAAACAATGGTACCGCCGGCATTGGTAAGCAGGTACAGGTAGGTGTAACCCACCGTAGTGGTAAATCCGGTAGCTACGGCAGTAACGCTGTTGCCATTTACAAAAACGTTTTGCATAGTACCGGCATCGGCAATACAAACATCGCCACAGGCTTCTACCGATATATTGTCCACGTGGAAACTGGTAGTACCCGGACCAAATACGCTACTTTCAAAGGTGAGCAGGTGGTTAGAACCATTGGCAAAAGCAGACACATCAACCGTTACCATGGTATAGTTATTGTATTCTGCAGCGCTGTTGGCAGTAATGTTATATACTTCGGTGGTGCCTACACGCACTTTTAAAAAGTCTTGAGCATTAGGAGTGGTAGCTCGGATAGCTAAGTAAAAAGTAAGGGTAGCAGAGGGGGCAGCTATGTTAATGGTTTGTGAAACAGAGCCGGTTTCGGCAGAGCCAATACCGCCAAACCATGCCCAACGAACACCGCCATACGGACCTACGCCACCCAATCCGCAATCGGCTTCGGTACAAAGTGGGGAGCCAAAGTTAGTAGAGGCTTGTGTCCAGGCAGTACCGCCGTCTTCAAAACCGCCATCGGTTACGCGCTCGCAAACAGAGGGGCAGATTTCAATAAAATTGGCGGTTTGGTTGCAGGTGGCATTACCATTGGTAATGGTAAGTATGGCTTCCGCACCTGAAGCAAAGGGACCAAATGAGTAAGGACCATTTACACTAATGGTAGTGTTAACCCCGTTTGCATTAATGGTAAACGAACCGGTAGAGCCGGTATAGGTAACGTCTGCCTGAATAGAATACTGGTTGGTTTCGCAAAGCTGAATGGTGGTAAAACTTACAACCGGACAGTCGGTACATGCAGGGTCGCCTAAGGGCAACAAACTTACAGCATAGCAGGTAGTTTGCGTACAAGCAGCATCAAGAACAATGGTATTAAAACTGGGTGTTCCGCCTGCGGGGTTGGTAGCATTGCCAAATACCGCAGCACAGAAATAGTAGTTGCCGGCAGGTAAAGCGCCGGCGGCAGTAGGATTATGGATATAATTGAGCGTATTGGTAGGCACTGCCGGCTGAATGGGGAATGCGCCAAAGTATCCGGCGGCAGTATTAGGAGTGGTACTGCCGGTTAAATCGGCTTCGGCCACAAACCAGCAGAAACCTTTAAGGTTAGGGGCGGCATTAGGATAAACAGCGCCGGTAATGGCTATATTGGTAGTATCGCCAACGCAAATGCTGGTGTTGCCAGATATGGTGCCGGCAGATACAGTGGGGTCGCCACAGTTAACCGGTTCGGGGCAAAGCACTCCTGAGTTGGTAGTTACGGTAGGCGTACCATTATCTACTTGCTGAACGGCGCTGCCGCAGCCGCCTACGGTAGAAATGATAAAATATATCCTACCCGTTGCGGTAGCATCAAAGGTAATTGTACACCCTGTGGCAAAACCTAATACTGTGCCGCCGGTTACGCTGCCCGCTGCGGGTGTACCGCCTTGTATTACGGTTAACAAGGCTTCGGCACCCCATGCAGTAGGACTGTACCCATCGCAAATATCAAAGGTATAATTGGCACCCGAAACTACATCGGTAAAATAAATTTCATTACTCCATGCTTCATACGGAGCCGAAACCGATTCTCCGTTGCAACCTGCCACATTGATACCTTGGTCGGTATAAGGACCGCCGGCATATTGCAAACATTGTGCCTGCATTGTTTGCGACAAGCCCAACAGACCTGCCAAAGCGAAAAAGAGGGTTAGTGTAAAATTTTTCATGTCAAAACGTTAAAAAATGATGAATGTTGATTTTTGGGCAAAGATACCACTATTTCGGGCTTGTAATAAACTTTTAGAACGCTTTTAACATTGTGTCGGCTGGCGTTTATTTTTATTTGCGTATGTTGCAGCGCCATTTTACCCCGTGCTTATGTTACTGCCTGCCGCCTTTACCCGCCGCATGGAGCGCCTGCTTCAAAGTGAGTATAAAGATTTTACTGGTGCCCTTACCCAAGGCGCTGCTGCCACTGCCATTAGGTTAAACCCCGCCAAAAAACCGCACCCCGTTTTTGAGGATACTACACCCGTGCCCTGGTGCCAAAATGCCCTACTGCTTACCCGGCGCCCCCAGTTTACCCTTCACCCGCCCCTGCACGCGGGCGTGTATTATGTGCAGGAAGCCTCTTCTATGTTTATTGACCAAATCATTAAACAACTACAACTTGACCGGCAACCCCTGCTTGCTGCCGATTTATGCGCTGCACCCGGTGGTAAAACTACCCTATTGGCATCGGGTTTGCACCCAGATAGTTTAGTCATTGCCAACGAGGTTATCAAAACCCGAACACCCGTACTCACCGAAAATGTAACCAAGTGGGGGCTGCCCAATATATGGGTTACTGCCAATGATACGGCAGATTTTACCCCGCTTGGCACTATTTTTGACCTTGTACTAACCGATGCCCCCTGCTCAGGCGAGGGCTTGTTTAGAAAAACACCCGATGCAGTGCAGGAGTGGTCGGAGGGTAATGTGCAGTTGTGCAGCGCACGGCAGCGGCGCATTTTGGCTAATGCAGCCCGTTTGGTAAAATCCGGCGGCTATCTTATTTACTCCACCTGCACGTATGCCGAAGAAGAAAACGAGCAAAACGCCGCTTGGATTGCTGCCGAGTACGGCTTTGAATCGGTACAACTGATGCTGCAACCTCAATGGGGAATAACCCAAACCCAAACCCCACTGCCCAATGGTAAGACGGTTTATGGCTACCGTTTTTATCCGCACAAAACAGTGGGCGAGGGCTTTTTTGTGGCTTGTTTACAAAAACAACAAAGCCATGCGCCCTCATCGGGCAAACAGGACTTCGGAAAAAAATTGGGCAAACAACCATTCGAAAAACTGCCTAAAAAACTTATCCCGATGGTACAAAACCGGTTGCAAAATCCCGATGCCTATACTTTCTACCAAAAAAACCAAGCCGAAATTTTTGCTGTGCCCAATAACTATGCCCACCTGCTGCCCCATATAGCCATCGGTTTGGTAGTAAAACAAGCCGGCATTTTAATGGGTGAGGTAAAAGGTAACGAACTGGTGCCAGCCCCTGCATTGGCTTTAAGCATAGAAATATCGGGCAATGTGCCAAGGGTAGAACTTGATTTACCCGATGCACTGGCTTTTTTGCGCAAGCAGAACTTTGCCGCCCCACTACCCGATAACCTGCGCGGCTGGACTTTGGTAACCTACCAATTGCACCCTTTGGGCTGGATTAAAGCGCTGCCCAACCGATACAACAATTACCACCCTACCGAGTGGCGCATCAAAAACCTGTTGTAACTGCCTTTTGTGCTTTACTCATTAACATAGCCTAAAAATGCACCTGCCCGATACTGATTTCCATAAAAAAAGTGCAACTTTGCAACGTCGGCTTTTTTAGCCCTTAACTTATTTGGTTATGCTGCAATATATTTTGAAACGCTTCTTATACGGCATTTTGGTGCTGATAGGCGTAGTGTTTATTGTTTTTTGGCTGTTTAACGGTTTGGGCGACCCCGCCCGCCTAACCCTGGGGCAACGTGCCGATGTAGAAACCATAGAGGCTATAAACAAAGAACTGGGTTTAGATAAACCCCGAAGCGTGCAGTTTATAATGTATTTGAACGATGTGCTGCCCATATCTATACATCAAAATACGCCCGAAAACAAGCAAAAATATAATTACACCATTTTGTTTACCGCAGGAGCCAAAAGCGTAGCGCTAAAAGCGCCCTACTTGCGGCGCTCCTACCAAACCAAGCGCCCCGTTATGACTATGCTGGTTGAAGCGCTACCTAAAACGGTTATTTTAGCCCTCAGCGCCATGATTTTTGCTACTGTGGTAGGCATAACACTGGGGGTAATAGCGGCGGTAAAACAGTTCAGCTTTACAGACAATGCCATCTTAGTAGGTTCTATTTTAGGTATTTCGCAGCCTTCTTACTTTTCGGGCATCATACTGGCGCTTATATTTGGCTACTGGTTGGGCGATTTAACCGGGTTAAACTACACCGGCGGTTTGTATATCATAAACGACTATGGCGAGGAAATTTTACAGCTAAAAAACCTTATTCTGCCTACTTTAGCGCTGGGAGTGCGCCCGGTTTCTATTATAGTGCAACTTACCCGAAGCAGTATGCTTGATGTATTGTCGCAAGATTACATTCGCACGGCACAGGCAAAAGGACTAAGCCGCTATACAATTGTATTTAAACATGCCCTACGCAATGCACTCAATCCGGTGGTTACGGCTATATCGGGCTGGCTTGCCGGTTTGTTGGCAGGCGCTTACTTTATAGAAATCATTTTTGACTTTAAAGGTTTGGGCTACGTAACCATTAACGCCCTTAACAACCTCGATTTTCCGGTGGCTATGGGCGCTGTATTGTTTACCGCCTCTCTGTTTGTGCTGATTAACATAGTGGTAGATTTGCTCTACGGACTGTTAGACCCGCGCGTATCGTACAAACAGTAGTAGCGGTTAGTGGTTAGTTTTGGTAAATAGTAGTAGGTAGTGGGTAATTCATCATTCATCATTCATAACTCATAACTAACATTCATGAGCCCACCAATACCCAAGCGCATTTACCTCATTGGATTTATGGGAGCAGGTAAAACCACGGTAGGCAGGCTCTTAGCCACCATGGTAGGTTACCAATTTATTGACCTTGATGCCCTGATAGAACAAACTTACAGCCTTACCATAACCGATATTTTTGCCCAATACGGCGAAGCCCGGTTTAGAGAAATGGAGGCGGAGTGCCTGAAACAAACCCTGCAATATGACCGGGTTATTGTGGCTACCGGTGGCGGTACGCCTTGTTTTATGGGTAATATGCACCTTATGAACGAACAAGGCACTACTATTATGCTCTACGTTTCGCCCCAGGTGCTGGCCAAAAGACTATATAAGCTCATGCAGCACCGACCGCTTGTAGCCGGTTTTGAAACAAAAAAACAATTGCTTACCTTTGTTGAAAATATGTTGGTAGCCCGACATTATTATTATGCACAGGCTAAGATAGTATTGTATTGCAAGAAAAAAGAAGTTTTTACCATTGCCCAAGACCTTAGGCGGTTAATAGAAAATGCAGCTACAAATAAAAATGTTTTATAATATATTTTCATATTTGATTTATCTTAACATGAAGAACGTATGAGCCTTAACCGTAAGCAAGTGGTTGCCGTGCAGGCTCATGTTCTTATAAAATCCCGCGCTTATCAAGGAAACGCAAGCCGCACACCCAAAACACCCATGTTTTGTAAACTTTGGGTTATTTATATGCCTGCCATCGGTAAAAACCGCCTACTCCTTGTTACATTCCCAAAAATAGTTAGTATCTTCGCAGTCCGTTTCAAAAAAAACGGAGCGCTAAAAAAACTAAAACTTTTTTTTGAAGCAAAAGAACATTTCTAACAAAAGCGTTTTAACTTGCTATCCCAAATTTAAGGCATAATCCATTATCAGCTCATTAACGAGTTGGTATTGACCTTATTATTGTTGTATCTACAACCGGTAAATTATGAGTTCAATTGTTGCAGAAGACAAACTAAACAGTGCATTGCGAGAGTATTTTGGTTTCACAGCATTTAAAGGTAATCAAAAATCCATTATTGAAAGTACCCTATCCGGTACAGATACCTTAGTTATAATGCCTACCGGAGGCGGTAAGTCATTATGTTACCAACTTCCGGCTATATTAAGCGAAGGCACTGCCATTATTATATCGCCACTGATAGCGCTGATGAAAAATCAGGTAGATTTGATGCGCGGCTATAGTAGCAATGATAGCATTGCCCACTTTCTTAACTCGTCATTGAGCCGCACTGAAATTAAAAGGGTAAAAGAAGACCTTGTAAGCGGACGGACTAAAATGCTGTACATAGCTCCCGAAACACTCACTAAACAAGAAAGCCTTGACTTTTTCAGACAACAAAAAGTGTCTTTTATTGCCGTAGATGAGGCACACTGTATATCGGAATGGGGGCATGATTTCAGACCCGAGTATCGGCGTATTCGCAAAATGGTAGATGCCATAGACAGCAATGTGCCTATCATGGCTTTAACCGCCACCGCAACGCCCAAAGTTAGAGACGACATTATTAAAAACCTTCAGCTAAGGTCGCCCGAAATGTTTGGCTCCTCTTTTAACCGACCTAATTTGTACTACGAGGTACGCCCCAAAGGAAAGAAAGAGGAGGTGATAAAACAAATCACTAAATTTATAAAGGATAATTCGGGCAAATCGGGCATTATTTATTGTCTAAATCGGAAAACCACAGAAGAATTAGCGCAAATTTTAAATGCCAATGGCATAAAAGCAGCTCCCTATCATGCCGGATTAGAGGCGCATGTGCGCACTACCTGCCAAGACCAGTTTTTGATGGAGGATATTCATGTAATAGTAGCTACTATTGCTTTTGGTATGGGCATAGATAAACCCGATGTGCGTTTTGTGATTCACTACAATATGCCCAAAAGTCTGGAAAACTACTACCAAGAAACCGGCAGAGCCGGCAGAGACGGGCTGGAAGGTAAGTGCATTGGCTTTTTCTCTTATGAAGACATGACTAAGTTGGAAAAATTTATGCGCGATAAAACAGTAGCCGAGCGCGAAGTGGGCGGTCAGCATTTGGCAGAGGTGGTTAATTACAGCGAGTCTGCTACTTGTCGCCGCAGGTTTTTGTTACATTACTTTGGCGAGGAGTATGATGAAGGGCATTGCCGCAAAGGATGCGACAATTGCTGCCAGCCCAAAGATAGGATAGAGGTTAGCCCCAATATAGTACAGGCGCTACAGGCAGTACAAGAGCTGCAAGAAAATTTTGACAGCAAATATCTGTTGAAATTTTTAATGGGAAAAAAAACACAAGAAATACTTGATTTTAAACATGACCAACTCAAACTGTTCGGGGTAGGTGCGGAGCAAGATAAAATGTACTGGAAATCGGTTATTACCCATGCCTTGTTGCGCAATCTGCTGGTTAAAGATATTGAAAAATACGGCATACTCAAGCTGAGTTATGAAGGTAAAGATTTTATCAAAAATCCATACTCTGTTAAAATTGCCATCAACCAATCTTATGAAGCCGATGCCGTAGCTGCCGAAGAAGCCGATGCCCAAATGCAACGCGGCGCAGTACTTGACCCCGTAATGCTGGGTATCCTCAAAAACCTGCGTCGTGAAGTAGCCCAAAAGAAAAAAGTGCCTACCTATGTGGTGTTTCAAGACCGCTCTCTGGAAGAAATGGCTACCTATTACCCCATTAATGCCGAAGAAATGGAGCGCATAAATGGCGTAAGTAAGGGAAAATTTCTTAAATATGGACAGCCTTTTGTAAATGTCATTAAAGAATATGTAGAAGAAAACGAAATTGCCCGTGCCGAAGATTTTGTTATGAAATCGGTGGCTTCTAAATCAAAAGACAAAATCTACATCATTCAAAGTATTGATAAAAAAATAGCCCTCGAACCCATTGCCGGTTTCCTCGGGCTCTCTTTGTTTGAGTTAATTTTGGAAATGGAGAAAATAGTTGACTCCGGTACTAAGCTCAGTGTGGGTTATCTTTTAAACGATAGCTTAGACCCCGAAGACCTTGAAGAGTTACACCAGTATTTTATGACTACTGCCGCCGACAATATTGATGATGTGCTCAGAGAGTTAAGCGCCGATACTTCTTACACTGAGGAGGAAGTGCGACTCATGCGCATCAAATTTTTATCAGAAATGGCGCACTAACCCGATAAATAATTTAAATTAGTACTCATAATTTATTTGCCTTGCAAATGGAGTGCTTAACCCAAGTAAAAAATTACCAACAACCCTTTATGTAACATGAAAAAAATGGAACTTGTTGCTACTTTAGCCCAAAAAACCGAAATGGAGAAAGTAGAGGTACTATTAGTACTGGAGGCATTTTTTAAAGAAGTGAAAGAGCAACTATCGGCAGGAGAAACAGTAATTATTCGTGGTTTTGGCAATTTTACCGTCAAAAACCGAGCGCCCAAAGTTGCCCGACATATAAATAGGAATGAGCCTATGGTATTGCCCGAAACCAAAGTGCCGGTTTTTAAACCGGCACTTGCCTTGACCGAATCGGTAAAAAAAGGCAGCAAAACCCACCTAAAAAAGAAGCCAACATTGCCTACCACCTAATGCTACAGGTAGGTAGTATTATGAATACACTGAGCTGAAACTTTAACCAATCGGTTTTGTTTTTATACCGCGTCTTATTTTACGGCTGTCTTACTTATTTTTGTTGCCGTTTACCCCTTTAAAACAACTGAAGCCTCATTTCTATGAACCTTACTAAATTGCAGGTACTCCTTATAAGCGCCTGCTTATTACTGCTTTTTATCCTCTATTTTGTCGGAGAACGCAAAAGTACAACTCCTAAAAACACAACGGAAGAACAAACTGCCCCACTTACCATGAGTGCCAATACCGGCAACGCCGGTGCAGCATCTGCTCTTAAAACCCAATTAGATATGCCGGCGCTGGCAACCAAACTTAAAGACAAAATTACCCAAAATGCCGCCGACAGTATTACCTACTGGGAAAACCAAATGCAAACCCAAGCAGGGAATAACCTAACTAAAACCAATGCCCTACAGCAAATAGCTCAACTTTGGGAAAAAGAAGGCTATTTTGAAATGAGCGCCTATTTTCGCAGGCAACTTGCCCGAACAGACTCTACACAAAACAACTGGTTGGCTGCCGCTAATGCACTGGCTGATGCTTTTCAGTTAGCTGCCGATTCTACTATGCGCATGTTCCTTATTGAAAATGCCATTGATGCTTACCAAAAAACGCTCCAGTTCGACACCACACAATTAGACGTTAAGGTAAACATTGCCAATTGCTACTTTGATGCCTACGCTAATAACCCTCAAATGGTTATGAATGGGGTGATGATGCTTAGAGGTGTTACTGCTATAGATTCTACCTTTGCACCGGCACAACTTTCGCTTGGCAGAATGGCTATCGTTTCGGGGCAGTATGATAAGGCCGTTGTCCGGTTACAAACTGTTATCCGCAAAGACCCCACCAATGCAGAGGCTTTTTATTACCTTGGAGAAGCCTATGCAGCATTAGGACAAAAAGAAAAAGCAAAGGAAGCCTTTGAAAATTGTAAAAAACTGGTAAAAAACCCTAACTTTGCCGCCGAATTGGACTTATACATCCAGCGATTGTAAACATCTTTAAAAATAACGTACTATGCCTTGCGGAAAAAAAAGAAAAAGACATAAAATAGCTACCCACAAACGCAAAAAACGCCTCCGAAAAAACAGGCACAAAAAGAAGAAATAAGCCGTTTACCATAACTGCTTACATGCAGTTGCCTGTTTTTATATGTTTTGCCACCTGCCATTTTTGCCTGTTGCAACGGTTAGTTCAACAGGCAAAAATTGTCATTTATAATATCCCTGCTATTTGCCACCTTGAAACGGTTTAACCCACTTTCCGCACCCCCATTGGCGTTTTGAATAATTAACCCAATATCGGGCTACCGGCAGTTGATACCTGCATAGCGTTGTGTTAAGTACCAAAAAGGAAGCCTATCAATAGTACCCGATGTTGAACGCCCTATCACATCGGAATGGGTGC
>DDVC01000033.1 GCA_002345145.1 Bacteroidetes bacterium UBA2322
AAAAATTTTGTCCAAAGTCTAAATCTACTATCTACCAAGTACCAACTACCATTTTCCCGCTTTTCACTCTTCACTTTTCCTTACCCAACTAACAAAATGTCCAGCGAAGCTAATCCTGCTTTTACCCATTCCGAACTGGAGTTGATGGAAAATAGCGACCTGTTTTACCAAAAACGCCAAATTATTCATAAAATGACCGATTTACTTGGTCAAACTGCCAATATGCTCAAGCAATTGCCCGAACACAAGGCATTTACTTTTCCCGAACACACCGATATTACAACGGGTAAAATTTCAAAAGGCGAAAACTACCTGCAACTGCCCTGGTTAATGCTCGATTTTCCGCGCCTTTTTAAACCCGATACTATATTTGCCTACCGCATTATGTTTTGGTGGGGTAATGGGTTTTACCTTACCTTGCACCTGTCGGGCAATGCCCTGCAACGCTTTGAGCCTGTTTTGCTAAACAACTGCCACCAACTGGGCAACGACCCTAACCTTTGGTTTTGCACCGGTAACAACCCTTGGCAGCACCAGCCCGATACACAAAATTACCTGCCTGCCCGCCAACTTACTGCCCAACTTATTAACCAACAAATAGCCCAATATCAGTTTGTAAAGCTAACCCAACCTTTGCCCTTAGCCCACTGGAACCGGCTTAAACACCATGCTTTGCAGCGTTACCAATTTTTTTTGGCATTGTTGAGCAACTAATTCGGTAAATGTTTGCATATTGCAGGGGTAATTGCAACTGCTCCATTTTTTAAAATTGTTTGTAACTTATACCCCCGTTTTCCTCCTATTGTAAACGCCTAACCCTACAACCGGAATGCTTACCCCGCTTGCTGCCGAATTAGAGTATTTAAAAGAAGAGTATAACCTGCTTAAACAGGAAAATGAAACGCTCTACAAACAAATGATAGAGGTAGAGAAAGAAGCTTTAGAGTGCGAAATCAGGTTTAACCAACTCTCCAAAGCCTCTTTTGAGGGTGTAGTTATTTTAAAAGACGACCAAATTAAGCTGGTAAATGATGCTTTTTGCCACTTGTTTGGGATAAACAAAAATCAAATTTCCAATTTGCGAATCATTGACCTGGTAGCCCCCGAACACCAAAAAGAAGCGCTATATCAGGCAGAACATAACAACAAAGACTGGTTTGAAACCATTTGCATAAAAACCGATGGTACCCGCTTTCCGGCTCGTATCAGGCGCAAGTTTGTGCCCCACGGAGGCGTAGAGGCTATGGTGGTAGTATTTAGCGACCTTACCAACGACAAAAGAGTGGAGCAGGAGTTAATTCAGAGCGAACTGCTTTACCAAAAACTATTTGAAGAATCGCGCGACGCCATTTATATATCCGGCATAAACGGCGCTCTGCTGGAGGTTAATCCGGCTGCACTTGAGCTTTTTGGTTATACCCGCGATGAGATGCTGGGCATGAGCGCCCTTAAACTCTATGCCAACCCGCAAGAACGCGAGCGGTTTCAGAAAGCCATGCAAGAAAAAGGCTCGGTAAGTAATTATGAAGTAATACTGGTAAAAAAAGACGGCACCGAAATAGATTGTATTCTTAGTTCTACTACCCGCCGAAATGCACAAATGCAAACTATAGGCTACCAAGGTATTATACGCGATATAACAGAACGCAAACGCACCGATGAACTTGTTAGAGCCAAAGCGTTGGCTGAACGCTCTACAACCATGAAAGCGCAATTTTTGGCTAATATGAGCCACGAAATTCGCACACCTATGAATGCCGTTATAGGCATGACTCACCTGCTGCAAGATACCCACCTTACCGCCGAGCAAAACCGATATGTAAATGGTATTCAAAGCGCATCGGAACACCTGCTGGTGCTTATCAATGATATTTTAGACTTCTCCAAAATAGAAGCAGGTAAACTGCAATTGGAAGAAATTGCATTCAGCCTGCGCGAAGTAATTAACAATATAGCTGATACCTTTAAATATAAAGTACAAGAGAAAAAGCTCGAATTGCTGGTAAGCATAGATGAGCAACTGCCCGATATGGTAATAGGCGACCCTACCCGATTGACCCAAATTTTGATGAATTTGGTCTCCAATGCAGTGAAATTTACCGAGCGCGGACAGGTGCGCTTAGATGCCCGCCTTTTTACTGATGATAAACAAGCCGCCACTGTTGCCTTTGCCGTTGCCGATACAGGCATAGGTATAGAACAAGATAAGGTGGACGTTATTTTTGACAGTTTTTCGCAGGTAAACCGCAGCGCTACCCGATTGTATGGCGGTACAGGGCTGGGGCTTGCTATTACTAAAAAACTTATAGAAATGCAAGGCGGGTCTGTTTCGGTAAAAAGTAAGGTGGGTGAAGGCACCACTTTTTTAGTAGTACTCCGATACGTTAAGGCATCGGGCAGTAAAACCGTTAACCATAAATACTCGCTCAGCGAAATGGCGGTAAAACCACTGGGTAAACTGCGGCTGCTGGTAGTAGAAGATAACGAACTGAACCGAGTAGTAACTACCGATACCATTAAAAAATGGGGTAAAGACATCATGATAGACATTGCCGAAAACGGCGAAGAAGCAGTAAAAAAAGTGCGCAAACACCGATACGACCTTATTCTAATGGACGTTCAAATGCCCAAAATGAATGGCTACGAAGCTACGCACTACATACGCAAAACGCTGGGTAAAACCGATTTGCCTATTTTAGCTATGACCGCCTATGCCACTACCGGCGAGGCAGAACGCACCATAACATCGGGCATGAACGATTATATCAGCAAACCCTTCGACCCTAAAAAACTCTACCAAAAAATTGCCCGACTTACCTCTAAAGAACCTGTTGTACTGATAGACAATGTGTTAGAATCCGAAGCCCCGCCCGAAGCCGAAAAAAGAAATCTTAAGTCCGAAATTTACCCACATGTTACCAATCTTGCATTTTTAGACGAGTCTATTGGCGGAGATGACGAACTCAAAGTGAAAATGCTGGAAATTATGCTGCGCGAAACGCCCGACGAAGTAGCTCAAATGGAAAAATTTTACCAAGAAAAAAACTGGGACAGGCTGCGTGCCGTGGCACACAAATTTAAGTCCACCGTTTCATACATGGGTTTACAGGGGCTTAAAGAGGTTATTAACAACATTCAACAAAACGCCGAAAAACGCGAAAACTTAGATATTACCCAAAACATGATTGCCGAGGTTAAAAACATTTGCCTGCTTGCCTGCCAAGAGCTTCAGGAAGAACTGACTACGCTGCAACAAAACCGCTAAACACCTACCCTAAACTAATTTGTTTAACACCATAAACGCTTTTTACTATGGCAAGAAATTACAAAATCTTTTTGGTGGACGATGACATTAAAACGCTCATCATGCTTAAAAACCACCTCGAAAAACGCATTGCGCACCACATTACGGTAAACGTGTTTGCCTACGGCGAAAACTGCCTTGACCGCTTAGATGAAGAGCCCGATATTATTGTGCTGGACTACTACCTAAACGCCATTAAGGAAGATGCCCTGAGCGGCACCGATATTTTGAAACAAATAGTGGAACTGCGTCCGCAGGCGCGGGTAGTTATGATGTCGGGGCAAGACGATATGGAAACAGCCCTTGAAACAGTGCGAAATGGCGCTTACGATTATATTATTAAAAACGAAAAAGCCATGCAGCGCTTAGAGTTTTTAGTGAATAAAATTGTACTGGAAATCCAGAAAGCCGAAGGAGTAGTATAGGGCTATCTTAATTTAACCAAAGAGGGTAGGGCGCAATGTTGTGCCTTACCCTTTTTGTTTTTGTGCCGAAAACCGCCGCTTAAATAATTTACCCGATTCTAACACTGCCAAAACCACCGCACCAGGCGCTGTGGTGAGGGCAAGCTCTGTTGCGGTTAGCGGGGTGGTGTTAAACAAGTGGTTCATAAAAGGCAGGTAAATTAGCGCCACTTGTACCAAAGCGGTAAACAACAAGGTATAAAGCAAAAAAGGATTGCCAAAAAATGCCCTGCCAAACAAGGGTTTTGTATGAAACCGCATACACAAGGCAAGGGCTAACTGGCAAAAGCAAAGAGCAGTAAATACCATAGTTTGCCAATGGGTGTGCGAGGTAAATACCATAAAAAACTCTAAGGCAAGCGTAAGGCTGCCAATAAACAACCCATTGAGTACAATTTTTAAGCCCAGCCCGTTGGCAAAAATGCCTTCTTGTAATGGCTTGGGCGGGTGGTGCATAAGGTTCTCCTCGGTAGGCTCGGCAGCCAGCGCCAAACCGGGCAGCCCATCGGTAACTAAGTTTACCCATAGTATGTGTATGGGCAGCAGCGGTATGGGCAATCCAAACATGGGGGCAACAAGAATGATAAATATCTCAGCCGTATTACCCGACATAATGTAGCCTACAAATTTGCGTATGTTATCGTAAATTTTTCGCCCTTCTTTTACCGCTTTTACTATGGTAGCAAAATTATCGTTGAGCAGAATGATGTGGGCGGTTTCTTTGGCAACATCGGTGCCGGTAATAGCCATTGCCACGCCAATATCGGCTTTTTTAAGCGCCGGAGCGTCATTTACCCCGTCTCCGGTCATGGCTACTACCTGTCCTTGCTTTTGAAGGGCATTTACTATGTCTAATTTCTGTTCGGGCGAAACTCTTGCATAAACACGCACCGAGCCTGTTTTGGCTGCAAGCTCAGCGGGATTGAGTTGTTGCAGCTCTTGCCCCGTTAAGATAAGGTCGTTATCAGTTTTAATAATGCCTAATTGTGAGGCTATGAAATGGGCGGTATTGGGGTGGTCGCCGGTAATCATTACGGTTTTTATGCCGGCTTGGTGGCAAAGCGCTATGGCATCGGCAGCTTCGGGGCGTATGGGGTCTATGAGGGCTAAGGCTCCCAGCAGGGTAAGGTTTTGCTCTATTACAGAGGGGGTAAACCGGTTGGGTAACTGAGGCAGTTGTTTCATGCCAAACCCCAGCACCCTAAATCCATTTGCTGCCAGTTGGTGGTTGGCTTGTTCCCATTGCAGGTGTTGTTCTGGTGTTAGGCTGTTTGCTGCTAAGGCAATCAGCGCTTCCATAGCGCCTTTTACCAGCAGCACATACCCCCCTTGCTCATCGGGCATTTGGTGCAGGGTGCTCATACATTTTCGCTCGGCTTCAAACGGAAAATGTTGTATTTCGGGGTATTTTTGGAGCAATTGCTCTTTATGGTAGCCGTTATTACGGGCAAAATCAAACAAGGCTACTTCGGTTGGGTCGCCTTGTGGTTGTTTATTGGAGTTTAGGGTTATATCATTGTTTAAGGCTGCGGTTATCAGCATCCATTGCATATAAGATTCAGTGAGGTGGTTTGGCAGATTTTGCAGGGTAGTAAAGGGGCTGGCTTGTGCTATAAAACCCCCAACAGTCATTTTGTTGAGGGTTAGCGTTCCGGTTTTATCGGTGCAGATGTAAGTAACGGAGCCAAGGGTTTCTACGGCGGGCAGTCGCCTTACTAATGCCTTGTTGTCAGCCATTTTTTTTGCACCCAACGACAGGGCTACCGTAACCATGGCAGGCATGGCCTCAGGAATGGCGGCAACAGCCAACGATAGGGCAGTGAGCAGCATAAGGGCGGGGTTTTCGCCGCGCAAAATTCCGAGCAAAAAAACCAGTAGGCAAATAGCCAAAAATGCAAGCGCTAATTTTTGGCTAAACCTCGTTAATTTTTTTTGTAAGGGAGTTTGGGGCGATTGGGTTTGCAGCAGGTTGGCTATTTTACCCAATTGGGTGTTCATGCCGGTAGCAACTACTATGCCGGTGGCGGTTCCGCTTTTTACCACAGTGCCTTTAAACGCCATATTCACTTGGTCGGTAAGGGGCACATCGGGCTGTGGCAGCGTTTGGTGCGTTTTTTCAACGGGCATACTTTCGCCGGTGAGCGAGGCTTCTTCAATTTTAAGCAGGGCTGTTTTTGTTAGTCTGATATCGGCAGGTACTATATTGCCGGCTTCCAGCAGCACCACATCGCCCGGCACTAAACCGGTGGCGGGCAGGCTTAGGGGTTTACCATTGCAAACAACGGTGGCAGAGGCGGCGGCAATTTTTTTAAGGGCAGCCATGGTTTGCTCGGCTTTATACTCTTGATAAAATCCTATGGCAGCATTTATGGCAATAATTGCCAAAATAACTAAGGTATCGGTAAGGTCGCCTATGAAGCCGGCAACAATGGCTGCGCCCAGTAGTATAAGAATCATAAAATCGGTAAATTGCCGCATCAGTATGCGCCAACCCGATTGTACTTCATCGGCGCTTAATACATTAGCGCCATATTGGTTTAATCTGTTTGCGGCCTCCTTGCGCTCTAAACCTGCCGGGTTAGATTGTAAGAGGTTGTATATTTCGGTTTCTGAAAGGGTGTGCCATGGTGAGTTATTAAGCATAGGTTTGTTGGGCGGGATTAATTGGGTATTTAGTTGGTATGAAATAAAGCCCCGGCTATAAGGTTTGTGGGTTTTAACATGTGTGTTGGGGTTGGGGTTGTGCTGAATAGTTTGTTTTTAGTCTTTGTCATGTGGTTATATTTTTTTACTTTTTTTTGTTTTTTCTTTTGTAAAGAGGTTTGCGGTGTATTTTTCGTAAAGTTCAAATAAAAACTCCATTCGGTGGGTGTCGTTGGTAAAGGGGTGGGGGCGGTATGCCAAGTCCACTGCTTTGTCGAGTTCGTTGTGGGCTTTTGTGAGTTCGGGGGGCATGGTAAGGGGGTGGTAGAGGTGGGCAAGTGAACTGTTTGGGAAGAGTAGCCTTGTGTCTAATACTTTTTGTGCGGCAGTTTCAATGGCATTAACTTGTTTTGCTGTTGGGTTTTCGGGCCATGGGAAGTTGTTGTAAACTATATTTTACTTTTAATTCTGCAAAATGACACTATACAGCCTGTTGTCAGTAAAACTATCAATAATTAAATCTGCTTGTGTAAGGTTTTGGTTGCCTGAACTTGGATTGTAATACCCTATACAAAACATATTTGCTGATTTTGCTGCTAAAACACCATTAGTACTATCTTCAATTACAATACAGTCTTTGGGGTTTGTGTTGTAATGTGCTGCGACTTTTAGAAAAATATCGGGTTCGGGTTTACCTTTTACCACTTGTTCACCACTAACAATAAGGTTGAAGTAATTTCCTAATTGAAGCTTTTGTAGAATTAGGTCAATGTTCTTTTTAAGTCCTGAAGATGCGATTGCAATTTTAAATCCGCCATTTTTTAGAAATCTTAGAAATTCAACTACCCCTTCAGTGGGTACAAGGTGCTCATTTTTGAGCGTGGTGTGCTTTAGTTCCTTTTCAAGTTCCTTTAATCCTTCTACGCTTTGCGGCAAGTTGAATTTGCTTTTGATGTGCGTCCACATTTTGGTGGCTGATATACCCACGTATGTTTGATGTTTTTCAATACTTATTTTAACACCTAATTGTTTGAAGAAATTTTGGTTCATATCCATATAGAGTTTTTCGCTGTTTAACAAAACTCCGTCCATATCAAATATTATTAGCTTTTTCATTTTTCTGGTATGCAATCAGCCATTCTCGCTATTAAAGAG
>DDVC01000004.1:0-541 GCA_002345145.1 Bacteroidetes bacterium UBA2322
ATCAGCCTGTTATCCCCGGAGTACCTTTTATCCTTTGAGCGATGGCCCTTCCATGCGGAACCACCGGATCACTTTACCCTACTTTCGTACCTGCTCGACTTGTCGGTCTCGCAGTCAAGCACCCTTTTGCTAATACACGCTACGCACGATTACCAACCGTGCTGAGGGTACCTTTGGGAGCCTCCGTTACGCTTTTGGAGGCGACCACCCCAGTCAAACTACCCACCATGCACTGTCTTCTGCCTTGCAGAATTAGGAATTAACTAAACAAAGGGTGGTATTTCAACGTCGACTCCGCACAGCCTAACGACCATACTTCACAGTCTCCCACCTATCCTACACATTATTTAACCAATTCCAATGCAAAGTTGTAGTGAAGGTTCACGGGGTCTTTCCGTCCCGTTGCGGGTAAGCGGCATCTTCACCGCTACTACAATTTCGCCGAGCTCACGGCCGAGACAGCGTCCAGATCGTTACACCATTCGTGCAGGTCGGAACTTACCCGACAAGGAATTTCGCTACCTTAGGACCGTTATAGTTA
>DDVC01000004.1:744-2778 GCA_002345145.1 Bacteroidetes bacterium UBA2322
TTATAGTTACGGCCGCCGTTTACCGGGGCTTCAGTCAAGAGCTTCGCATTGCTGCTAACCCCCTTCCTTAACCTTCCGGCACCGGGCAGGTGTCAGACACTATACTGCGCCTTCCGGCTTTGCAGTGTCCTGTGTTTTTGCTAAACAGTCGCCTGGACCTATTCTCTGCGGCCTCCCAATTGCTTGGGTAGGCGTCTCTTCTCCCGAAGTTACGAGACCATTTTGCCGAGTTCCTTAGCCGTGATTCACTCGAGCACCTTAGGATTTTCTCCTCGACTACCTGTGTCGGTTTACGGTACGGGCGCCTTATACCTGTAGCTTAGTGGCTTTTCTTGGAAGCACGCTTCACAACATTTTCCGCTTGTCCGAAAACTCGCGGTACTGTCAACTCTCAGCTCAATCTGCGGATTTGCCTACAGATCTCACAGCCTACCGTCTTTAACGTACTATTCCGTCAGTACGCAGTTGCTACGCCTCTCCGTCCCCACATCGCAGTATAAGCCGGTACGGAAATATTAATCCGTTTTCCATCGACTTCCCCTCGCGGGTGCGCCTTAGGTCCCGACTAACCCTGACCCGATTAACGTTGATCAGGAAACCTTAGTCTTTCGGTGAGCAGGTTTCTCACCTGCTTTATCGCTACTTATGCCTACATTTGCTTTTCTAACCGCTCCAACATGCCTCACAGCACACCTTCGCCGCAGTCAGAATGCTCCCCTACCGAGTATCGCTACTCCCATAGCTTCGGTAGTGTGCTTGATGCCCGATTATTTTCCGCGCAAAACCACTCGACTAGTGAGCTGTTACGCACTCTTTAAATGAATGGCTGCTTCCAAGCCAACATCCTAGCTGTCAAGGCAGTCTCACATCGTTTTTTCAACTTAGCACACATTTAGAGACCTTAGCTGATGGTCTGGGTTCTTTCCCTCTCGGCACATGACCTTAGCACCCTGTGCCTCACTCCTGAATATATGTTGCAGCATTCGGAGTTCATCAGGGTTTGGTAGGCGGTGAAGCCCCCTAGCCCAATTGGTAGCTCTACCTCTGCAACACTTTACTTCAAGGCTGCCCCTAAAGGCATTTCGGGGAGTACGAGCTATCTCCCAGTTTGATTGGCCTTTCACCCCTACACACAGCTCATCCGGTAGCTTTTCAACGCTAATCAGTTCGGACCTCCATTTCGCTTTACCGAAACTTCATCCTGGCCATGTGTAGATCACGCAGGTTTCGCGTCTACGTCCACCGACTTATCCGCCCTTTTCAGACTCGCTTTCGCTACGGCTCCGTTACTCCCTGTAACTTAACCTTGCCGGTGAACAGTAACTCGTAGGCTCATTATGCAAAAGGCACGCCGTCACCCTTTTACAGGCTCCGACCGCTTGTAGGCGCATGGTTTCAGGTTCTTTGCACTCCCCTGTGCGGGGTCCTTTTCACCTTTCCCTCACGGTACTTTTCTCTATCGGTCTCTCAGGAGTATTTAGCCTTACCGGATGGTGCCGGCAATTTCACGCAAAGTTTCACCAGCTTCGCGCTACTCAGGTGCCTAACCCCTTAGCTGCTGTTTCGTGTACGGGGATTTCACCCTCTACGTCCTACCTTCCCAGATAGTTCCACTTCCTTCTGCTAAGTTTTTGTCAGGTCCTATAACCCCCATGTGCTAAGCACATAGGTTTGGGCTCTTCCCAGTTCGCTCGCCACTACTTTGGGAATCACTGTTGTTTTCTCTTCCTCCGGGTACTTAGATGTTTCAGTTCCCCGGGTTTGCCTCCTTTTGGATGTTCAGTCTTCAACTGAACGGGTTGCCCCATTCGGGTATCTTCGGGTCTAACGGCCGTTCGCGCCTATCCGAAGCTTTTCGCAGCTTACCACGCCCTTCATCGCCTCTGAGAGCCAAGGCATCCCCCATGCGCCCTTATTCGCTTTCGTATCTTTCAAACAAGGTCTTTTCTCTTCTACTACTTTTGCTTTTACCTCTTTTCTTTCTCTCTTTTCTGCCAGCAATGTCAAAATATCTGTCTGTTTCTCTGTCTGTTT
>DDVC01000004.1:5187-21052 GCA_002345145.1 Bacteroidetes bacterium UBA2322
CTCTACCTCTTTTCCCTCCCTCAAAAGCGGACTGCAAAGGTACGGCAACTTTTTGTTCCCAACAACTTTTTTGCCAACTTTTTGCCAAAAAAATTCTTTACGCCCTTTGTCAAAATCTTCCGCTTTTCTATCTCTTTCCGAAAGCGGGTGCAAAGATACTACCCTTTTCTTTCTTGTCAATACTTTATCCTAACTTTTTTTGAAAAAAATTTCGGGAAAATTGCCCCACTATACGTGAAGCCTTATACAATAAGAGATGAGGTGAGTTATGAGTATTTAGACAACCACCATTTACCATTTAAATGTAACCACCTGTTCTATATCGGGGTTAATGCTAAGCGCTACTGGGCAGGTTCTGGCGGCGTTTTCCAGTAAGGTTTTAACTTTATTGGTAAACTCGGTTTGGGCAGGCATGGTAATGGCAATTTCTATACGGACTATTTTTCGGGGATTGGCTTGCATGATTTTGGTTATTTGGGCAGTAGTTCCGTCAATGAGGAGGTTGTTTCGTTGTGCTACAATGCCCATTATGGTAAGCATGCAACTTGCCAGGGCGGTTGCCACCAAATCGGTAGGAGAAAAGGCTTCACCTCTACCTTCATTATCGGTAGGGGCATCTGTAATAATGCAGTTACCCGATTGCAAGTGTATGGCTTGAGTGCGGAGCTGGGTGGTATAAGTTACACGGCTGGTCATAATAGCGGCTGTTTAGTTGCCAGATTAAAAAAGTATAGTTTGCCACAGTTGGCTACCTATGTTGTTATGTCGTTTTCCAAAAGCGCAACAGTAATATTTCGGCAAGCAAAAAGGCAAGCGAAAGTATAAGGCACCATTTCCACAGGATAACTCCTCGGTCTATTTGTCCTACGAGAGAGGTGAGTTCGGCGGTATCGTCTAAGAACTTTACGGTGGGTTGGTTGTATCGGCGTTTTAAATCGGCATTAGATTCGTATTCCAGTACCGATTCGGTACGGTTGTAATTAAAGCCCAAATATGCCATCGGCTGGGTTATTGTTTTAAATAAAGCATAAACACCGGCTTGTTTTAGCTGGTTGTTTACCGATAAAAACAATTTAGATCCTACCATTTTTTGCCCGGGTATAAATTCTTCTGCACTGCCTTTTAACTTAAAAACCTCATCGGGGGCAGTGGTGGCGGTGGCAGTTATATCCACTTCGGTATTGTTATCCTTACCTATTATAAGGGCATACACTTTTCCCTTTCCACCCAGCAATGCCATTTTATGTACCATAGGCGGAAAAACAGCATGCGATGGAAGGTTTGAGGATTGCAAATCTAAAGGCACGGCGCACAAATATACTTTACCGGCGCCTACATTGTACTTGCTAACCAGCGATGCTCCGCCCCTAAAACGCAGGAGTATTTCTTCGCCTGTGTTTGCAAAAGCGGTAAGGTCGTAGCTGGAATTGGCAAAGGGGAGGTCTAAGTTTTGGGGTATGCGCTCAAATACATCATTAAATACGTCTTGTCGGGTGTTTATAAAGTCTGTTTCGCGCCGATTTTTGTTGAGTGCGGTATAAGTGTTTACCCGCATAGCCTTGAGCAGGTTATTATAAGAGGCAAGGTCGGCAGTGGCAGATGGAAAGATGAGCAAACTACCTCCACTGTTTACATAGTTTTGGAGTTCGGAGCTTAAACCCGATGAAAGGCTGCGCAACTGGTTTAGTATAATGAGTTGGTTAGTTGGTAATTTGGCGTAATCTAACTGGTTTTCGGCTTGATTAACCACCATAAAGCCGGTAAGTTGTTTAAAGAGTGCATTAAGGTAGGCATTGCCGCCCGATGCGGGGTTAATAACCAATACATTTACGCGCTCGGCAACTTCAAAGGTAAAGAAATAGGTATTGTCGAACTCAACAGTTGATGATTCTGTAATGAGTACTTCGGCGCGTTGCCATCCGGTTTCGGTAACCGAGAAATTGAGGGTATCCGTAGTTTGAGCGTTTGGCTCTACCGAAAAATCGCGTACGGCTTTGGTTTGGTTGTTAATGCGCAGTTCCATGCGTGAGTTTTGCACAGCGCCGGTTCCGCTGTTTTTTATGCGTACCAATAACTGTACCTGTTCGTTAAGTGTTCGGGCAGGCTGCTCAAACCAAACTGAATCGACATATACATTTTGCCCTTCGGCGCTTTGCAGTGGCAGCAGGTAGGTGGTGTAAGCGGTATCAATGGTTAAATTGACGATGTTTTTCTGAAAATCGGAAACATAGAACAGGTTTTTCTGCTGCACATCGGCATCGGCAAGGGCTTGTTTTTGTCGCAATTGTACGTCGCTCATGGTTTGCACTGCCGGGCTTACGCTTACTTCTTCTAAGTAAGCCAAAAACTCATCTTTGTTTACCAACCGCTGGTGTTTACCCTCAAAATCGTTGGTAATGAGTTGAAATTTATCATCGGGACTGTAAGCGGCGGCTATTTCTTCGGCTTTGCGGCGGGCGCGCTCAAATAGGGTAACGCCGCTGCCGGCATTCATGCTAAATGAGTTATCGAGGTAAATACTTACTGCCTTGCTGCCCTGCACAATTTTGGAGTTTGCTGTAGGAATGTATGGCTGCGCAAATGCCAGTACCAGAAATACCAGAGCCAACATGCGGCTCAAAAGTACCAGCAGATGTTTTAATTTATTTCGGGAAGAACGCTCGTCTTTTAGCTCGCGCAAAAATTTTACGTTGGTAAAATAAACGCGCTTAAATCGCCTGAAGTAGAACAAGTGTATGATAATGGGTATAGCAATAGCTCCCAGCGCAAGTAAAAATGAAGGATACAAAAAACTCATGGCTGCAAAATTACGATTAAAAACCCATTTTTAGGGCTGTTTGTTGCAAACATCGGGTTTTTATTGTTGTGCAAGCAAACAAAGTTTGGTTTATTTTTACCGGCAACAGGGTTTAAAAACTACGTTTGGGGTTGTATCTTGCAGCCAAAAACATGAACATCAGACCATCAATTTTACCCGGTTGCTGCATGGTATTTTTACAAAGGCAGGTTGTGTTTATTGTGCTATTTTGGCTACTATTGCCACCGGGCATACCCAAGGCAGGCAGCATACGGGCACAAAATGCTCCCAACCCCTACAGGTTAAGTTGGAAATTAGATGCGCCTCTCAGTATTGGTTCTGCATCGGGCATTGGGGGGGCTATGTGGATAAAAAAGCACAAAAAAATATTTACACCCGAAGATATAGAACGGTTAAATACGCAATCGGTATGGCGTATTGACCGGTTTGCTACCCAAAACTGGCATGTACCTGCCCAAAAAACCAGCGATGTTTTTATGTATGGGTCAATGGCGCTACCCTTGTTGCTGTTTGCCAATGCCGAAATGCGACAACATGCACCCAAACTTGCTCTTATAGGGCTTGAAACGTATATGCTAAACGCTGCTCTTACCAGCCTCACCAAAGAATTGGTGCAGCGAAAACGTCCTTACTTGTATAACCCCGATGCACCTATGCACCTAAAACGAAAGCCCGATGCTACCTCGTCGTTTTTTTCGGGGCATACTTCTGCATCGGCTGCCGCTACTTTTTTGGCTGCTAAAATGTATGCCGATTACCACCCCAACTCTCGTTTTAAACCATACATTTGGATAGGAGCTGCCATATTGCCGGCTGTTACCGGCTACCTGCGCGTTAGGGGCGGCAAACACTATCTGACCGATGTGATAGTGGGTTATGCTGTAGGCGCTGCCACCGGCATATTGGTGCCGCATTTACATAAACAAAAGCAATAACTATTTTACCTTGCGCCTACCCAGTTTTACACAGCCGGTTTGTTCTCCCTACGCCCAGAGATGGAAAATTGTAATCAATATTTAATGATTACCTGATATTCCATGCTGCAAACTGCTATCTAATTCTAAATGACTAACCCTATTAACATTGGCAGAAAAAGCAGTTTATTGCCTTAACTACTTTATTTTGAACCCAATCCTAATTGGTTCGTTTGGTGTTTGAGTTACCCAAATACCAAATTCAAGACAAAATTTCAACTGTAGTATTGAGCAGCCGTTGTAAGGGGAGTATAATATGGCGGTCGCCTGCATCAAGGGTAACAGAGGTGCTGTCTAATTTAATAATAGTACCTTCTACATTATCCACTTTAATGCGCTGTCCTATGCTAAATTTATCGCGACTGTAAAAAGATGCGAGCAAATTAGCCATAATATCTTTGGCAGCAAAACCGTAACCTATGGCAAAGGCAATTACAATGCCTCCTATAACAATGGTGATGTTTTGGGCTATAATGGCAGTATCTATGCCGGCTTGGTTAAGTGAGCTAATGGCAATTATAATCACAAAAAAGTAAAACACAAATCCGCCTATCAGCCTGCTGCCATTTATGTTAAGCGATTCGGCAGCGGCGGTTAAAACCTCTTTAATGATATTGGCTATAAAAACGCCGGCAATAAAAAATATCAAAGCGCTAAACAAACGAGGCAGATAACCTAAAAAGGCGGCTATTCCTTCTGATACAGATTGCAAACCAAGCAATTCGCTGGCGGCGGTAATAAAAATGAGTAGTACTATCCAGTAAACCACTTTTTTACTCACCCTGCTTATTTGCAGGTTAAAGCTGCGCAGCAGGTCTATTTCCTGTAATTTGCTGCTGAGGTTATCGGCTTTAAGTGCAATAAGCAGGCGGTAAATAATGCCCGATAAAATTTTTGCCAAAATATATCCTATCAACAGCAATCCCAAAGCGCCTATTACATTGGGCAAAGCACGGGCAATAGAATCGGCAAATGTGGCAAAAAAATTGGTTATGGTTTCTACGGTGCTGTTCATAACAAAGGAATTTTAGGGGTAGCAGATATTTTATGGCATATCTACTTATGCCGGGCAAAGTTATAAGCATTTTGGGTAAATGAGCATATTGTATGCAAGGTAAATGCAAATGAGAAGCAAATTAGTCAAGCTAAACAGTACGCAGATATGGTTGGCAAAGGGGTGCAGCCCCCGATTTGATGTGTAAATTGAGATATTTCAACCTATTTTCAGCAAAAAAGTACACAGATAAAGCGGAATAAACGGATGTTAGTAGGGGTTAGGGGTTAATTGGTAGTGGGTACTAACACACTCATAACTATTCACTTTTCACTATTTGAAATCAACTCCATCAGCGTTATAGGTATGCTAATTGCCGCCGGTTTTGCGCTCATACAGGCAGCACATACCTTTGAGTGCCATTTTACATCAAACTCAGATACACCTGTGGGCAAAGGGGTAAAGCGTTGTTAATAATTTCTAACTTTGCGGCACATTAATTACTTTACTCCATTTTTGACTGCTGCTTACCGGCAGTTGCTGTTTATTTACTATGCCCTACCGAAGTTATTATACACTCCTTACCATAGGCATTACCTCCTTTTTGCTTGCCACTTTGTGCGTAGTATATGAGGTAACGCCGTTTATTATTACGGAGGTAGAGCTGCATATACTGCTTGCCACAACAGCGCTGAGTCACCTGTTTTTTTACAACCTCAACTCATGGCACAAGTACATATTTAATGTACAGCGGCTGTTTACACGCATCATCATATTTGGCATGGCAGTGGCAATAGTATCAGTTATAGGCGCTACTGCCGATACCATGCAGGCGCTGCCTCCTGCCGGTATGCGGGGGGTAAAAATGCTCATGTTATATGGTATTATGAGCTATTTTACCTACTCCGTAACCATGTTCCGAAAATTGATTTTTGTGCGCCGCAATATAGCCGCCGAGCGGCAATGGCGCGCCTTCATTACCGCCTTAGTAGTGGCAATGGTAATAGGTTTGCCTTTGGGGTTTATACCCAATTTATTGCGCCATGCCATACTGATAACCGGTTTTTTGGTAGGTGTAGCGCTGCTAAACCGCATTAAATGGATAGCCGAGCTGGGACGTACCGAAAAATGGCTGCTCGTTTTTTACCTCCTCATTACCTGCCTCATTAACCTTGCCCTGCTACAAACCCTCATCAGCCTTCAAAATTTGGAGTACGTGTTTCTTAAACCCTTGCACCACAATGTGTTTGGTGCAGTACTGGTAGGTACGGCTTCGTTTTACCCTTTGTTTGCCCTTGTTGCCCTTATTTTTACCCTGCCGGTTTCATCGGTTATTGAAGACCAAATGGCAGAAATTAACAGCTTTCAGGAAATGGGGTTGGCGCTACAACGCCACTATGAAGATGCTACCGAAATACTACAGCAACTGTTTCAGGTTTGCCAAAAGAATACCGCCGCTAATGCCGGCTGGTTATTGCTGAACCCCCTCCAACCCGATGAAACCTGCCATTTTTCGGACATTTCAAGCGACCAAATAGGACGCATAAACGTGTGGATAAACTTTAAAAACCTAATCCAAAAAGAACCCGAATCGGGCTACTGGTATTACCCCAATTTAGACCGTTACCACATTCTGCACGAACCCGAATCGCCCTATAAATCGCTGCTTATATTGCCCATCTTTACCCAGCCCAACTCCTGCGAGGCAGTCATCTGCCTCACCAAGGGGTTTGCCGAGGGGTTCGACAAACATACCGTAAACGGCTGCAAAAGTTTTATTAACCAAGCAAAATTAGCCATAGTAAATGCCCGGTTAGTGCAAGATTCTATCCGCTCGGCACGCTACAAAGAAGAGCTGCAAATAGCCACCGAAGTACAACAGGCATTGTTGCCGCAGCAGTTCCCCCAGTCGGCTTATTTTGATATTGCCGCCTTTAACGAACCTGCCAAAGAAGTGGGGGGCGATTATTACGACTACGCCCAAACCGGCGATAAACTACTTTCGCTCATCATGGCTGATGTATCGGGCAAAGGCGCATCGGCAGCCTTTCACATGGCACAAATGAAGGGCATCTTTCAATCATTGATGCAACTACGCCTTGTCGCTACCGATTTTTTGCTCATGGCAAACCGCTCCGTTGCCCAATGTTTAGAAAAAAACCGATTTATTACCGCCGTTTATGTGCAGCTCAATTTTGAAACTGCCATGCTTACTTATGCCCGCGCAGGGCACCCGCCCATGATTTATTACCAAGCCGCCCAAAACAAAGCCTTTTTGGTAGCAAGCGAAGGATTGGGTTTAGGCATCATCAGAAACAACGATTATGCCCGATTTGTAAAAGTATCTAACATGCGTTTTGCCCACAATGACGTACTGGTGCTTTACACAGACGGACTGGTGGAAGGCAGAAAAAACGAAAGCGCTGCCGAACAGTATGGCTACATAAATCTTACCCGATGCTTAGAACAAAACCACCACCTTAGCGCCGCCCAAATTACCCAAGCCATTTATGAAGATTATGCCCTTTTTACCCGCAATAGCGATTACAGAGATGATACCGCCATATTAGTAATTAAGATAGGTACACCCAATGAACCCTTTGAACCCGCCGCCAATACAACCGCCACGCTGCCCGATGCCCGTATAAAGCCCTCCTTACCCGATGCACTATAAGCCTTACCGCACCCGCCACTCACTTAATCTGCTTCTTTTTGAGCTTCCTGATAGCCATAATAAAACTGCCCCATGCAAAATATAGGCTGATTATAATTACCTTTGTTGCCCGCTGTATTACCTGCACTAACCCATCTTTCACACTTATTTCCGTTACCCCCCAGCTAAAATCCCCGCAAATATGATTTTTGGCAGAAAGAAACTGCAACAAGCCGCCATCAGCCTTCAGGAACAGGCTGCACAAAACAGCCAAAGTTACTGGGCAAACGTAAAACGCCAGTTTGGTAAAAACCGACTGGCTGTGTGGTCGTTGCGCATTTTTTACGTTATTCTGTTCATAGCCATATTTGCCGATTTTCTTTCTAATGAACGCCCCTTGGTTTGCCGCATTGAGGGCAAAACCATGTTTCCGGCGCTAAAACAATACGCCGTAAATATGGGCTTGAGCAAATGGGAAGAGCGTTTTGTTACCAAGCGGTGGGATGAGCATAATTATGACTTTGCCATTTGGGCTCCCATACCTTATTCTTCTACTACCATTGACAAAAAAAACCGAAGCTTTGTGGGTCCTTTTGATGAGCAGCGGGTAAAAAACTGGCGCTGGCGGCATCATTTAGGCACCGATGAGCTGGGGCGCGATGTGGCAGCCGGCATGATACACGGCACCCGCGTAGCCATATCGGTAGGTATTATAGCCATGTCAATAGCTTCCATTATAGGCATCATATTAGGCTCCATAGCCGGCTATTTTGGCGATAACCGCCTGCAAATGTCGCGCATAAGGTTGCTGCTCAACCTTGTAGGAATAGTGGCTGCCATTTTTTATGCCTTTATTGCCCGAAGTTATGCTTTAGGCGTACTATCTGCCGAAACCGGTTTTGGCATACAATTGCTCATAAGCCTAAGCCTATTTTTTGGCATTATCATAGCCGCTAACCTATTGGCAACAGCCCTAAAACGCCTGCCGGCACTTGGAAAAAGGGTAAACATTGCCGCCGATATTTTGGTGATGCGGTTAATAGAAGTGTTTAATTCTATACCGGGTTTATTGCTCATCTTATCTATTGTAGCGCTAACAAAACCATCTATAACCAATGTTATGGTTATTATAGGGTTTATATCATGGACCAGCATTGCCCGTTTTATAAGGGCTGAGTTGCTTAGAGTGCGCAATTTAGAGTACATAGAAGCCGCCCAAGCAATGGGTTTTAGCGAGGCGCGCATTATTTTTAGGCACGCCATACCCAATGCACTAACGCCGGTACTTATTACCATTGCCTTTGGCATTGCCAGCGCCATTTTAACCGAAGCCTTTTTGTCGTTTTTGGGCATAGGCGTAGCTGCCGAGGAGGTTACGTGGGGCTCTTTGCTCAATTTGGCGCGCACCAAGTTTCAGGCTTGGTGGTTGGCTATTTTTCCGGGAACAGCCATTTTTATTACCGTTACCATTTTTAACCTCATTGGCGAAGGACTAACTGATGCCTTAGACCCCCGATTAAAACAATAATCCCGATGGGCGGGTAGAATGCCAATTACCGGTAAATTTTGAGCAGCAATCGGGTAATGCAGTTCAGTTTTTTGGTTTGGTTGGTATGCGCCACTGCAAACTGGGCGTAGGCTACAAAACTGCCCAGCACAATATAATAAAGGTAATAAACCGGTTCTTGAGCAGTTATTTGGTTTAGCAGCCATACTGCCACCGCTACATTAACCACCGCCAACCCAAAAATGCCCCAAATGGTGGTGTAAATACCCACTTTTTTCATTAACCATCTTGCCAGAGGATTGCGCTCCTGTTGCAAGTGTGTAATTTGGGTAGCCGTAGTATAACAATCGGCAAACTTGGAGGCAATAATTAACAACGAAACTATCCACACAGCGTATTCCATCGGGCAGTGGTGCATTTTAGGGCAACTATTATTGCATCGGTTTTTGAGCGGCTAAAAACTGCTTGCTTATTCGCTCAACCGTAGTTTTTATTGGTGTATAATTATAAGGAAGCGCTTTTTGGAGCTTGTCGTTTTCATAATAATACCTATGTTGCGACATTCGGGCGGTTTCTTTGGTTATGAGTGGCGCATTTCGGGTAAATAGGGCTTTGAGCGCTTCCCATCGCCAGCCTATTTCAGCCATTAAAGGGGTAATTTGTTTGGTGGGAGCCGGCTTGTGGAGGTATTGGGCAACTAAGGTAAAAAACTCCTTATAACTAAGGTTGTGGGCATTTACAATAAACCTTTCTGAATGGATAGGGCTGTTCATAAGCCGATACATTATTTGCACCAAATCAAGCACATCAATAAAACCGGTTCCGCCGGCAGGGTAAAACGGAAGACCCTGCCACACCTGTGTAAACAAACGGCAAGAGCCGCTGCTCCAGTCGCCCTCACCCAGTATTACAGACGGGTTAACCATAACCGCCTCTAAACCCTCTGCAATGCCGCGCCACACTTCGTGCTCGGCAAGGTATTTGCTAATGGCGTACTGCGTATTTATGGGGCTTTCGTCCCACTGAACCTGCTCGTTTACCTGCGGTTGGTTCAGTTTTCTGCCTATGGCAGCAATAGAGCTTACATGCAGCAGGCGTTTTACCCCCGCTTCGAGCGCCATATTTACCACATTGGCAGTACCCTCCACGTTGGTTTGGTGCAATTGCCGGCGTTGAGCGGGGTTAAAAGATACCACCGCCGCACAATGATATACCTGCTCTATTCCCTGCATGGCTTGCAGCAAACCCTGCACATCATGTATATCGCCTTCTACCCAATCAATTTGGCGGGCAATATCTGCCACCCATTGCAGGTTGCTTGTAGTGCGTTTAATTGCCCTTACCTTAGCGCCCCGGCTTACCAGCAGCCGCAGCAGGTGGCTACCTACAAAACCGGTTCCGCCGGTTACTAATATGGTTGCAGACTGATTCATGCCCCCAAAGGTAGGTATTAAAACGGAGCCCAAGCATGGTGGCAGGCACTAAAATTAACCAAGTCTGTTAAGTTTTGTTATGTAAGGCTTATCGGTTTTGTGCATACACCCATAACGCTAAACTTATGGGCAATTTAAACACGTGGATTTGGCATACAGTATATTATTTGCTTATTTTAAATTTTTTACAAAAAAATGACACAAAAAATTTGGTTTTTTCGGGGGGGGGGTATTTTTGCGAAAACTTATTTGTTAGCCTATTTTTTGTGAGAAAGGCAATATAATAAGTGGTAAAATGGAGGCTGCTGCAATCAACAGGAACAAGACGCGCGTAGTGCTGCCGGTTGCAAACGCCCCAAGTGGTACTCCCGAAAAACCACTTACAAAAAAATAAGTAGGCGCAATACCGAAATGCGATAATGGAGGTAGTTTTTTATTTTTAATTCACAATTTTATGAAAAGAATGTTTGTTATTGCAGCATTAATTTTTAGCGCTCACTTTGCTCATGCCTTTTATAACGGCATTGAAAACCAACCAATAACACATCTTAGAAACGATGATGGCGAGGTTGTTTTTTCAAAAGGAATTATCATTAAGTTTAAGCGAGATTGGAGTTTTCACCCCAATGAATACCAAGTTGATAACCCATGTTCATCGGGTAGAGGTGCATGTGTAAGGGCAGGTGGGTCTGGCATTACAAACTCAAATGAAGCTGACGAAATTGTACGCTATGCAAACGACACAAATACCATTACCTTGATTCTGAAAAATGAATACCTATCTTTGCCAGAAAGCAGCGATGTATTTATAAGTGGTAAAATGGTTATTGGCGAAAATGTTCCAATAAGTGCTGATGTGGCAAATTATATGGGGCTTGGACAATCCGATAAAATCATATCCATTGGCGAATATCTTATTGCACCTATTGCTAATACCGACAGATTTAAAGTGAAACTGCCCATAAGGTAGAACAATTTTTAACACAATAGTAAGGAGGCAATGACTTTGAAACTTTATTTTTGCCTTAAAAAATAATAGCACATTCATTCCTCCTTACCTTTAAACAAAAAACAATGAAAAACTTACCCCTGCTATTACTATTACTATTACCTATTTTTGGCTTATCGGGCTGTATAACTATCATTTGGAGTAGCCCTACCGAAAAATCAATCAATTATCCGGTTGATAGTACGGCATCTATCGGCAGTTTAATGGAGCAGTATCTGCCCATTAAAACCGACTCTAACAAAAACTATGTGTTGGTATTTTGGGCATCTACCGGTTGTCCTTATTCTAATTTGCAAATAGAAAACGCAAACTATCTGTATGAAAAGTACAAACATATGTACAGATTTATAGCAACTACCAACGAGCAGCAAAAAACCATCAATAAAAATCATAAAAAACTAAAAATTACGGCACAGTACGCTTTTGAAAATTATATAGGTGTTTGGGGACTTAGGTCAAGCATCAGAAATTTGGAAACCCGAAATAACGCATTGCCTAAAGAAGATTATGTCCCAATTCTTTATGTTATCCGAAATGACAGTATCATACACAAACACTGGAGCGTAGGAAGCAAGGACGCACTTCAAAAATTTGAAGAATATTTAACCCCAATAGAGTAAACATGCAACAAACTATTTTAGCCGTTTTATTTTTGCTTTGTGCTAACCTTGCCGCCCAAACAACCATGAGTATAGCTCGCTTACAGCAAAACATAGACAAAGCAAAACAGCAAGCTACAAAGTTGGGGTAGATAGAAAAGATTTATCTAAACCCGATTGGCGTAGCCGGTTTTTTACCGTTTACCTTAGCCACAACCCCAATAACTTTTATGATTACGACTGGGAAATAAGTGAATACAAACAAGGTTGCGAAACCCTGATTTTGTATAAAGATACGGTATTTGAGCAAGTGTCAAAACAATTTCACACTATTGGCGAAAGGGTTGAGAAATACGGATTTGAGCCTGATGAGTATAACGAAGTTATGCGAACATGGTGCATACCAAACGAGTGGTTGCGAAGTATTACCTACCAACAACCCGATACTACTCAAATACAAATTATTGCTCCTGCAAAAAATGATACTTGCTGGCAGGTAATTATTCAGGTAAACGAATCGCAAAAAAGAACCGTGTGGATTGATACCACCACGTATTTTATTACCCAAATTTATGAGGAATACACCGATGAAACGCTAGTGGCTACCGGTATGGAACGATTTCGTTACACCCATTTTGAAGTAAATAAACAATTGCCCGATTCCGTCTTAAACACCAACTACTATAAACAAACAGGGTTATACAAACACAAAGGAAACACCCTTAACTCCAAAGTTGCGCCCAAAGAGCCGCCCAAGGAATCTTTTTCCCAAGCGCTTATAACCAACTTGTTTTCCCAAGCCATGTTATTACCCAATAACGATACCGTTTATTTGAGCCAACTCGAAGGCGACTTTTATGTGCTTGATTTTTGGTATGTAAATTGTCCTCCTTGCAGAAAAGCAATGCCCGCAATACAAAAGTTATACGAAAAATATAACCAAAAGGGGGTGCGTGTTATAGGTATAAACGGTATAGATGCCAACAACAAGGATTATGCTGCCAATATTATGGTACAAAGCGGTTTTACCTACCCACTCTACTTTACTACTAAAGCGTTTTTACAAGAAGTGGCTATATATACATTTCCTACATTTGCCATTTTTAATAAAAATCATAATTTATTATACGTAGAAACTGGTTTTGACAATACCGATTACGAAAAATTGCTGCAAACCGTCATGCTTTCCGATAAAAAATAGCATCAGAATCGGTGTATGGTATTAGCCTATTGCCTCCCGGATTATATTTTGTAACCGCAACAGGAGAAAACCACCACTTTCAAACCAAAATCCTGATAACAAAATAGCGCTGTTGTATGGATTACCCCTGCATGGCAATAAAATAAACCAACTTGCGCCCATAACCATGCGGGGGTAATTGCATAAAACCATGCTAACTTTGCCGTGCTGTTTAACGGTAATTAATGGTTGTTTATTTTTTTCATCTTTAACATACGCACATGAAACACACCGTATTGGTTATATGTTTGCTGTTTTTATTGCCTACCGCAGTTACGGCTCAGTTTACAAAAGGCAATTGGGAAATGGGCAGTTCTTGTTTTGCAGGACGCTCTTGGCTCTATAATTACAATGACTGGCATGGACCCCCTATGATTATCCTTTCAGATACCGTACCCGGTGATGATATTTTTCCGGTATCGCCCAATCCGGTCATAAAACCCAATTCTATAAGTGCAGGCTTTTATGTAGGATACTATTGGGGCAAGCGGCATGGTTTAGAGGCACAGATAAACTACAGTTCTGTTAGACAAATGTTTATTTACGAGAAGTTTCAATGGGGAGGAAATACCCGAACCGAAGATTTGCAACTGCACTACATTACTCTGCCCATAAGTTATACCCTTACCTCTAACAACCGCTACAATTTTCAGGGATTTGCCGGTGTGGGCATTGAGCCAGGTTTTTTGGTCAGCTACAAAGGCGAATGGTTTAGCTATTTTGACAACTGGCCTGATGAAAGAGTACAGAAAAGTATTTATAGAAATAATTTTATGCATGTTCGTTTTTTAGACGAAGAAACAACATATACAAGCAAAATAGATTTTATTTACAGGCGTTTTTACTTAGGTGTAACTGCAAACGCTGGGTTTAAGAGTTATATTACTGATAACTTAGGTTTTAGTTTTATGGTAAGAGGCAGCACAAGCCTTATTAACCCAGAAAACCATGATGCGCGCAGCTATTATAACCCAAATAGCAATTTTTGGTTTTGGACAAAAGATTATATGAGATATGGTCATGGAAGCACAGACGGTCCTCCCAAAGATAGGGCACATACTTATGCGTTACGGGTGGGGGCAGAGTTGCGGTTGTTTTACCACCTCCATAAAAATGAATACACCCGCCGCTTAAAAGGGCGGTAGTTGGCGGCATACCATCGGGCATAATATCCCCCCGCAAGCGCATCGGTTTTTTCGCAAAACCTGATGTACTTGCGGGAGCTTTGTTTTTCTACAAAAAAATGACACAAAAAATTTGGTTTTTTCGGGGGGGGGTATTTTTGCGATAACTTATTTGTTGATCCCTTTTTTGTGAAAAAGGCAATATAATAAGTGGTAAAATGGAGGCTGCTGCAATCAACAGGAACAAGACGCACGTAGTGCTGCCGGTTGCAAACGCCCCAAGTGGTACTCCCGAAAAACCACTTACAAAAAAATAAGTAGGCGCAATACCGAAATGCGATAATGGAGGTAGTTTTTTATTTTTTATTTACAACATCATGAAAAAATTCACGTTCTTACTGTTGGCGGTGTTGCTTTCGGCTGTATCTTGCAGCAAAGAAGAAGCCATAACACCGCTTGCCGAAACTACTTGGGCATCTGGGTCAGGGAAGAAAGTCATTTATTACGCTGAGTGGACAGACTGGGGACGCACATCATTGGACTGTCATGGTTTTGGGCTTTGTAATTTTTGGGATTGTTGGTTTTGCGAGGTAAATATGGCACGACGCCAAGCTGCTGTGGAGTTTGATGATGAAACAAGGCGAGGCTATTTCGTCATAGAGTTAGATGCAAATAAGGCGGAAGACATTAGTGCTATCCAAAACAAGGAAACTCTGTATGTAGATACAGATATTAACAACCCCAACTCAGTGCTTCATGCAGGAGCATATTTATATGACCCAACAGTAGGTGTATCGGGCGGTTACAAGATAGCAATTACTATTAAATAGAAACTAATAGGAAGGAAGGTGCCACGGTATCTTCCTTCCCCTTTAACTCCAAAAACCTCACTCATGAAAACCTACACTACCATATTATTACTTGCCTTGCTGCTTCAAGGCTGCATCAGCATCAAAAGCCCCAGTTTAGATAGCGGATACAACAAATTATCATCTGTCGAACAAGGGCAGATAGTTTTTTTGTCTGCAAACCAACAAATACCCGATACCGGTAAGCAGTTAATTTATGCGGTAAATGCACAAAATATATTCAACACTATTAAAGATACAGACACTACGGTTGTTTACCTTTGGTCGCCCCATTGCAGGGGTGAAAACTGTGTTTCGCTTAGGGTAGCCCAGCAAGACTGTGATAGTAAGGGGTATAACCTGCTTGTTGTGACAGAGGTGTATGATATGGCAGCGTTTAACCGCCAAAAAATACTGTTAGCCAATCCGTTGCTTTCTATAAACCACAAGCATTATGGCACAGACTCTAACCTAAAATACCCCAAACTGTTTAAAAAAGAGTTGCTGCAAGGCGCAACCCTGCCCGATAGCACCCAATATGGACGATACTACTTGTTTCACAAAAATAAATTCATTAAAAAAATCGGGAACATTAAATAGGGCATTGCTTAAAGGCAAAATAAATTGAGTATTTGCTATTTCCCCCCCCGCAAGCACATCGGTTTT
>DDVC01000150.1:0-4554 GCA_002345145.1 Bacteroidetes bacterium UBA2322
GCCACTAACCGGGCAGTAGTACAAGCCCCCCCCCCGGCGCCCTCTAAAGCAGAAGAAACGGTAGCCATTACCACCCCTCCCACTGCTCAGGAAGAACCCATTTTGCCCCCCCCGCCGGTTTTTACGCCCCCCCCTGCCAAAACTTTAACCCCTGCCACTCCTGCCTCCTCCCCACCCATAGTTACACAAACACCGCCGCCCGTTAGCCAGCCGCCGGTTGTTTTTATCCCCCCGCCCATTCAATCCGAACCACAAAAACAAACACCGCCGCCGCCCACCCAGCCAAGTGTAGTAACCGCTAACCCCACCTTGCCACCGGCACAGCCTGCCTATACTCCCTCTAAGCCGGTTACGGCACCGCCGCAGCCTGCCGCTTTGCAGCCGGTAGCCATACAAGAACCACCCGTTAGCCAGCCGCCGGTTGTTTTTACCCCCCCGCCCATTCAATCCGAACCACAAAAACAAACACCGCCGCCGCCCACCCAACCAAGTGTAGTAGCCACCCCCACCTTGCCACCGGCACAGCCTGCCTATACTCCCTCTAAGCCGGTTACGGCACCGCCGCAGCCTGCCGCTTTGCAGCCGGTAGCCATACAAGAACAGCCCGCTATATATACGCCTAATACCCCAACAGCAATACAACCCCCGGTAGCCACCCTGCCACCCACAACCCAACAAACACAAAAACAACCGGCCAACAACCCCTACAACCAGCCTCCGGCTACCCTGCCTCAAACTCCTACCACCACTCCCGAACCCCAAACCATTACCCTAACCCCCTCCTACAACAATAACAATACCCCGAAGGTGGTAAAACCCATTATAGCCAAACCCTCAGCCATACAACCTGTACCCTACCCGGGCAGTAGCGTTATTACCTATATACCCCCCACTACCGGACAGCTCGACCCCATGTATAGCAACCCGCAATTAGATGAACTAAAAAAAGAAAATGACCTGCTTGCCTACAATAACCGAAGCGGCGAAATCATAACTGCTCCCGAATCTGGCGTTACCAGAGCCCTCACACCCCGAAAAATGGTGGTGCCGGAGTACACCTGCGAAACACGGCAATTGCAGTTCCTGCAAGTGGTTGCGCTGCCCGATTTAACTTTGGCCCACCGATACGAACAACTCAGCGCCGATTACAACGTACTACTTTTTGAAGATGAAAAAGACAAACTTTTTAAACTCCTCATCGGTCCCTTTGAAACGGTGGGTGATGCCGAAAGTGCTAAAAGATACATCAACAAGCAATTCGGTAAGCAGTATCATGATGCGTTTGTTCGCCCAATGTGTTATGATGTAGGACAACTTAATGCAGACCTTACTCAAAATGGCTTCTCCTACATGCAATTACCCATCTTATTCAACCAAAAATAAACCCGATAATTATGCCCGCCATACTCTATCGCCCCGATATGCTTTCAATAGCAGCAGTATTTTAGACAATTATAGGAAACCACACTCATTCGGTTCTACCCAATGTTCCAACTTTTTAATAGGCTGCTTGTTTGTACTCAAAAAGTAGCAGTATGAACAACCGCACATTCTTTACACCCGCAGCGCCATTGCCCCTGCGCGCCCAACCCCACCAATTAGCGGTGGGCATACTGGGTATTTTGCACATAGTGGGTACAGTAGGGTTAAACATAGAGGCGCTTCGCACTTATTTTTTAATGCTTACACCGCTCAATTTGCTGCTTACCACAGGCATTTTACTATGGTTTCATGGCAGGTTTACCCGTCCTTTTTGGTTTTTTGCCTTGTTTACCTTTTTTTCAGGGTTGGGCGTAGAGATATTGGGCATACAAACAGGAGCCATATTTGGTGAGTATGCTTATGGCTGGGTTTTAGGACCTAAAATAGGCGGCGCGCCTTGGCTGATAGGGGTAAACTGGCTTATGCTCATTTATGCCACCGGCAGTATAGCAAACAAATTAGCTGTTTTGTGGCAGGTAAAAGCTACTGTAGGCGCGGCTCTAATGACGCTTATAGATGTATTTATTGAGCCGGTAGCCATTTGTTTAGGTTTTTGGGAGTGGAGTACGCCGGCAGTGCCATTACAAAACTACGTGGCATGGTTTGGCATATCGTGGGTTTTGCTGGCGGTTTACTACTTAAGCCCTTTTGCCAAAAACAACCCCATAGCAACATGGGTATATTCCATACAGCTCCTGTTTTTTGTAACCAACAATGTGGTAGGGTCTTGTTAGACGGCGCTTGTATTAGTCAGTAGTCTTCCTTCGGTTTCTATTTTACCGTCTCGCATACGTATAACGCGGCGTGCGTGCTGAGCTACGTCTTCTTCGTGCGTAACCATAATAACGGTATTGCCGTTTTCATGAATTTGGTGAAAAATGCGCAAAATTTCGTCCGATGTTTTAGTGTCGAGGTTACCGGTAGGCTCATCGGCTAAAATGATAGAGGGGTGGTTTACCAACGCTCTTGCAATAGCCACGCGCTGCCTTTGTCCGCCCGATAGCTCGTTGGGTTTGTGGTCGCTGCGGTCGGCAAGCCCTACCGATTCCAACACCTCCATAGCTCGGTTATAGCGGTTTTTGCGGCTCATACCTGCATACACCATAGGCAGCGCCACGTTTTCCCAAGCCGACAATCGGGGTAGGAGGTTAAAGGTTTGAAAAACAAAGCCGATTTCTTTATTGCGTACCTCTGCCAGTTCGCTATCAGTCATATCGGATACCAACGAGCCGTTTAAGATATATATACCCGATGTAGGCGTATCTAAACACCCTAATATATTCATGAGTGTGGACTTTCCGGAGCCCGAAGGACCCATAAGCGCCACAAACTCATTGCGCTCTATAAACATGTTTACGCCATTAAGGGCTTTAATCACCACATCGCCCATTTCATAAAACTTGGTAATGTTTTGTATGTCAATTACTTTATCCATGTAGCAGCGGGGCGTTATTTTAGGGATTGGTGATTACCTTGGGTACAATAAAAAACTGTTCGTTGGCTTGCGGGGCATTTTGCAAGGCTTGTTCATGGGTGGTAAGGGCATTTACCACATCGGGTCTTAGTACATTTACCTCGGTATTCATATACACCAGAGGCTCTACCTCATCGGTAGGCAGTTGGGCTATTTTGGCAAAAAAGCCGGTAATATGTTCCAAATCGGCTTTAATGGTTTCTTTTTCTTGGTCTGTAAAGCTCAATTTAGCCAAGTATGCCAGCCGGTCAATGGTTGCTAAATCTATTTTCATGATGTGCAAAAAGTGATAACAGTAGGTAAGTAGCAAAAGCCGGGGTAAAGTTACACTGCCGTAAGTTTAGAACCAAGATTTACCTGCCAGCACCATATAGGCTAATACCACATAGCGCAAAAACTTGCCCAAAAACATAAGGATGGACACTACATATACATTATTGCGCATAAAGCCAAGCGCTACGGCTATAAAATCGCCCACAGAGGGTAGCCAGCACAGTAGGGCAAGGTAAACGCCATATTTGCGCAGGCGTTCCTGCCATGTATGTAGGGCAGATTTATCTATACGCAGGTATTTTTCGAGCCACTCCCATTTACCCAAATAGCCCAGATAATAGCCGGTCATACCTCCCAACCAATTGCCAACTGAGGCTGCCAAAATGCAGGTAAGGGGGTGATGATTGCCCAGCAGCATGGCTGCAAGTACTGCCTCCGAACTAAAAGGCAACACGGTAGCAGCTAAAAAAGATGCCATAAAAAGCCCTGCATATCCCCATGTAGCCGGGTCTATGGCATATAAAAGCCAAGAAGTATTGAGTAGGAATAACAAGGGTGTGTGTGTTGGTTATTGAGTGAATAAAGTGAGGTTGGAGTTAAAATGAGCGCACAATAGGGTAAAGCTGCATAAGGTTTAGGTGTGTTTGTTAAAATGGGTAACAGATTTCGGTGCGCTGCACCTGATAATAATACGGTTGGTTGCTGTTCTACCAAGATTACGGGGCGCTGCCCCTTGCCCTTGTATGTTACCTACCCACACCCATAAATTGAGGTATTTGGTTTTGCAAAGGTGCAGCGCACCGAAATATATTACCCCACCTGCTTCAAATCCTTTTGCGGTAAGCCTTTGAGCAAGCTCATAACTCCAACCTCACGTGGAATAGAGTTTTTACCTGTTGTAGTTGTTATGCAAAAATAGGTAAAAATATGCAATAAACTAAAGCCTTCGGTAGAGCAGTTGCATCTTCCGAAGGCTTTGGAGAAATTAGTAAACAACAAACTATTTTTTAGCCGGTAGCAGTAAGGTCATACCGGGCTGCATAACCGATTTTTCGGTGAGGTTGTTTAACTTGAGTAGGGTGGCAACGGTGGTATTGGCATTTCGGGCAATGCTCCAATAACTATCGCCTTTTTTCACTTTGTAAGTTATGGCAGCGGGTTCTTGTGTTTTTTTAGCAGTGTTGGCGCGCGGTGTGGCAGCTCGGTAAGAAATTTCGTCGGGTATTTCGCCGCCTATGATTATTTCGCCGTTTTCGGTAATGATGATATCGCCGGTTGCTATTGGGTTGGCAGTTGTTGTAGGTGCAGTAGTAGTAGCATCGGGC
>DDVC01000150.1:4809-4964 GCA_002345145.1 Bacteroidetes bacterium UBA2322
CATCGGGCTCTTTAAAAATGATGTCGCCGTTTTCGGTGATAATGATGTTGTCATCGTTAAAGGTTATTACATCGGGGTTTTTAGGTGCAGCCTGTTGTGTGGCAGTGGTGGTAACGGGGGCAGATATGCTGGGTGCAGTAGTAGTAGCATCGGGC
>DDVC01000150.1:5243-28222 GCA_002345145.1 Bacteroidetes bacterium UBA2322
CATCGGGCTCTTTAAAAATGATGTTGCCGTTTTCGGTGATAATGATGTTGTCATCGTTAAAGGTTATTACATCGGGGTTTTTAGGTGCAGCCTGTTGTGTGGCAGTGGTGGTGGCAGGTTGGTAAGACTCTTTTATGATGATGTCGCCATTAGCAGTAATCACTATATTTTGGTCAATTTTGAAGTTGTCATCTTCAATGCTGCTGTTATGTGGCTCGTATAAAGCCACAACGGAGGTGGTCATTTGGTCTTTAAAAATAATGTCGCCTTCGGGAGTAATGATTACATCGTCAGATAAGGTAATTTCAATCTCATCGGGCTCATTATTAGGTTGTGTAACCGGCGCATGGGTAAAACCTACTACAAGATTTTGCCCAACTGTAAGAGTGGCGCTACTTAGGTTATTCCATTTTTTTAGGTCTTCTACTTTGCAACCGTTAGATTTGGCAATAGCAATAAGGGTTTCTCCTTTTTTAACCTTGTAGCGTTTTTCTTCTGTTTTGGTGGCAGCAGCCGGCTGATTTGGTGTAGGAGCAATGTTGCTGTTGGCATCAGCAAGTTCGGGCTCTGAGACAGATTCGGCTACTACATACGCCGGTTGTGTTTCAATGGGGGGGTTTATGTTTGTATTAGCCGAAGGCACTTTAATGGGTATAGCGCTCACCTCTTTTTGTACGCTTTTTACGCCCACTTTCAGTTTAGCACCCACTTTAAGGTTGGTGGTACTTAACTTATTCCATTTTTTAAGTTGAGCAACGGTACATTTGTGTTTAGCGGCAATACTGCTGAGGGTTTCACCTTGTTTTACCTTATGCCAAACATCGGCAGTTACCTTTTCGGTAAGGTTAGCGCCACCCGATTGGGAGCGCGAGTCGGCATAAATAAGTTCACGTTTTTGCTTAAACGTCCAAATTTCGGTAACCGGCAATCGGAGGCAGTAGGGTTGGTGGTTTTCGGGCAGGAAGCGTTTTTTGAGTGCCGGGTTCATAAAGGCAAGTTTTTCAACATCCATGTTGAGGGTTTTGGCTACAGCATTAAGGTGTAGCGGACCTCTAACCATTAACGTATCGGAGCTGGTAAAGATATTGGCGTATGGATGCGGATACAATTTAAGGGAGTGGTCTAAATGGTAGTGCATCCAATATACACAGGCAACAAAAGCCGGCACGTAATTACGGGTTTCGCGGGGGAGGTAGTCATATAAAAGCCAGTAATCTCTAATGCCTCCTGAACGGCGAATGGCTTCGTCTATTCTTCCCGGGCCACAGTTGTAAGCGGCAATCACCAGCAGCCAGTCATCGTATTTTTTATACATTGACTGCAAGAGTTTAACGGCTGCTTCGGTTGATTTGTGGGGGTCTCGCCGGTCATCTACGTAATTATCCACATTTAAGTGTAAACCTTTGGCGGTAATACCCATTATTTGCCATAAACCGGTAGCGCCGGCGGGCGATACTGCCTGCGAATTGAGGGCAGATTCGGTAACAGGCAGGTATTTTAATTCAAGGGGTAAATTATACTGCCGGAGGTACTTTTCAAAGATGGGGAAGTAGATGTCGCTCAAGCTGAGGATTTTTTCCGATAGGGCGGGGCTGCGGTTTACATACAACTCTATATAAGAACGAACAGTGCCATTGTAATCTAAAGGAATGCTTGAGCCAATTTTGGCAAGTTTGCTTTCGTAATCGGGCAAAGCAAACATACTGCTGCCATTGGTAATTGTAGGCGGGTTTTCTGTTTCGGTGCCGGTAAAATTGCCTAAATAATAAGGGTGCGAAATGGCAATTGTACTCAAAAGCATCAGGAAAACGCCGGCTACTTTTTTAAAACTTTCCATAAGTTAAAGAACTTTTTGGGAACAAAATGTACTAATAAACTGAATTAGCCGGCGCAAAGTTAGGCATTTTAACCTATTTGAAACCACATTTGCCTCTTGTCAACTTCTTTCGGAATTGGTGAGCTGCCAGGCGCTTGTTGAGACTTAACTGTATTATGCCGCTTAAGCCCTTATTTTTAAACCTTTTCAGCTTTCTACAAAATTTTGTGAAACATTTGTATTATTGTAAAAAAAATTTTTAAAAGACGTGTTTTTTTGCAAAATTTAACATGGGATTTTAGGGGTTTTCTTCCTTTTTCGGATTTTTGGTTGTAATTTTAGCCTTTTTATTTGTTCATTAACCAACCGATAATTTAAAGGTCAAACCATGTCGTCATTACCCATAAGTATAACCCCCAGAATGGAGCAGTTTATTAAGCGGCTCACCAACCCTATTGCATTTAAATTTTTTCTTTTTTATAAACTCCCTCTGGCTTTTTTTGCTCGGTTAAACATTACCCAGCTAAGCCCTCAGAGCGCCAAAGTAACCATACCTTACGGCTGGCTCACACAAAACCCGTTTAAGTCCACCTATTTTGCTGCATTGAGCATGGCAGCCGAAATGAGTACCGGCGTATTGGGGTTAATGGCTATAGATAATGCCCAAAATCCGGTTTCATTTTTAGTAGTAGGGTTAACTGCCAATTTTTCCAAAAAAGCTACCGACCTTACCACATTTACCTGCACCGACGGCAACCTCTTTTTTGATGCCGTAGCCCAAACCCTGCAAACCGGCGAAGCCATTACTATCCAATCTGCCTCCATAGGCACCAACAAGGCGGGCGAAGAGGTAGCAAGGTTTACAGTTACTTGGTCGGTCAAAGCCAAAAAAAAGTAACAAACTATGGAAGAACTCCCTCCATTAACCCAATACACTCCCAAACAAGCTGTTCAGTTGCAAAAAGAGCTTAGTGGGCAGCTTGTTTTTTCGCCCCTGCCGGCAAGTGAGGTAAAAACCATTGGCGGGGCAGATATATCCTACAATCGGTTTTCCGACATCATATATGCGGGTATAGTGGTTTTATCGTTTCCCGATATGCAGCTTATAGAAGAATGCTGGATTAAAACAACTGCCACCTTTCCGTATATACCCGGCTTGCTTTCTTTCAGAGAACTACCCGCTCTATTGCCCGTTTGGCAAGCCTTACAACATAAACCCAATGTAATGGCGCTCGACGGGCAAGGTATAGCCCACCCGCGGCGCTTGGGCATAGCCGCTCATTTTGGACTCGTAACCGGCTGCCCGGCTTTTGGCTGTGCCAAATCGGTTTTAGTTGGTGATTTTGAAGAACCCAACCTCCCAAAAGGCAGTGTAGCCTATATGTATCACCATAACGAACCGGTGGGCGCTGCCCTGCGCACGCAAACCGGAGTAAAACCGGTGTATATTTCGGCAGGATATAAAATAACACTGCCCGATGCCCTTGCTATTATACAGCAATGTACCACCCAATACCGTATTCCCGAACCTACCCGACAAGCGCATTTGTTGGTAAACCGCATTAGAACGCTCCATAAATCTAACCTTACCTAACTCTCCTTAAAAAGCAGTGACCACCGCCCACACCCAAATTATAACCATAGGTGAGGCAATAATAGGGCTTGCCCCCATACCACCCAATTTTGAACCAAGCCAAATACCGCCCCATTTTGAGCCTTACATTGCCCAATTAACCCACCCAAAACGGCTGCACGAGTGGGTAGCCTCCCGATTGCTGCTGGAGCAAATATCGGGCAAATACATTACCTACGTAAGCGTATCGGCACAGGGTAAACCCTACTTTACCAATGGCGGCGGCTTTTTCAGCATCAGCCATAGCGCTAATACTGTAGCCGTTGTTTGGCATCCGCATAAAGAGGTAGGTATAGATGTAGAAACACTCCGCCCACAAGTATTAAAAATAAAACATAAGTTTTTGTCGGAACGCGAAATGAATATGATTGCCCCCGATGATGTAAAGGCACACACCGCTTTTTGGTGCGCCAAAGAAGCCTTATATAAACTGCATGGTTTTAAAGAACTTCAATTTAATAAGGATATTATACTGCACAATGTAATGATGAGCAAAAAACAACAACTGCCTGTAGAATATATACACGCTTCGGTTTCTAAAGGAGACTTTACCCTGAACTCTGTGGTAACATTACTTTATTTTTCCGATACCGTTTTGGCTGTTGTGGGCATAAACGAGCATGAAAATCCATAAACAATGTTTATGATTTTTTATTAAATGTATGGGCGATAGCTTGTAAATGTACTCAAAAAAGAAAAAAGGATTGTAACTTTCCTACCCAAAAATTATGATTTTTGGAGAAACCCTTACTAATCCTTTTTTTATGGCAGCTAAACTACAAGCTATAGCAACCGCATTAGTTGTTTGTACCTTAACCTTAATGCACGCGCAGGCGCAAGAAGCCGGCAGCGATAGGGTAAAAGAAGCCCTTCAAAGCGTAGAAACCGATATAAACCCCAACCTTACCATGGGTCGAAAAAAAATGGATGCAGGCGAGTTTGCCGTGGCAAGAGCCTATTTTACCATTGCTACCGAAGAACTGCCTAACTCTTGGGCTGCCCGAATGGAGCTGGGTAAGGCTCATGCAGCCCTTAACGACTTTAAGAGCGCAATTACCGAGTATAACGCAGCACTTAAACTCAATCCAAGCGCAGCACAGGTTTATATTGAAAGAGCTAAAACCCATAATGCCACCGGTAAAAACAAAGAGGCTATGGCAGATTTTGCCGAAGCGCTTAGGTTAAACCCCACCTCACAGGAAGCCTTAACCGGCAGTGTAAAAATTGCCCTTAAAGCAGGCGATTATGCCACCGCCATTACCTTTTATGACCAACTCCTTACCGCCAACCCCAATAATGCCGATGCACTCTACGAACGCGGCAAGTTAAAAGCCGCTATGGGTAACTATGACGGCGCAGTAACAGATTTTAAACAGTCAATGAAAATTGACAGCAAATACGCAAATTTCTACTACAACAAATCTAAAGCCGATGCCATAGCCGATACCCTGCAAGCCGTATTAGAACGCAGCAGGCTTGCCATCGGGTTAATGAAGTTCTCAAACGAAGAGTATCAGCCGGCAGTAGCCGATTTTACTGAGGTTATCAACCGTTTCCCTAAAAATAAAAACGCTTTTTACCACCGAGGACAAGCTCAGGCGCTCTTAGGTAAACCCGCCGATGCTGTTGCCGATTTTGACAAGGCTATCCAGTTAGATACAAAGTTTAAAGAAGCCTACTTAGAAAGAGGTAAAAGCAAAAATGAAATGGAAGACTTTATGGGCGCACACCGCGACCTTGACGCGTACCTAACCCTTAACCCTAATGAGAAAGAAGCGCTTGTGCTTAGGGGCGAAATTAAAATAAACCTCAAAAACTATCCGGCAGCCATTGAAGATTTTGACAAAGCCATTGCCATTGACCCACAGTTTGCCACCGCCTTTATAAACAGAGGAGTTGCCAAAATGCTCAAAGGAGAAAACCAATCGGCTATAACTGATTTTCATGCCGCCATTGGTATTGACCCCCAAAACCCCCTCTCCTACTATAAACGCGGTGTGGCTAAATTAACCCTCACAGATTACAACGGAGCTGTTGCCGACTTAAAAAAGTCCTTAGAACTAAAACCAAAAGACAAATTTGCCCTCCTACAATTAGGTGTAGCCAATGCAGCTTTAAACAACCACTTAGATGCCATTGTGGCGTTTGAAGATGCCTTATTTTTAGATGCCCGGTTTAAAGATGCCTACTACCACCGAGGTATCTCCAAAATTGCCCGAAAAGACTATGTGGGCGCTATTGTGGACCTTGAAATGGCCACCGAAATTTATGCCGATTATGCCGATGCTTACTTTGCCGCCGCCACCGCACGTACCGAAATTGGCGACCTGTCGGGCGCTATTGTAGATTATGATAAGCATCTGGAACTCAAACCCGGCAATACCGTTGCCTACTACCGAAGAGCTCTGGTGCGCAAGCAAATGAAAGACTATCAAAACGCCCTTGCCGACCTTAACAAAGCCATTACCATTGACAGCAAGTTTGTTGATGCACTCTTTGAGCGAGCCCTGCTATATAAAGAGGCTGCCAACCACTCTGCCGCTCTTGATGATGTAAATAAGGTGGTTTCTTTAAACCCGGGTAATGTGCCCTCACTTATGCTGCGCGCCGATGTAAAAACCCTGATGAACAATTTTGCAAAAGCCCTCCCCGATTACGACGAGGTTATCCGAATTGACCCTAAAAATCCTGATGCCTATATTAAACGAGGCAACGTAAAACTGGCGCTCCACAAATATCCCGAAGCTCTTACAGACTATAACACGGTTTTAACCCAAAACCCTACTAATGCCGATGCCTATGCCAGCAGAGGTAATGTAAAAACAGCCCTCAAAGATTTTAACGGCGCTTTGCAGGATTTTGACAAAGCCCTAGCGCTAAACCCCAAAAATACCCTCGCTTTTGCCAATAGAGCCGCTACCAAAGTAGAACTGGGCGACCTTGCCGGCGCTATTGCTGACCTCAATACCCTTTTGCAACTTGACCCCACAGCACAAGATGTTTACTTTCAGATTGCAGGCTTGCAATACTCCACCGGTGAATATACCGCCGCACTCGAAAACTATAACAAAGCCATTGAGTTTGACCAAAAAAATAAGTATGCCTATTTTTACCGCGGCGTATCAAAAGCCAACCTCGACAAACATCAGGCTGCCATTTTAGATTTTGACTCTGCCATTAAATTAGACAAACGCTACCTTTATGCTTACCACCGCAGAGCCGGAAGCAAAACCTTTACCGGCGATTACAGAGGCGCTATTGAAGACTACTCCAGCGTAATAAAAATTGATAAAGATTTTGGTAGCAGCTACCTTAAACGGGGCGAAGTTCATGCACTTACAGGTAACCACTCACAAGCTATTAAAGATTTTACCTCAGCAATAGGTTTACAGCCCAACAATCCGGCAGCTTTTACCGGTAGAGGCAAAAGCAAAGCCGGTATCCGCGATTTTGAAGGCGCTATTAAAGACTTTACCAAAGTAATTGAACTACGAAAAGATGATATGTCTGCTTACAGCAATAGGGGCAACCTTTACGCCGCACTCCGCCAATATGAATCTGCCTTGCAAGATTTTAACAAAATCATAGAGCTCGACCCCAATAATAAAATGGCATACAGCAACCGCGGCAGTGTAAGAGCAGCCATGAAAGACTACAAAGCCGCCATTGCCGATTATGACGTGGCTATTGCCATTGACAAAAACTTTAGAAGCGCCTACAGCAACCGCGCACAGTTTAAAGCCGAAATGGGCGACTATGAAGCCTCTATTGCCGATTTTGACGAAGCCATTGACCTTGACCCTAAATTTAAATTAGCTTACTATAACCGTGGCGCTGCCAAATACAGCATCAACGACTTTGACGGAGCTACTACCGATTTTACCGCCGTTATTAACCTTGACCCCGAAGACATTGACGCCTACAACAGCCGTGGTAACGCACTGGTGGCAAGCGGCAACTTTGAAGAAGCTGTTACCGATTTTAACCGCGTTCTGGAACTTAACAAAGATTTTGAAGCCAGCTACGTAAACCGAAAACGCACCCGCCTCCAGATTAAAGAAGTAGTTACCGATGCCGCTACGCCCGAAGAACTCAAACTCTACAATTTGCTGCTCGAAGGTCTTGCCAAAGCCAGCGCAGGAGAGTTTGCCGCTGCCGACAAAATTTACGACCAGGTAATTTCCCTTAACCCCGCCTACAAACTTGCCTATTATAATAAAGGCGTTTTAAAAAATACCATCGGGCAACATGGCGAGGCTATTTTAGCCCTTAACAAAGCCATTGAACTGGATATTAAATACGCCGCCGCCTACAACTATCGGGGAAAAGTATATGCCGATTTGAAAGACTACAAAACCGCAGTGCTCGATTATCACCAAGCCATAGTTATTGACCCTAATTTTAAAGTTGCCTATAACAACAGAGGTATTGCCAAGGCTGCATTAGGTAACTACATTGGCGCTATTGCCGATTATGACCAAGCACTTAAACTGGCGCCACAATACAAATCGGCTTACAACAACCGCGCATTAGCCAAAGCCGCCCTTAAAGACTTTGACGGCGCTATTGATGACTATGACAAAATTATTAACCTCGACCCACAGTTTAAACTGGCTTACAATAACCGAGGTACTGCCAAAATTGCCCTCAACAACTACGGCGGCGCTATAACCGATTTTGACCGAGCCATTGAAATAGACCCCAACTACGAAGCCGCCTACAACAACCGAGGTATTGCCAAGGCCGGCATAGGCGAGTTTGATGCCGCCGTTGCCGATTTTAACAAACTCATTCTGCTCAACCCCAAACACGAAGCCGCCTACGAAAGCCGTGCAAATGCCTACCTTGCCCTTGAAAAATATGCCCTTGCCGTAAATGACTTTGGGCAAGCCATAAAAAATAACCCCAACAACAAAGCCGCTTACCACAACCGCGCCGTGGCTAAATATAACCAGCAAGATTACAAAGGTTCTGTAGATGACCTTACCAAAGCCCTTACCATTGACCCCAACTATGCCATTGCCTACAACCAGCGCGGTAAAGCCCTTAACGCCCTTGAAAAATATGCCGATGCTATTAAAGACTTTTCTAAAGCCATTGAATTAGACCCCAACTACCTTATGGCTTATTTTAACCGCGCCATTGCCAAGCGCAGCGCCGAAGACCTTAAAGGCGCTATTGCTGATTACAACAAAACTATCAGCATAGAACCTAACTTTGTTGATGCCTATAACAACCGAGGTACCATACGTATGAAATTGGGCGAATACGTTGATGCCCTCTATGACTTTGACAAAGTAGTAGAGTTAGACCCTACACACAAAATGGCGCTTTTTAACCGCGCACTCATTAAAGACAACTTTGGCGAACACCGCGATGCTATTGTGGACTTAGGCAGGGTAATTAACCTTGATGAAAACTATGCCGATGCCTACACCGCCCGCGCCAACGCCAAAACAAAAATTAAAGACTATAAAGGCGCTATTAACGATTATGACAAAGCCCTCATCCTTAACCCCAAAATGGGCGAAGCCTTCTACGGCAGAGGCAACGCCTATTTTAAATTGGAAGATACTGCCACCTGCTGTGCCGATTGGCACCAAGCCATTGCCCTGGGCTACAAACAAGCCTCCGAAAAGGTAAAAGCTAACTGCGGCGTTAAGTAAACACTGCTTTGTTGTTCAACTTGATTCTGCCCACAATTTAGCCTTATGTAAGCGCTTATAACCCAACTCAATCAGCCAAAACCAATTTGTATAATTGCAAGTTATCATAGTGCAGTATGCTTGTTAGTTAAATATAATATATATAGCATGAAGTGGATAACTCGTGAACGACCAAAAATTGATAGAATAGCTTGCCCTTGGCTTATTAAAAACTTTATAGACAAGGAAGCAGAGTTTCATTTTGTTCCTCCCCAAAATGTATTAGCCAAGAGCTTAGAACTGGGTGCCATACCTTTTGATATTCCTGATGTGGAATACTCACACTACGGAGATAATGCCACCTTTGACTACTTCTTAAAAAAGCATAACCTAACCACTAACTCGGCACTAAAAAAAATGGCAGTTATAGTGCGGGCAGCTGATACCGACAGACATCACCTGGCACCCGAAGCAGCAGGGCTTTGGGCTATATCGGCAGGGCTGAGTTACAATATACAAGACGATCATAAACTGCTGGAAATAGGATTTATGATCTATGATGCCCTTTACAGTTGGGCTAATAATTTGACACCAAAGAAACATCTTGATTGTAGCCCTTTTGAAAAAATATTACACGAAATTTATGTAAATCATATAAAAAAGGAAAAAGGAAAAAAAACCCCTAACTGGGTAAAACAACTCAAAGCAATTGTTCAAGACCAAATAGATGCCCAAAATACCATTACACTCAAGCAAATTTCTGATGAACTGGGATTAAACTCATCTTATTTATCAAGAGAGTTTTCTTTGCATTTCGACAACATGAATTTTGCCGAATACCTCCGAAAAACAAGAATTGAACAAGCTATTAAACTGATGGAAAACAAAAACTATACGCTTACAGAAATTGCTTATCTAACCGGCTTTTCAGACCAAAGCCATTTTACCCGAATTTTTAAACAAGCTACCGGACAAAGCCCCTCACAATACAGAAAAAAATTATCGGAAAGGTAAAAAACATACAAAGAGGTAAATTCGGTTCTATTTTAACTTTGCTCTCCGATTTATCTTTGCCAAAAACCGGTTTTTATGCAAGTTGCATTTGTTATTTTTTGGCTTTGTTTGGTTTTGCCTTCAAAACTAATTTTAGGGCAGGAAACCGCTAAAAACAATAAATGGGGTAATTGGGAAATTGGGCTTGAGGGTATGCTGGGCATTTCTGTAGGTAATAATTTTGTTGCCGTTAATGCCGGCGGTCCTGCCTTTTTGGTAAAATTTCATAAAAACTTAAAAATAGGCGTAGGGGCATTACCTTCTTTTTACGTCTTAAACGGAAAAACAGGCGCTAGGTTAGGCGTATCGCCAAGAATAGATTTTAAAAACATAGTGCTAATAGCGCCATTTTACCACAGAGATAGTACCGGTGAGTGGATAAGTTCAGTTGGTTTAGGATATAAATTTCACGCCAAAAAATAAATATCCATGGTTAATAAACCAACCTTTAAAGAAGCGCTGAAATTTTGGTTTAAACTTGGTTTTATAAGTTTTGGCGGTCCTGCCGGACAAATTGCCATGATGCACGATTTTTTGGTGGATCAGAAAAAATGGATCAGCAACAGCAAGTTTTTACATGCACTAAACTACTGTATGTTACTACCCGGTCCCGAAGCGCAACAATTAGCCACTTATATCGGGTGGTTAATGCACGGTGTTTGGGGAGGCTTGGCAGCCGGCATTTTGTTTGTGCTTCCTTCTATGTTTATCTTGCTTGCCCTTAGCATTATTTATGTTACATATAGTAATATACCAATTATTTACGCTATGTTTAATGGGTTAAAACCTGCCGTAATAGCCATAGTTTTGCTTGCAGTATTTAAAATAATTAAAAAATCGCTTGTAACTCCATTGCACTACTTTCTTGCTACTGCTTCCTTTATCGGGATATTTATATTCAATATCCCATTTCCGCTCATCATTCTGGCAACTATTGCCATTGCCATATTGGTCAATCTGGTTATTCCTGCCCGATTGGAAGAAAGCCACCATGCATCAGCAAAGAACCAAAATATAGAGGCAGATTACTACCTGAACTCACATATTGTATTGCCCCATACTAAGTTTTCAACTTCTCGATTTTGGAAACAGATTATTATTGCCTTACTGATTTGGGCTCTGCCTCTTGCGGCATTTTACCTGAGCAATACCGATTTTAAATTTTGGCAGCAACTATCGCTTTTTTTCACCAAAGCCGCGTTTGTTACCTTTGGCGGTGCTTATGCTGTGCTGCCTTATGTGGCGCAGGTAAGCGTAGAAAAATTTAATTGGCTAACCAATTTACAAATGATAGACGGGTTGGCATTGGGCGAAACCACGCCGGGTCCGCTTATTATGGTTCTTGCCTTTGTGGGTTTTATGGCAGGCTACCATCACTTCGGAAATTCAATTGCTATGGGTACACTGGGTCTTGCAGTAACTACATTTTATACATTTCTGCCTTGCTTTTTATTCATTTTTGCCGGCGCACCGCTGATAGAACAGACTCAATCTAACAAAAAGGTTAAAGCAGCGCTTATGCTTGTAACAGCAGCAGTTGTGGGAGTTATTGTAAATTTGGCGCTCTATCTTGGCAAAGCAGTTTTTTTTCCCGATGTATTTGCCATATCGGGCTTTGAGTACATAGCGTTTATTTGGACTGTGATTTCCCTTTTTGCCTTGTATCGGTTTAAGCTCAATATCTTAATTTGGATTTTAGTGAGCGCTATTTTTGGCTTAGTTCATTACCTTATCATACATTGATACTAAATCCAAAATTTACGGTAAAATTTTTTGTTGCTTATTGTATTATTCGAGAGGTTTTGTTTTCTTTGCATTGCATTATGTTTTTAACGCAACCAATGGGTTATACCGCACAACCATCGGGATAAAACTCACATAACTGTAAAGGGTAAAATTCTTCAACAAAGTTAAGCATACAAGTACATGCTATCTAAAAAAACTAAATACGCTATTAGTGCTCTCGTTTACCTTGCTAAGCACCTAAACGAACAACCTATTTCGGTGAGCAAAATTGCCGCAGAGCAAAACATTCCACTAAAATTTTTGGAAGTGATTTTGGTGGAACTCCGAAACGCCCAAATCATAAGCAGCAAAAAAGGTAAAATGGGTGGTTATACCCTAAAAGAAGCGCCCCAAGAAATAGACCTTGCAAGAATAATTCGCCTTTTTGATGGGGCAGTTGCCTTGTTGCCTTGTGTTTCTCCCCAATTTTATGAACGCTGCGAAGATTGTACTGATGAACAATCATGTGGCATAAGACAAGTGGCTTTAGAAATCAGACACGAAACATTAGAACGCCTTAAAAAAGCTACACTTGCTAATATAATTGAACGGGAGTTGAAAATGAAACATCCCAATTTTTAGCAATCAATATCCTACTAAAATTGTGGGAGTAGTATGGTTTAATTTCTTCTTATAACAACACAAACTCATGTTTTCACCATTCTAAACAACAACACAATGAAAAATGCGCTTTTTTTTGTCATCTTAACATTCGTTTTTGCTGGCAGCATACTCTATGCTCAACCGTCCATTACCGGAAAAGTTTACGATGCCAGCTCGCCCGATCCCTTAGTGGGTGTTACCATTGTAGTAAAAGGTACCACTTATGGCACAACTACCAACTTTAACGGAGAGTTTGTTTTAGCTTATCAGGAAAGTTTTCCGGTAGTGCTCGTGTTTTCATACGTGGGTTACGAAACAAAAGAAATAGAATTGTTCAAACGTGAGCCGGTTACTGTGTATTTGATGCCTTCAACAGAGGCGCTCAAAGAAGTTACCGTTACCTCAAGACGTAGAAGCGAAGAGGTACAGGATATCCCTCTTCCAATTTCGGTGTTGGGAGCTAAGGAATTAGACAATTCGGGAGCTTTTAATGTAAACAGAGTAAAAGAATTAACACCTTCTGTGCAAATGTATTCTTCAAACCCCCGAAACACTACGTTAAACATTAGAGGAGTGGGTTCTACGTTTGGGTTAACCAATGACGGAATTGACCCGGGCGTAGGATTTTATGTTGATGGCGTTTACTTTGCCCGACCGGCAGCAAGCACGCTAGATTTTATTGACGTGCAACAAGTAGAGGTAATAAGAGGACCGCAAGGAACACTTTTTGGCAAAAATACCACCGCAGGCACTTTTAACATTACCAGCCGAAAACCAACTTTTACCACCACTGCCGTTTTTGAGCAGTCGTTTGGTAACTTCGGTTTTATCCAAACCAAAGGATCAGTATCGGGTCCTTTGGTGAAAAACAAACTCGCCGCCCGATTATCTTTTTCCGGCACCCATAGAGACGGCACTATATACAACGTAAGCACAGATAGTTACACCAATACCATGAGCAACCAAGGTATTAGAACTCAACTGCTGTTTACCCCTAACGAAGACATCAACATAACCCTTGCTACAGATTATACCCGGCAAAGACCCGATGGCTATGCCCAAGTGTTTGCAGGGGTAGCACCCACCCTTAGACCCGAGTTTGCACAATTTGAAAATATCATAACAGACCTTAACTACGATTTGCCCAGCCGAAACCCTTTCGACCGGATTATTGACCACGATACGCCCTGGCGCTCCAACCAAGATATGGGCGGGGTTTCGGTTAATGCCGATTTTAAATTAGGCAATGGTACCATAACCGCTACTTCCGCATGGCGTACATGGACTTGGGGACCCTCTAACGACCGCGATTTTACCGGGTTGCAGGCTCTCAGGCTTTCACAAGCGCCCTCTATTCACCATCAGTGGTCGCAAGAGATAAGGTATGCCGGGCAGTTTGCTAAAAAATTGAGCGGCGTGGCCGGCATATTTCTGTTTTACCAAAAATTAGATGCCGATGGCGCGCATGTCGAAGAGTCGGGCAAAGACCAATGGCGTTTTGTACAAACCAACCAAAACCCGCTTTGGCAAACCCCAGGACTTTTAGACGGTTATGGCATTAAAACCAACCCAAGTTTCAGAAATTTTAGTGGAGCTGTTTTCGGGCAAATAGACTGGAATATCTCTAAGCGTTTTACCCTCTTGCCCGGAATCAGGTTAAACTATGACCTAAAAGAAGTTGATTTTAAACGTCAAACCTACGGCGGTTTGCAAACAGAAGACCCACAACTATTGGCTTTGCAACGCATAGTGTACAGTAATCAGGCTTTTACTGCCGATATTGACAACTGGAATGTTTCGGGGCAGCTTACCCTAAACTTTAAAGCACATGAAAGGGCGCGCATTTTTGCCACTTACTCGTTAGGATTTAAGCCGGTAGGTTTAAACCTTGGAGGATTGCCTACCGAAAATGGACAACCACTAACCGATTTGGCTATCATTAAGCCCGAAAGAGTTAGCCATGTAGAGCTTGGCGTAAAAACCAAGCCGTATAAAAACGCTATTCTTAATCTGATTTTATTCAATACCGATATCTTTAACTACCAAACATTGGTAAGAGCCGCCGAACTTGGCGTAAACAGAGGTTATTTATCCAATGCAGACCAAGTAAGAACCATGGGCGCTGAACTGGAAGCCACCTATAGCTTACCCAAACATTTGCGATTAAACCTTTCTGTTAGTTACACCGATGGCAAATACGTTTCTTTCCCCAATGCACCGGTGCCCTTAGAAGAAACAGGCGGACCAAGCCTCAAAGATATATCGGGCGAAATACTGCCGGGCATTTCTAAGTGGGCTGCATCGTTAGGAGCTGAAACCTACACCAAAACCAAGCTACTTGGGCAAGAGGGTGAAACTTTTTTCGGGTTTGACCTCTTTTATCGTTCTTCTTTCTCTTCCAACCCCTCGCTTTCTACCTATTTATACATAGATGGTTACGCCCTCCTAAATGCAAGATTGGGTTTTAGAGCAGCTAAAGGAGTTACCATATTTGTTTGGAGCAGAAACGTTGCCAATACCGACTATTTTGAGCAATTGCTCCCTGCGGCAGGTAATATAGGGCATTATGCCGGAGTACTTGGCGACCCCAGAACTTACGGTATTACACTTAGGTATCAACTGTTTTAGCGCTCGCTTATGCGTTTGATTGCAATTTGGGTATTTACCTTATCTACTGCCAAAGTTTATCACCACAAAAAAGGGCATCGGGTTTTAGCCCCCGATGCCCTTTACTCATACCTACTCCAATTTACTGTTAAAAACTAATAGGCGCATGCGTTGCAGCATTAGAAACAGACCGGCTGATAAAACCAATCAAGCGTTTAATCTCTGCTCCCGATGTGCCCACCTGAGCCAAATGCTGAATACCCATATCCTTTTTTGCCTGTGCAAATGAAGCGCCATTGCCCACGCCAAACAAAACGGTAACAAATGAAAAAGCATTGCTTTCTGTTGCCATAATTTGTTGCAAAGCTTTTTTTACCGCATCTGCCTTTTGGCTGGAGCTGTTGTCTTCGCCATCGGTAATAACAAACAGCAGCGTTTTAGCGCTTACGCCCGATGCCTCTAAATTTTTTCGGTAATCGGCAGCTATCTGTAAGCCTTTAAGCGTAGCATCATACAGGGCGGTACCACTCCCAGCGGGTTTAAACTTAAAAGCCGGCACTTGGTTAATGGGCTGAAACCCGCTTTTTACCCTTACATTTTCGTCAAATTCAACCGTGCAAACCAGCAGCCTATCGGCAATATGCGATTGCTGCATGGCAGCAGTAAAATCGTTTAGGGCATGGTTCAGCTCCTTTATATACGCAGTTACGCTGGGCGAAACATCTACCACAAACACCGCGTTTATGGTTTCGTCAACCTGTATGTTTTCGGGGTCAAAATTGTTGAAACTGAGGTTAAAGTCAATGTCAGAAAATTTAAATAATTCCATGGTTCAGTTATTTTTATTGTGAAAAGTTGATAAATTAATTTTGGTAAAACAAACAGCAAAGCGACAGTTTTTACTCGTATTAATTTCCCTATGTTTTTCAATCCAACACCACATCGGCAGCTTTGGCAAAACGGATACCCTGTTGGCGGGCAGCCTCATAAATAGGTTGCCCCAAATGCCCCAATCCCGGCACGTCCGACATCACATCTTCCAGCACTACTAATTTTTGGGCAAGGGCAGGAGCATAGTCCATAACCTGTTTTAAGCTGGTAGCCACACAATGCGATTTAGCTTCGCCGGCTAAAAACACCTGTTGGTAATTTTCCAAAGTATGAATCAAACCTTGGTTCAGTTGCGTTTCGGGTCGGTCGGGCACCGGAATTTGTGCCATAAAAATACCAAAGTGTTCGGTAAGCGGGTAGGTACCTTTGGCTACTGCCTGATACCATTTACCGGCGCGTGTCCAGCTAACAAGGGCGCTCATCAGCTCATCGTGCAGGGCAGCCCCCTTAGAACCAATAAGGCAGTGTTCGGGCCAAATAAAGTGCGGAAACTGACCTTGGGCTTCCAGTTCGGTTACATACTTAATAGCCTCTTGAGGCGAAAAACGGGGAGTCCATTTACCGGCATTAATTTCGGCGGCGGTAATTTGGGTAAACGGCGGCGGAAACTTGCCGTCTTTATCCATCCAAAACGAAGGGTGCGAAATGTCGTTTACAGGGTGCGAGTCAAGTGTAACACAAATGTGGTCAATAAAAGCGCTGTTTTTCAAAATGAAGTCGCGCAGCTTTTCCATGTCTTTTTCAGCGCCGGGCACATATAATGCGCCGTTAGGATGGCAAAAATCGTACTGAGCGTCAATTACCAGCAAGGCATTTTTCTTTCTCATGGTGTTGAAGTTTTGAAGTTTTAAGGTTTGTGTATCAATTACACTTAGCAAAACGAAATTTTTCCGCAAATAGTTCGTGTATTTTTTACACTTTTTAGATTTTTATAGATGCAATGTGTATTGGTCTGAAAATGAGGTGAGTAATGAGTTATATGGGGCGGGTGTTTGGTAATGGTGGAAACAATGCCCAACTACATTATAAAGCCCAGCAACATCGGGCAATAAAAATACTCCCTATCATACACTTATCATATTCATTAACCCGTTGCACCCAAAGGGTAAGAAGCACAAACTCTCCCCCCCATTAGGCAGCGCTTTACCGGCATCTACACAAACCCTGCCCAAAACAACTCATAGCAACCTGCCTAACTACCGGCTAAACAGCATAAACAAACGCCAATTGATGCTTTGCTGGGGTAAAATTTTGCAAAAACAGCTACTTTTATGACCTGTATAGCCCAAATGAGCGCTAAACTACCATTTGAAACGCAACAACCCCAAAAAAAACAAAACCCGCCCCATACCCAACTACTTAGCAGTGTACAGTTTCATGGGCTTTTTTAACAATTACAAAGCGTAAAAAGTAACTTTGCTGCCAATAAAACCAACTTAAATAAGCGCTTAAATATGCCAACACTGCACTGAATAGGAAAAGATAAAGTTATCAATCACCACTTAGATGTGCCGTTTAAAACACTGGAGCACAAATACACTTTTGATAACGGCACGCAAACAGAAGCCGCCTCTATTAACGAAGGTTTGGAGTACGTTAGCGAAAAAAAAATAATACATGGCGATAACTTGGAAGCCCTAAAAGCCCTTTTGCCCGAATACGAAGGACGAATAAAGTGCCTATACATAGAACATCCCTACAACATAGGAAACGAAGGCTGGGTGTATAACGACAATGTGAACGACCCAAAAATTAAAAAGTGCTGGGGCAAGTGGTAGGTAAATAAAGCGAGGACCTAAGCCGACACGATAAATGGCTTTGTATGATGTACCCGCGCCTAAAATTGCTGCACAAAATACTTGCAGAAAAAGGTTCACTTGTAATTAGTATCGGGTATCAAGAAGTTTTCAATTTGACGCCAATACTTAAAGAACTTTTTGCCTCAAAACAGATTGCATGCGTTACTGTTCAAACATCTGGGGGAAAGTTTTTAGGGATTAGCTATTGGGAATGGGGAAACAATTTGCAGCGCGGTATATCGGACATTTATTAGAGACTAATTATAATTGACCATCTCTGCCCTTAATCGGGCGATTTACCATACAAAAACTCATAAATACCCGACATGTGGGCTTCTATGCGTCTGTCGTCATTGCCATAAGCCGCTATAAATATATCTTCGTAACCCCGCTTTTTGAGTTCTGCTACCGCTTGTTCTGCTTGTGTGTATTGGGTAAACCTGCCTACAGAGTACCGGTATAACCCCGCCGGCGAAATATCTATTTTTACTTCCTCACCGGCAAGACGGCTAAAAAATGGGTCGCTTTCTGCTAATGGGGTGGCAAATGCCCCCACCTGCACCTTAAAGTAAATTTGCTCACGCGTATAACCCATAAAGGTAGCAGTGGCGGCTGGTTCCGGCTTAGGCATTATACCCGTTTCGGTAGCGGGTTTTTTATTTTTTGCCTGTGCTTTTTTGCTGCCTTTACAACCATACTGGCTTGCGGTTGCTAAGATGCAAACTGCCATTAGGAGTAGTTTGATGTTGTTTTTCATAGTTAATTTTTTGGGTGGTATCTTAATAAATTGCGCTGCCAAATTACAACAAAAAAATCAACCTTGCCCGTTTGCCCAAGATATAATAGCGCTTTTGGGAGTGTAATTGCTTATTTAGCACAAAAACGCCGGCTGGGCTGCAAGCAGCATCAACCGGCGTTTTTAAGAACAGGGCAAAAAGCAAGTTTTAGTTTATTACATACTTTTCGGGGTGAGCTTTAAATTCGTCTTTACATTCTTTGGCACAAAATGGGTAAACCTTGCCATTTACCACCGCTGTATCTGCTATGGTTTCTAAGCTCATGCCGCATACCAAGTCTTTGGTAGTAGCCAGCATTTCTTTGGGTACTTCTATGCCTTTATCGGCAGCGGTGCCACCCATGTTGCTGTTACCATGCTGATTACCTCCACCGGTGCAAGCGGTAAACAAAGCCAACAGTAAAACAGAAATTGACATTATTTTTTTCATAAAGTACTTTTTCGGGGTTAAAAAACCAGCTACAAAGGTACGCAAGTTTTGGCAAACAACGGGGTTATTGCATCGGGCAGTAAAATTTCTTGCTGTTATTGTTCTGCCTCCGGCTCATTATTATAGCCGGTTGTTGCCATAAGAAGTGGTGTTGGCTTAAACTGCCGGTTAAACAGGTATAAACTACCCGCAAACAACGCTGCACCTATCAAAACACTGGATAACGGTAACGATTCTGTTATTTTCATATCGGGTGCAGTGGTGGCGGCACCGCTGCTTTGGGTAAAATAATAGGCTACCACCTGAAGCGCATTGTTAATAAAATGCCCAATAATGGCATACCACAAATTGCCACTCCAATAAAATAAATAACCTAAAAATGCCCCGATGAGCATACGCGGTATAAACCCAAAAAACTGCAAATGAAAAGCGCTAAATAATGCTGCCGATAAAAAAATTGCCAAATGCGGCTTTTGTGTCCACGTTACTAATAGTTTTTGCAGGCAGCCCCTAAACAGCAGCTCTTCTGCCACTGCCGGAAACAGCGCTATAACCGCTAAATTTACCACCAAATCTATGGGGCTGTGCATGGCTAAAAACAAGTAGGTCAGTTTTTCGGCTTTGGTTTCGGTTTGGCGCATCCATTCTTCTACACTGCCCAAAAACGAAGGCAACCGCAGGGATTGGTTCAGCTCCATAAAAAACGACATCAGTGGAAGCGCACATATAGTAACCAATATGGTGAGCCAAACAGCACGGGCGCTAAGCGGCAATTTTACCGGCACATAACCCAGCGCCTTGCCTGTTTGCAAATAAGAAAACATAAGCGCCGGTACAATGAATACGCCTATGGTGCTAATGAGCTGCATAACTTTCAACATGGGCATATTTTCGGCATCTATATTATCAAGCATCTGCTCTATGCCCTTTACATCATAACCCATTAGCAGCAGCGCCAGCATTTGCATTAAGCTAAACAAGGTGTAACAAATTAGTACCAGAAACAACAGATACATTAGCTGTGAAAAATAGGGCTTATCTTTTATGTGCAGGAATAAATGAGTCATAAAACGGTAAATTTGCGTAAAATTAAGGCTGTTGGGCATTTTTTTACCTGCATCACGCTGTTTTTGTGCTATGTAGCGGCTTTATTGGCTTTTAGTGAAATTTATCATAGTGCTTTTAGCCAATGGTTAGCCATAGATTTACCCGTCGGTTTTAGGAGGTTTAGGGCGGTTAGGTCGCCATTTTCTTTTGGGTTTATTGGTTTTTTGGGGTGTATTTTGGGTAATAGGCTGGGCATCGGGCTGGGGGGCAGCAGATTTGTTTTCGGGCTTAGGCGTTGGTTTTTTACCTTTTTGCTCCGTTTTTTTACCCGAAAACGATTTACCGCTGCTGTGTTTATTGTTGCTGCCTCTACTGCCTTTGGGGTTATACTCAAAACTGCTGCCCAAGTGGGCGGGGAGCGGAAGTTTTTGTATTACTTTTTCTATGAGCTGCTCAATACTGTAAAACCGCAGTTGGTCTCTTTCATTGATAAAAGTGAGGGCTACGCCGCTGGCATTCTCGCCTCGGGCGGTTCGTCCTATTCGGTGCACATAGTCTTCGGCATTTTGGGGAACGTCATAGTTAATAACCAGTTCTATATCATCAATATCTATGCCTCTTGATAACACATCGGTAGCTACCAAAATTTGGAGGCTTCGGTTTTTAAAGTTGCGCAGAACCTCTTCGCGCTCTTCCTGTGGCAGGTCAGATTGTATGTCGGCGGCTTTAAAACCTAATTTTCTGAGGGCGGCGGCTATGCTTTTTACCTCCGTTTTTTTGCCGGCAAACACTAATACGCTGCGCAGTTTTTTGCCTTGCAGCAATGATTGAATGAGCGATAGTTTTTGCTTATCGTAAGTAAGGTAAGCTGCTTGCAGGATACCCTCGGCAGGTTTGGCTATTGCAATGTTAATTTGCACCGGCTGTTGCATAATGCGGGCGGTAAGTTCCCTTATTTTGGGGGGCATGGTGGCAGAAAACAGCAGGGTTTGGCGTTGTTTTGGCAAAAAACTAATAATGCGCATAATGTCGTCATAAAAACCCATATCCAGCATTTTATCAGCCTCGTCTAAAATGAGGTGTTGGAGTTGTTCTACTTTTACGTACCCTAAGTTTAAGTGCGAGAGCAGTTTGCCGGGGGTAGCTATAATAATATCAGCGCCGGCGGCAAGGGCTTTCTTTTGTCGTTCAAAATCGCTGCCATCGCCGCCGCCATACACAGCGCGTGAGCTGATGCCGGTAAAATAGGCAAAACCTTCTACCTGTTGGTCTATTTGCGAGGCTAACTCGCGGGTAGGAGCAATAATGAGGGTGCTTATTTGGTGGGCATTTAGGGGTCGGGTAAGCAGGTGGTGAATGGTGGGCAGCAGGTAGGCAGCCGTTTTGCCGGTGCCGGTTTGTGCGCAGGCTATTACATCTTTACCCTCTAAAATAGGCGGTATGGCTTGGTTTTGTATGGGCGTGGGCGTGGTGTAATTCATGGCCGCTATGCCTTCTAAAATATGCGGGTGCAGGTCAAAATTGGTAAAGCTCAAGGTGGTAATGGTTGTTTTTAAAATAGGATTTGGTTAGTGCAGATTATGGTTTTTGACGTGTAAAGATAAGCTATTTATTTGCTTATTTGCTTAGTAACGTTGCGTGTGTATAATTTATAGGTTTAGATTGCTGTAATTGGAGGCATTAGTGAGAGGGTGTAAGCCGGCAACAGCAGGGTATTAAACTACAAAACCCCTTGCTTGTAAGTAAGCAAGGGGTTTTGTAAGTTGACCCACCAGGATTCGAACCTAGACAGACAGAACCAAAATCTGTAGTGCTACCGTTACACCATGGGTCAATCTGCATTTAGCGGCGCAAAGGTAAGACCAACTTTTTAGTTGCGCAATAGTTGGGCAAAAAAAATGTGGTTGGTGTTAGGCTTTTGTTGCGTTATACGCTTTGTTAAACGCGTTTTGGGGGCAAAAAGTTCCGAAAGCCGGAATTTGTGGTGTAAAAAAAGGATTTGTAAACGGTCATGCCGGCAAAATACAGCAGCATGGCTACCGATACTCCTTTTAACCAACCCACCACCGGCAGCTCCTGCGGATATAAATATACCAACAGGGCGCTGCACACCAACCCCGCCACGGTTACTGCTATGGTAAGGTATTTAAATGCTGTGGTGCGGCTGGGGTATAAGTACTTAAACGGTATAAAGTGCAGCACACAAAAGGCTAAGATAAAAATAAGGTTTAGGGTATAACCTAAGTTAAAGACAAAAAAGAAGTAAAACGCCACTAAATTCCACATAACCGGAAACCCTACAAAATGGTAATCGTGGCTTACCATGCCCGATTTGCCGTAATATATAGCTGAGGTAAGCAGTACCAGCGCTGCCATGGTAAACCTAAACTGCGGCGCTACCATATCTGCCTCATACATAAAATAAGCGGGTATAATGGCATAAGTGGCAAAGTCTATAACAGAGTCTAACATTTTACCGTCAAAATGGGGCAGTACTTCTTTTACCCTGCAAAGTCGGGCAAAAGTACCATCTATGCCATCTATAATTTGGCTTACCAAAAGCCAAAACATAGCCATGCGCCAATCATGAGCGGCTACTGCCGTAAGCGCCAAAAAACCGGCCACTATGCCCGATGCGGTAAATAAATGCACCAGCCACGCCAGCAGGTAGCCGGTAGTAGTAAACTGTGCTGCCATTGTAGTATGGGTTGTTTGAGTGCACAAGGTAAGGTAAATTGTAACTACTTAGGTACTGCCACCCCATTCAAACTTATGACATATTTGCCGGCTAATGGGCAAGATTTCACGCAAAGACGCAAAGACGCAAAGAAAATAGAGATGGTATTTGTATTAGTTACTGTTCGTTGAGGCTTA
>DDVC01000051.1 GCA_002345145.1 Bacteroidetes bacterium UBA2322
TGGTAGAAAAACCGAATAAAAACGTAAGGTTGGAATTAAAATGAACGCCCGATAGAGATAAAGCTTGCGTAAGGTTTGCCTTCACTTGTTAAAATAGGCAACAAGATTACGGTGCGCTGCACCTTGTGTGTTACTGCCTCCTAAAATGGGCGTTTGGGGTTTTGCAAAGGTGCAGCGCACCGTAATATAGGTAGTAACCCAGTTATGCCCTATTAACAAGATGCAGCGCACCGAAATATACCGCCCCACCTGTTTGAAATCCTTTTGCGGTAAGCCTTTGTGCATACTGATAATTCCAACCTCACGTTTGGTAGTGGTTAGTGGGTACTTGGTAAATGGCATTGAGTACTAACACACCCATAACTTCTAACTATTCACTTTTCACTACCCACTACTTGAGCTTTTAGTTTTTAAAAATCAGCGTAAATCAGCCCCACCAGTGTTATCCGTGTGCTAATGGCTGCATGTTTTTTGCTCATATTGGCAACTGCAAGTTTCCCAAAATACAAAAACCAAACCCCAAACAAACTAAGAAACCGTAAGTTGCCCCTCGCCAATTTCATACACAATATGCGAGCGCCCAACAATAAGCGGATCTACCTTACCAATGTTTTGGGGATCTTTGTTAGTATAAGAAAACTTGTGCAAAATATACCGCATAGCATTTAAGCGAGCTCGTTTTTTGCAATTAGACTTAATTACAATCCATGGAGAATCGGAAGTATCAGTATAAAAAAACATCTTTTCCTTAGCATCGGTATAAACCTCCCATTTATCAAGCGAAGCACGGTCAATAGGCGAAAGTTTCCACTGTTTTAGCGGGTGGTTTTCGCGGTCTTTAAACCGGCGTTTTTGCTCATCTCTGCTTACCGAAAACCAAAACTTAACCAAGTGAATCCCATTTCTAACCAAGTTGCGCTCAAACTCAGGCACCTCCCGCATAAACTGCTGGTATTCATCGGGCGTACAAAAACCCATTACATGCTCCACCCCCGCCCTATTATACCACGACCTGTCAAAAAGTACAATTTCGCCCTTAGAAGGTAAATGCTTAACATACCGCTGAAAATACCACTGTCCGCGCTCCTCATCGGTAGGTTTTTCCAAAGCCACCACCCGTGCGCCGCGCGGGTTAAGGTGTTCCATAAAACGCTTAATAGTACCCCCTTTTCCGGCTGCGTCGCGCCCCTCAAATAAAACTATCACCCTTGCGCCGGTTTCTTTTACCCATGCCTGCAACTTGAGCAACTCCACCTGCAAATCGTACTTCTGCCGCTCATAGTTCTTTCGCGACATCAGGTTTAGATAAGGATACTCCCCATTGCGCCAGTTTTTAGAAAGTACCTCATCGGGATTTTGTTTTTTATATTCCTCTCTGTATTCTTTTTGCAAAATTTCCAAAATAAGCAATCGCTCCTCTTTCGAAAAATTCTGCAAATAATTTTGGGCAGCCTCTATCGCTTCTTTTTCGTTTCCGGTTTCCAAATGCCCCTCCAATATAGTAGCCTGTTTATTGAGCCGAGCCATTACCCGCTCCGAAACCGTATTATATTTAACCTCCTCCAAAGTTTGCCCTTCGGTAATATCGCCCTGTTCTGCCTTTCGGGTTTGTCTTTTAACCGATTTTTTCAGTTCATTTTTGTCTTTTCCGTTTAGCGCTGTCATAACTCTAAAAACGTTAATCAATAAATAAAAACGCTTACCCTTTTGATAAGCAGGGCAAAATTAGCAAAAAATAAGAACATACTATAAGTTAGTCCTAAAAATCTGTTACGGTAAGTTCTGTAACCCCAAAAAACAATGCCACAATAAACAAGGGTAAAACCGGAAAACGCCAAATAGCGATTACTGAAAATCCATAAAATATATTTCACAAATTGCCAAAGTTTTTCCAAAAAAGCTGTCATGTTGCCCCATAACTTACACCACATAACCGGCAAAACACACACATCATGTTTTCATATTTTTTCAACTACAAACACAAGCAATAAAAAAATGTATCCAACAGTAAAAGTTAGTGACCCCAAGTGCAAAAACTTAGTATATTTACGGAAAATTCAACAAATCCGGTACAAAAAACAGATCGAAAGGTTCTCTATCTGAACCGTTTGGATAAAACCGGTAACTTTATAGCCAAAAAGAAACCTGCTGCATAAAGTACAATCAAGTAAAGAAAAAACCAACAATACACTACTCGCCATCTAATCAAACCAATCATGAAAAAAAACACTTCCTTCTTCGGTTTTTGGGTTCTTGCAACCTGCTTTTTGCTCCTCACCCTACTCCCCTCTTGTGCGGTAAACCAATCGGTAGAAACTTGTGTGCAGGGCGACCCCTACGGTTTTTGGGGTGGCTTGTTGCACGGCATTATTGCGCCCTTCGGGTTTGTGGGCATGTTAATTTGGGACAATGTAGCCATGTATGCCCCCAATAACAACGGAGCCTGGTATGCCTTTGGTTATTTATTAGGTTCGGGCGGCTGGGGTTTGCTGGCTTCGCGCGGTTCAAAATAAGACCAAGCCGGCAGCAAGCAAACTATTAACTCACCTAACTTACCCATAAAAACAATAATTGCAGGGAATTGCTTTATATTTGGGCGACAAAAGTGAATAAATCACCAAATACCTCACAGAACAGGTTATGCCCGATAATAAAATACTTTTTCCACCCGGTTTTATATGGGGCACCTCTACCGCCGCTGCCCAAATAGAAACAGCCTATAACCATGATTGGCAAGGGGTCAAATCAAAAGACGGCTACATTTTTCAGCGCACTGCCGACCATGAACTCAGGCGCGATGAAGATGTATCCTACATTACCTCGCTGGGTAATGCCTACCGAATGAGTGTTGCTTGGTGGCGTTTACAGCCCGAACCTTTTGCCCGATTCGACGCCCGTGTAGTGGCAGAGTACCGCTCTTTTATAGCCAAATTAAAGGCACGCCATACCTATATTATGATGGTGCTGCACCATTTTACCAACCCGCTTTGGTTTGTGCGCGATGGCTCTTGGGAAAACCCCGATACCATTCCGATGTTTTTGGATTACGTGCGTCAAATGGTAGAACATTTTGGCGATTTGGTTGACAACTGGAATACCTTTAACGAGCCGGCAGTTTACTTGGTAAACAGCAGAGTGGTAGGTAATTTTCCGCCGTTCAAAAAAAATCTCCGCCATTTTTACAAAGCCCTAAAAAACATGAGCCGCGCTCACCGCCTAAGCGTGGATATTATTAAAGCGCAGTACCCCAATACTCCGGTAGGAATTTCTAAAAATGCAGTCGTTTTTAGCGCCCAAAATTGGCTGGGCAGGGTTCCGGCTTTTATTGCCGATAAAGTTTTTATGGAGTACATTGCCGACCACTTTATAGACGGCTGCGATTACTGGGGCATGAGCTACTATGCAAAAATACGGCTAAACCCTTTCCCGATAAGCGAAATTGACACCCCGGGGTTGTTAGATAAAATGAAACTTCCGCACGATGGCATGTGGGAGTATTACCCCGAAGGCATGAAAGAAAGCCTACTCCGATACCATAAACGCTACGGTAAACCCATGTTCATTACCGAAAGCGGCATTTGTACCCATGATTCTGATGTGCGCATCAGCAGCATTAAACAATACCTTACCCTCTTGCATGAATGTATGCAGGAAGGGGTGGATTTGCGCGGTTATTTCCACTGGACTACTATGGACAATTTTGAATGGAATTTGGGTCCTACCTACCGCTTTGGTTTAGTACAAGTGGACTTTGAAACCGGCAAGAGAACCCTCAAAAAATGCGGTGAGTTTTACCAAAAAGTAATTGCACACAACGGCATTCCGCCCGATGAAACCAGCTAAGTAACCCCAAAAACTAAATACCATAAATGGACGCAGCAACATTTAGGCAGTATGCTCATGAGGTGGTAAACATGATGGCAGACTACCTCCAAAACATAGAACAATATCCGGTAAAAGCACAGGTAAAACCGGGCAAAATATTGGCACAACTGCCCCCAAATGCCCCGATGCAACCGGAAAACATGGCACAAATCCTTGCCGATTTTACCCAAATCATCATGCCCGGCATTACCCACTGGCAGCATCCTAAATTTTTTGCCTATTTTCCGGCTAACTCCAGCTATCCCTCCCTACTTGCCGAAATGCTCACCGCCACCCTTGCCGCACAATGTATGTTGTGGGACACCTCGCCGGCTGCCGCCGAGTTAGAAGAGCGCATGTTAGACTGGCTTAAACAACTTACCGGCTTGCCCCAATCATGGCACGGCGTTATTTATGACGGCGCATCTACCGCCACCCTCAGCGCTTTGTTAATGGCAAGAGAACGCCATACCCATTTTACCACCAATGCCAACGGGCTGCACCAAGCGCCCCAATTTAGGGTTTACACTTCTGCCGAGGCACACTCATCGGTTGAAAAAGCGGCAAAAATGGCGGGCATCGGGCAAAAAAACGTGGTTAAAATACCCACCGATGAGCAATTTAGGTTAAACCCGATAGCCCTACAAGCCGCCATCCAATCCGATTTGGAACAACAACTAACCCCCCTCTGCGTTGTGGCTACCCTGGGCACTACCGGTTGCACCGCCATAGATTCGCTGCCCGATATTACACCTATTTGCAACAAATTTAACTTGTGGTTGCATGTAGATGCTGCTTATGCCGGCACCGTACTTTTACTGCCCGATTACCGATGGATGATTCAAGGCATAGAACAAGCCGACAGTTATGTGTTTAACCCACACAAATGGATGTTTACCAATTTTGACTGCTCGGCTTTTTACGTAAAAGACAAACAAACGCTGCTGCAAACTTTTACCGTATTGCCCGAATACCTTAAAACACAGTGGCAAAACGGGGTAAATAACTATGCCGATTGGGGTCCGCAATTGGGCAGGCGATTCCGCGCTTTAAAACTCTGGTTTGTGCTGCGCAGTTACGGCGCTCAACAATTACAAAATACAGTGCGCCACCACCTTACACTCGCCCGGCAGCTTGCACAAGAAATGCAGCAAACCCCATGGATAGAAATTTTAGCGCCCGTAACCCTCAATCTTATCTGTTTTAGAGCTGTACCACCCCAACTTGCCGGCAACCAAACTGCTCTGAATAATTTTAACGCTACATTCATGGCAAACTTAAACCAAACCGGCAAACTCTACCTATCGCATACAAAACTTAGGGGCAATTATTCGCTCCGCATGGTTACCGGGCAAACCCGCCTTACAGAGCGCCACCTAACCGAAGCATGGCAACAAATTCAAGAAACTTATGCGCATACACTTGCAGAGTTGGCATAAACCGCCTAAAATAGGCAACTGCCCCTACTTTATTTTAGGTAAACAGACAAGTACATTAAACGACATTTTAGCTAACTAAAAACATAAAATGGCTGTAAACAAAAAATTTTTAGCCCGAAATGGTAAAGGAGTTGGTTACTTTGGTAAATTTGTAAATCAAAATAAAAATCAGTTAGATGGTTGTAGAGCGTAATCAATATTCACCACTATCCACTAACCACTATCCACATGAAGCCCCTTATCATTATTGCAGCCCTGTTGGGTTCTGTTTACAACGTTTTTGCTTGCAGTTGTGCTGACTCCGAATCATTTTGTACCACACATACCCAATATGACCTAAGCGCAAGTTGTGTGGTGGTTGATGAGTTTCCTCACGGTATTTCGCTAAAACTGCTGCAAGTTTTCCATGGCACAGAAGAAAGAGATACCATTAAATTATGGGATATAGGCGGGCCTTATGGTCCTCCGGGTTTCTGTAACGACTCAACAGAACTCCAGTATGCCTCCTTTTTAGGAGATATTGGCGATACCGTAATACTTGCCCTACCTAAAATTGACTCCATCAGATATACGTGGGACGTTATAGGCGATTACAGAACGCCCGGGTTTCAGTGCGATGAATATCAGTTATTAGTAAAAAACAAGGTAGTGTTAGGAAAAATATCGGGTTCGGCTTATTGCAATTACCTGCAAAACTGCCTTATGAGCTATGACTACGATGATTTTCTTATAGACTTTCCCATAAAAAGGTTGAGCTGCCAAACTTGGTTAACCACTCCCGAAGCGCCTCCTAATACAGCGTTGAGCTTTTACCCTAATCCGGCAACTGATAAGTTTACCTTTACCACCTCCCAAAAAGGCAACCTAACCATTATCAACAACTTAGGTCAATTGGTAGAGAGCCTTTCTATTATGGATTATCAAACCCAAATTCCAACAGACCAACTGCCAAATGGCGTTTACTTCCTGCTTTTTCAAACAGATCGGTATCTCGAAAGAAAAAAATTGGTAGTTCAAAGGTAATTACTTACCCTGTGTTTTGGTCTTATCAGCCTATTCGTGTGCTAATTGCTGCCCAAAATCTTAACCATTAGCCTGCAAATACGCCATGCGCCTGCCTGCATGATGGGCAGTACATCAGTAGCTACTGTTTTTAAAAAATCTGTGCCAATCAGCTGCATCTGTGTTATCCGTGTGCTAATTGCTGCCCAAAATCTTACCAATTAGCCTGCAAATACGCCATGCGCCTGCCTGCATGATGGGCAGTTACATCAGTAGCTACTGTTTTTAAAAAATCTGTGCCAATCAGCCGCATCTGTGTTATCCGTGTGCTAATTGCTGCCCAAAATCTTACCAATTAGCCTGCAAATACGCCATGACTTGCAGGGGGGGCAGTATCCAAAGATAAGATTTGCAGAGCTATAACAAACAAGCCGGCTACAAAGGTATGCAGCCGGCTTGTTGAATAACAAAAAGAAAAGATTAACCAAAAAGTTTCATGCCGTCCATAACCTCCATAACCGATTTTACGGCAGTGGCAGATTGAACGAGTAAGCCTTTTTCTTCGGGGTTAAGGTCTAATTCTATGATTCTTTCGATGCCATTTTTACCCAACACAACGGGTACGCCCACAAAAATGTTGTTTAAGCCATACTCGCCTTGCAGCAGTACGCAGCAGGGAAATACGCGGCGCTCGTTAAGGGCAATGGCTTCTGCCATTTGTGCGGCGGCGGCGCCGGGCGCATACCAAGCAGAGGTGCCCATTAGTTTTACCAATTCGGCACCGCCGTTGGTGGTGCGCTCTACTATGGCATTAAGACGGTCGGCTGGTACTAATTCGGTTACCGGAATACCGGCTACGGTGGTGTATCGGGGCAGGGGTACCATCGTATCACCATGTCCACCCATCAGTACAGCCTGTATTTCTTTGGGCGAAATTTGAAGTTCAGAAGCAAGAAAAGCCCGATAGCGGGCGGTATCTAATACGCCTGCCATGCCCATTACCTTAGTTTTATCAAAACCCGATGCAAGGTATGAGCAGTAGGTCATAACATCAAGCGGGTTAGAAACCACTATAATAATGGTATTGGGCGAGTATTTTACCACATTTTCGGTAACACTTTTTACTATGCCTGCATTAGTGCCAATGAGGTCATCGCGGCTCATGCCCGGTTTTCGGGGAATACCGGAGGTAATGATGGTAATATCGGAACCGGCAGTGGCGGCATAATCGTTGGTTACGCCTACGGTTCGGGTAGAGTAATAGCTTATCGGGGCGGTTTGCCAAATATCTAAGGCTTTTCCTTCCGATAAACCTTCTTTAATATCCAGCAATACCACTTCTTGTGCGTAGTTGCCGCGTGCAATTACGTCGGCACAGGTAGCGCCTACATTTCCGGCGCCAATAACCGATATTTTCATGTTGAAATAAAGTTTTTATGAAAAAATGTAAATTGTTTTTAAAAATCGGCACAAAGGTACAAATAATTGTGCGACATTGGGTAAATAGAGATAGGGCGAATGGTCGTTTTTCACTTTGCAGCTAATCGTTTTGCTACTTCGGCGGCTATTGTTTCCTGAATGCCGTGTTGCAGGTGGGTGGTAAAACCCACACAAGAGCAATTGATTTCGCCTAAAATAAAACGGTCATTACCTCGCTCATCGGTATCGAGCATAAAATCGGCAGTCCAAATGAGTGGAGTATGTGGCTCTTGTAATAGGTATAAAATCTGCAACAATGAATGAAGAAGTAAATCGGTAAGATGTTTCCATTCATCGGGCTTATAATAGGTATAAGCTGCCCCCGAAAACAAAGTTGCCGAAAAAGCATCTTGTGTATTTGCCGGTTTTTTGTGCACCACAAAAATGGGGTTATCGGCCACCATAAGCACCCTTAGCTCGCCTTCTTTTATTCGGGGGAAAAAACGCATATCCACCAACATACCGTTGTTGCCTGTAAGGTATTTTTCACAGAGCTGCATAAATTGTTCAAGGGTATGATACTCGGTGTGGTTATCTACGGCTTCGGTACATTTGAGCAAGGCAGAGGGCGGCACGGGGCTGCCTGTTTCGGGCAGGTTTTGTGGTTGGGCAAGTTGTACTCGCCAAATACCTTCGCCGGTAGAGCCTCTGTTTTGTTTAAGTACTCGTTCGCCGGTTGCTAAACTTAGCGGGAATTGAGCAGTAAGGGTTTCCGGGTTGTAATAGGCAAAGGTATCGGGGGTCACTAAACCGGTATCTACCAATTTTACCAATACATCTTTTGCGCCAAACTTGAGCATGGTATCGGGGTGCGAAAAGCCCATTAATCCCATTTCCGACAACTTTCGGAGGAGGTTAAAATAACCGGTTTCGCCGGTAGGTATATTACCCGGATTGATTCGACTAATGTATGCCGAAAAACCTTTTACATGATCTATTATAGCTTGTTGCCACTCATCTCGGTAAAACAGTATTTCTACGTTAAATCCAAGTTGGCGCAATGCATTGGCAATAGGTATTGTGTCTTTTCTGTGCCCGTCTAACCATTTGTCTGTTCCACCTTCAGCTTCAAAAATTACAATTTTCTTACTCATAACAAATTCAATTTAGGTGAAAACAAAAACGCCTGCAACTTATTGTTTTAGATGCAGGCATTTTTTACTATGTAAATTGCGTTATAAGATTAAGCATATACGCCTTTGTATTCAGGGCTGTAGAGCATCAGATAACGCTCTTTGCCTTTGGTGTTGTATTCTTTAAGGTTTACTCCGTTTTTGTACCAACTGCGCAGGGCTTCGGCCATTTGGAGGGCATCTTCCTGAGAGTTTAGGTAGAAATTGATTTTGTGAGGTTCGCCGTTATAGGTAAATGAAAAACTATTTTGTGTGCCTTTAAAGGGGCTCAAAACACCGGCATAACCGTCATAAACTAAGGTAAGGTCTTTAAGTTCTTTGGGATTGAGGTCATACACCCTATCTGAGTCGTCCCAAGTAAAATGGAATTTATCGGGCTCAATGGTGAGGGTGCCGCGTTTGTCAAATCGTTTGTGGTACCAAAGCAGGAACATCAAAATGGTAAGAAAAATGGTAATGAACGTAAGCAACCCGTTTGCGAGAAAAAACGGGGGCGGATAGCCGTTTGCCACATAATAAGATTTAATAAAACCGGCTAAAATTACCCATGTAAGAACGGGACCTACTACTCTGAAAAAACCGCTTGCTCCCTCTTGTTTATCGGGAATGATGAGGTCTGTGCTGAAATTTGCCATTGTTTTTTGTTTTTAACTAAAAGGCTGAACAGTATTTTCGCGCTGCAAATATAGGGTTAAAAGCGCAATTTTGGCATGTTTAGCCTTTTTATGCAGTATTTTTTTTCAAAAACGGGCTGTTAGAGTTTAATTCCGAAGGTAAAGTAGGCGGTTCTGCCATCGGAGGGCAGTAAACCCGGTCCTGGGTAGCCTCCGGCACGGCGGGTAAAGAACCTTGAATCGGTTAGGTTATTGATGCCTGCTCCTATGGTATAGTGTTTGGCAAACCGGAAATTGGCAGATAAATCCATCACGTTATATGCCGGAATGAGCCCGTTTACCCCATTTGCCGAGGGGGGTTCGGTATTGGCGGCATCGGCGTATGCTTTACCCACCATGCTGTATTGCCATGTAGCGCTGAATTTTTTTATAGAATAGGTAGCGCCCACTCTGTTAATGTATTGCGGGGCATTTTCCACCCTTTTGTTTTTAAGGTTGCCGGTTTGTATTTGTCCATCAGTAAAAACGGCGGTGGCAAAATCGGTATAAATGGCGTTTATGTAAGCCAATGAAGCAAATAAGCTAAGGTAGCCCACTTTTGAAGAAACTTGTGCGGCTTGGAGCGGGTCAAATTCGAGGTAAGCCTCTACGCCGCGGCTAATGCTGGTGCCTATATTGGTACGGAACTGGTAGCGGCTGCCATCGGGGTTGAGCCGGGTAAGGTTGCCTATGCGGTTGCTGTAATGCAGGTAAAAAGCGCTCACATCGTAAGTAAGGAAGTTGGCAGTTTTGCCGCGTATGCCCAAATCTGCATTAAAGCCCGATGCGTCTTTAAGGTTGGGGTCTATTTCATCGGTAGTGGCGGGTGGTGTAAGGTCGGAGTACATAACCGGGCGGTAAGCCTGCGATACATTGGCATACAGGTTAAGGGCAGATAAGAGTTTGTACTCCGCTCCAATGCCGCCAAGAACAAAAAATCGGTTTTGTTCAGCCTTGGGCACGCGGTCTTCTGAGCCGTCGGGATTAAATTTAAGCCTTCCCGATATATCGGAACTGATGTATTCTAACCTAATGCCGGGAGTAATGGTTAATTTGTTTCCTACTCTGAACAGGTTTTCGGCAAAAACTGCGGTGTTAAGGGTATTAAAATTGAGTTCTCGGTTAAAAGCATCGGCTTGGAGCAGCAGGTTAAAGCCCGTGCCGGTATCGCCTTTTCCCTGCTGTTGGCGCAGGGTATTACCACGGTAAATGCGCACACCGGTGGCAAGGGTATGCTCTGCACCAAACAGGTTATAGTGGTTTATGTTGCGCACTTCCAGCCCAAAGGTACGGTAGCGGTCGCGGTCTATTTGTCGGGCGGCATACATGCCGGTAGCGGTATTTATGGTATCGGGGTTGGTTATGGCGGCTACAAAACCTATGCTGTTGCGTTCTGCAATAACGCCAAACAGGCTGAGTTTAATGGAGTTTTTTTCGCCGTATTTTGCCTCTGTATAAACATTTACCACGTTCCATGGGGTATTAAACCAGTTTCTGGCTCTTAGGCTTTGGCGGGCATCTTGCGCAAATAGGGCATCGGTTAAGCCGCCGGGTTGTTGGCAAACATAATTAAGACGCGAATACTCAGCGCCTATTTTTACCCTGCCCGATAATGCATAACTCACTTGCATGTGCCCATCGTTTAACCGGTAAGCGCTATTGTCTCGCCACCCCTCGGCGCTGCGGTGGTGGTACCATGTATAGTAGTTGAGTTTACCTTTAGCGCCGCCAATACCGGTAAAAGAATTGAGCATACCATAAGAACCAACGGTGGTTTTATTTTCAACTGAAACGGGTTTGCCGGCAGCGCCTTTTTTAGTTACATAATTTACCAAGCCGCCAAACTGGGGTCCATACTGTAGTGAGGCTGCGCCACGCACTACCTGCACTTGTTCTACAGCTTCTAACGGAGGCGTATAATAAGCTTCGGGGTAGCCAAAAATATCGGGCGAAATATCGTAGCCGTTTTGCCGCATATTAAATTCCCAAGACCTGTTGGGGCTAAGCCCTCTTGAGGCTATGCCGGTTTGTATGCCGGAGCCGTCGTTTTCCCAAACGGTTATGCCGGGTGTTTTGGCATATACTTGTCGGGCTACATTAAGGGCAAGGTTTGCATTTAGTTTGTCTAATACTAATACTTCGGTTTTTTTGCCGGCATAAATGGCGTTGTTTTCTACATCTGCTAACCTTTGCAGGTGGTGTGCGCGGCTTTGGGCGCTTATGGCTATTTCATCTAATTGCATCACCATTTCGGAAAGCACAAAATTTACTTCGGTTGTTTTGCCGGCTAAGACAGCAATTTCTTTTTCGGCATGTTGCACATTTACCGCCGATACTATCAGCATATAAACGCCCTCCGGTACATTGCGCAGTTCGTAGTAACCGTTTTCATCGCTAACGGTACCGCGAGTTGTGTTTTGGAGGCTTACACTCAGGTTTGTAAGCGGATTTCCTGCCTCGTCTTGCAAGGTTCCTTTTATGTTGCCTTTGCCCGGATTTTCGGCAAAAAGGTGTAGAACAACTAAAAAAAGACCCAATACCAACCCTATACGGTTGAATTTGAACATAAACTGGAGATAGTTGGGTAGCATACAATTGTTTTTATTTGGACTAATTCTAAATAGTGGCGCAAAAGTAATACCTTTCCTAAAACCCCCAGTAATTTTGTGGTAATTATTTTTTGGTAGTTGGTAGTGAGTAGTTTTGGGTGTAACCCAAGTTTGATGTAAAATGACATGCTGCCGGTAAGTGTGCAAAACCGACATCAATTAGCAC
>DDVC01000175.1:0-7509 GCA_002345145.1 Bacteroidetes bacterium UBA2322
AAGTAGTGGTTTTTACCGGTAAAAACCACTACTTTGTGCGCTCTTACAATAACCTGATTGATAAAACCATTTATCCTTATGCTGTTATTGAAGATGCTACTAAAACTGACCAGCCTACCCGAATTAAACAACCCGATAATGTGTCGTTTTCTTTTACCGATAAATCGGTTACTACGCCACGCGGCACTTTTGATATTAAAGATGCCAATACATACGCCTATAATTTACAGGGTTATCCGGGGGTAAAATCTGTTATTGAAGTTAACCTAAAAGGCAAGCCGGGTAAATTAATGGTTTACCTTAATTTTAAACAACAAATTGAGGTGATTGAAATAGGTAATTCTCGATACACTCTTATGCCCTAAAAAGAGAAAAGTGAATAGTTGTGCTAACTACCTATTATGAGTTACTGGCAACTATCTACCAAAACTACCCACTAATCACTTTTCACTACCCACACTTTTACCGCCATCATACACCGGTTTTGAAATTCCTGCCAGCTCCATTCTTGCCGAGAGGGGTTGCCGGGCCAGGGGTCGCGCAGCACTACTTTATCGGGATATAAGCCAATGAGGTTGCCCCAATAATCGTATTGTGCATAGTATGATATGGCAGTAAGTACATAAGCATGTCCCGAGTTGGTTTGTGGGTTAATTAACCCCACTATGAGCGGATTTTTTGATGATAGCGCGCCTACCACCTCGTTTATGGAGGTATAGCCCCCGTAGGCATACACCACCGCATAACCGCCGCCGGCATTAGGAACCCAGCCATTAAGGGCATATAAAATTTGGTGCTCGTTTGCCGGCAGGTTTATATAGGGCGAGCCGTATATTTTGGTAACAATATCTATTTGGTTGGTTTGTATGCCATGGTATTTGAGCAGCATTTGAATACAAGCTGCCCAGCACCAGTTGCTTTGCGCCTGTGTGCCGGCATTTACCAATTGGGCGCGCATAAACTCAAACTCGGTAGTGGGTATGCCGCAGGTGTAGTAATTTTGACCTTCTTGTATGCATGATTGGCTGTTTGCACTTTGGAGTAATCCAAATAGCAGCCATACACTTAATAACAGCAGGTGTAGTGTTTTCATGGTTAAGGCAATTGGTAAATGAAAAAATGCGTGGATAAGGCTCTGGTTGGCTCATAATGCAACAAAACTCCTCTAATGGGGCAGTTATTTTACCCTTGTGCCAAAAGTATCGCCTTTGCTGCACACATCGGGTAAAATACGGTTGTTGTTTTTGCCTAAACAAAGATAAAAAAACTCCGCCGGTTTTTACACGGGCGGAGTTTTTTTTAGTGAAAAGTGAAAAGTGGTTAGTTATTAGTGGTTAGCGCCAAATACCTACTACCATTCCGATTTTATTTCTCGCAAAGGCGCAAATTAGGGGTTATTTCTTAGTACCGAATACCTACTCTACCCGATACTATCTACCAAAACTAACCACTATTCTTTGCCCTTTTTTTCGCCGCAAGAGCTTTTCTGGTTTTTAGAGCAGCAACCGGCATCGGCAGATGATTTGGCAAGTAGGGTGGTTGCGGCTTTTTTGTTTTTGCCGTTGCGCAGGTATTTTATGGTTACTTTATCGCCTACTATCATAGAAGCCAAGGTGTTTTGGAGTTCTTCCATAGTTTCCATGTCTTCTTTGTTGAGGTAGGTAATAATATCGCCTGCTTGCAATCCGGCTTTTTCGGCGGCGCTACCTTTAGTTACTTCGCTTATGAGCACACCTTTGGCTTTTTTGGCGTTATTGGCTTGTGCCATGGCAGGGGTAAGGGTTTCTCCTATTACGCCTAAAAATGCTTTTTTACTGTCGGCTTTTTCGGCGTTGCTGCCACAAGAAGCGCCCGATTTTGCAGTTGTGGACGTTTCGGGGGCTTTATCTAAGGTAATAGATGCGGTGGCGGCTGCGCCGTTTCGGGTGTAACCCAAGCGTACTACATCGCCGGGTTTGCTTTTTTCCAGTACTTTGCTCAGCACATCGGCATCGGCGCTAACGAGGGTGCCATTTACGGCGGTAATGATGTCGTTGGCTTGCAAACCGGCTTTTTCGGCGGGGCTGCCTTTTACCACTTCCTCAATGGTAATGGTGGTTTTTTGAAAAACCTTGCCGTTTTCTTGTGTTTCTTGTTTGTTCACGTTTAGCACTACGCCCATAAAACCGCGGTTGGCATTGGCATTGCAAGTAGTTTTTTCAACATGTTGTTGCATCATGTGCATGTTGTTTTGCTGTGCAGGTTTAGCGCCCAGCAAAACGGTGGCGTTGGCGGCTTGTCCGTTTCGGAGGTAAGAAATGGTAGCTTTATCGCCGGGTTTTAGGGTAGCAAGTTGTTCTTTTAGGGCATCGGGCGAGCTTACGGCTACGTCGTTTATTTGCGTAATGACATCGCCGCCGGCAAGACCCGCCTTTTGGGCAGGGGCATCGGAGGCTACATCTTCAATTAAAACGCCGTTTTCGGCTTGGGCAAGGTAAACGCCCATGTGTGCCTGATTACTTTGTGCGCTGTGGCAGGCAGGAGCCGTATTTTGCGCCATGCTGCTGCCCGATGATGCTAAGACAGCAACTGCCATAATGGCAATAAGGACTAATTGTTTCATAAGGTTAGGTATTAAAAGATGAAAGTGTTGAAGATAAATCGGGTGCAAAAATACTACTTTACCTCCATTAACGGCTGTAAATAAAGGTTTATGATTGGTTAATCTGTGTTAAAGATAGGGCAAATTGCCGGCAGGTTGTCTTATTGGTCTTAAAAAGTGGCTTTCGGGAGTAAAAATTACACTTTTTGCTGCCTTAAAAGCGCTATTTCCAAAAAATGACCCAATTGTGGTACTTATTTTTTGTTGTACCTCTCAACATTTAACCAAGCTAAACTAACTTTGCCACTAACAAAATCAACGCAAATAATTTACTCCTTTCTAAACTACAAAATTTATTTATGAAGCAATTTCAACACGTATTGCAAGTTCTTTTTTTAGCGCTTTTTCCGGCTGTGTTATGGGCGCAGCAAGAAGCTACCCTAAAAGGTGCGGTAACCGATGCCGACACCAGTGAACCGCTGGGATTTGTAAACGTATCTGCCATTGTAAATGGTGAAACCCGCGGCGCTCAAACCGACTACGATGGTAATTATACCCTTAAACTGCCTGCCGGTACGCATGTGCTTACATTTAGTTATGTGGGTTATGCCGAACGAAAAATTACCCAAAAGTTGCTGGCAGGCGATGTAATTACGCTTAACATAGCCATAAGCCAAAAAACCGAACTGCTGGAGCAGTTGGTGGTAACAGCGGGTAAATTTGAGCAAAAATTGGGCGAGCAAACCGTTTCGCTGGAGGTTATAAAACCCTCGTTGGTAGAAAATACCAATAGTACAGCCATTGACCAAACCATTCAGCGCATTCCTGGCGTTGATGTGGTAGATGGGCAGGCTAATATACGCGGCGGTAGCGGTTATTCTTACGGCGCCGGCAGCCGGGTAATGCTGCTTATGGACGACATGCCGGTGCTTACTGCCGATGCCGGTTTTCCTAACTGGGATTTCTTGCCCATTGAAAACCTGGAGCAGGTAGAAATTATTAAAGGCGCTTCTTCTGCCTTGTATGGTTCATCGGCTATGAACGGCATTATAAATATGCGTACCGCTTACCCTAAATCAAAACCCGAAGGAAAAATTACCTTCTTTAACGGCATTTACCAAAACCCTCGCAATAACGAGGTTATCCGCTACAATGCCGATGGCGCACCCGTTGATACGGTTAATAAATCGTGGTGGGGGGGCGCTTACCCTATTGAAACGGGCGGCTCTTTTGCCTATCGGAAAAAATTTAACCAGTTTGACCTTGTTACAGGCGGTTATTTCCTGAACGAAACAGGCTGGCGCCGCCCCGATTACGGCAGGTTTGGGCGTATTAACGCTAATATGCGTTATCGGTTTGCTAATGTGCCCGGGTTATCCATAGGGCTAAATACCAACATTCAACGCGGCACCAGCGCCAGTTTCCTAATTTGGGACAGAAACGACGGCGCTTCGGCTGCTGAGGGTACTTACCTATTGTATAAAGCCCTGCCGCCCATTAACAAACGAGGCTTTAAAGCTACCATAGACCCGTTTGTGGAGTATTTTACCGCATCGGGGTTTAAGGTAAAATTCCAAAGCAGGTACTATAAAAATGATAACCGAAACGATACCAACCAAAGTACTAACTCCGATTTTTATTATAGCGAAGTACAGGTGCAAAAACGTTTTGAAGATATAGCCTTTACCATTACCGGCGGAGTAGTAGGTAACCTTGCCAATGTTGATGCAGAGTTGTATGGCGGTGGCGCTAAATTCTCCTCTTCTAACATTGCTACTTACCTGCAATTAGACAAAAAGTTTTTTGACAAACTCAACCTCTCTTTTGGAGCCCGATATGAACGCAACCGTATAGAAGACGACGTAGAAGCCAAACCGGTGTTTAGAGCCGGTGCTAACTACCAGGCTGCTAAATATACCTATTTCCGCGCCTCATTTGGGCAAGCCTACCGCTTTCCTACCATTGCCGAAAAATATGTTTCTACCAATTTGGGTAATATATCGGTTGCCGGTTTACCCATTCAAGTACCCTTTGGTATTTTTCCCAACGAAACCCTAAAATCAGAAACAGGCTGGAGCGGCGAAATAGGCTTTAAACAAGGTCTTAAAATAGGAGACTGGAAAGGGTTCTTTGATGTTTCGGGCTTTATTAACGAGTATAATAACATGATGGAGTTTACCTTTGGCGTAAACGAAGCGCTCCGTCCTTTGTTAGGCGCTTTTGATATTTGGGACGAATATGCCGCCCTGCCCAATCCACCCGTAACCCTTACCGGCAATGCCGGCACCGGTTTTCAATCTATCAACATTGGCGATACCCGCATTTGGGGTTTAGATATGAGCCTTGCCGGTACAGGTAAAATTTTGGGCTTACCCATAAATGCCCTGCTCGGTTATACTTGGATTAACCCCACTTTCCAAGATTTTAACGAACTCCAAAATGTGCTTTCTTCATCAGACGAAAACATACTAAAATACCGATTCCGCCACACCGTTAAAGCCGACCTTGATGCAAACGTTTGGAAAAACCTAACCATAGGCGGTAATATGCAGTACTACAGTTTTATGGAAGCCATAGATGAAGCCTTTAACCGCCTGCTGCCCGGTATTCAGGATTTTAGAGAAGAACACAACGGTGGCACACTTATTATAGATGGCAGGCTAAACTACAAAGTTTCTGACGCTGCCACCATAGCTTTTATTTGTAAAAACCTTACCAACTTGGAGTATGCCCTTCGACCGGGTTTAATAGACCCGCCACGAAGCTACAATGTTCGCTTCACTTATTCGTTTTAACCTAACACCCGCCTTCCCGATGTGTTTGGGCACATCGGGAAGGCTTTTTTCTTCTTCTTTCACTTCTAAATTTTAACCATGTATCAGGTTGGCGTTGCCAAAGAAGACATTACCGCTTTTGTTTACGGAAAAGGCATGATGGGCTATGCCGTGCCTACCCATATAGTAACAGACGTTGAAACGCCTATACATGTAAGGGCTTTTGTAATACGCCATAAAAACACCGGCAAAACAGTGGCGCTGGTAAATGCCGAAATTTGTTTTTATACCATAGCCGTTAAAGATGCCGTTGTTAAAAAATTACAGCAAGAATACCCGCAAATGGGTTACACCGATGCCAATGTGCTCCTAAGCGCACAGCATACCCACAGCGCACCCGGCGGCTACTCGCACTACGTATTGTATAACGTGGCAATACCCGGATTTCAGCCAAAGGTATTTGATGCCATAGTAAACGGAACAGTTAAAGCCATTGTAAAAGCTACCCAAAACCTGCAAGATGCCCAACTGTTTTACCAAACCGGCGCTTTTGACCCCGATGTTCCGGTGGCATTTAACCGCTCCATTAAAGCCTATAACAACAACCCCGAAGTGGGTAAACCCCTCCTGAAAAAAGACCACCACTTAGCCATAGACCGCAATATGAAACTCCTGCGCTTTGATGCAGCAGGCGGAGCTGCCATAGGCGCTTTTAACTGGTTTGGCGTGCATACTACCAGCGTGGGCAATACCCACCACCGCATTTGTTTTGATAACAAAGGATATGCCGCCCAGTTTATGGAAGAAAAAATGCAAACCAATACCGCTAATGACCATTTTGTGGCTGCCTTTGCCCAAGATACCGGCGGCGATGTATCGCCAAACCACCAGTATGAACCCGCAGTGCCGGTAAACCAAGAGTACCAATCGGCAAAAAAAAATGGGCAATACCAGTTTGAAAAAGCAAGCCAACTTTTTGAAACAGCGCCCGATGCCCAACCCCTAACCGGCGATATTGACTATGAACTCCTGTACATAAACATGGCAAACATAGCCGTTGACAGTGAGTTTGTACTGGGCAGAACCGGCCTGCGCACCGCCCCCGCCGCAGTGGGGCTCCACATGCTATTAGGCGCTAATGACCGACCGGCGCTTGACGTGGTGAGTAATTTTTTGCTCGGTTTGGGTGGACCTACTTTGCCTAAACTCATCAGAGCCTACGAAAACTCGGTGCTTAAACTGTTCAGAACCCAAAAAGATATTGAAGATATACAGCTAAAATACAGAGCCCACGGGCGCAAGCAAATTACCATAGAATCCAGCATAGGTAAAATTTTGGGTACTTATTACATACAAAAACTCATTATACCCGGCGCCTTAGATGAAACCATCAACCGCATGAAACAAATAGACCGCGAAGGTTATTTTGCCCGAACCCCCTGGATGCCCCGCATTGTGCCCCTCCAAATTATTATTATTGGAGAGCTGGCGCTAATAGGTATAGCCGCCGAAATTACCACCATTGCCGGTAAACGCATTGCCGATACTGCCCTGCGCATACTAAAACACAGAGGCATAAAACACGTTATTCCTGCATCGTTTGCCAATGGGTATCATGGCTACATTACCACCACACAAGAGTATAGAGCACAGTTATACGAAGGCGCACACACCATTTTTGGCAAGTGGACTTTGCCCGCCTACCAAACCAAAATTAAACAACTGGCTACCCAAATGCTGAAACCAAAAAACGAACGCCAAATGGATACCCAACTTAAACCCGAACTTTTTGCTCCCGATGAAATATGGTACGGGTAGCCGGTAGCATAAGCGGGCGCATATTCTTTTTAGAGCAGGGGCGTTGTACTTGCTTAGTGTGCTGCCGCACCCACAAACACATTTTTGCCGGTCTTATAAACCACCCGCCGCCTTTTTTACTCCATCTTTCGGGTTAATTTATCCAAAAGCCAATTGCCACACGCAATTGGCTTTCCTTTTTTAATAAAACAACATGAGGTTGGAGTTATCAGCACACTCAAAGGTTTACCGCAAAAGGATTTCAGACAGGTAGCTACCTATATTACGGTGCGCTGCACCTTGTTAATGGGGCATTTAACATGGTTACTACCAATATTTTGGTGCGCTGCACCTTGT
>DDVC01000175.1:7826-17294 GCA_002345145.1 Bacteroidetes bacterium UBA2322
TTAACGTGGTAGCTACCAATATTATGGTGCGCTGCACCTTTGCATAACCCCAAAAGCGCAATTTATGTTGGTAACACACAAGGGGCAGCGCCCCGTAATCTTGGTAGAACAGCAACAAACCATATTGTTCAAAGGTGCAGCGCACCGTAATCTTGTTGCCCGGTTTATCAAGCGCCTCTAAACCACCCACAGGTTTTACCCCCTATCGGGCGTTCATTTTAATTCTAACCTTACGCTAAACCAACGTGCCAATAAGGGCGGAGATTTACCTCCGCCCTTTATTTTTTTTGCCCGATATGCCGTTTTGGGTGCATCTAAATAGGTATTTTTAGTGTTTATATCCTAAAACGAAGTTCCGAACTTGAAAGGCGAAGTTATAACCTTGATAGTTTGCAAAACTTTTGCAAATTTTTACTAACAACTTGCTAACGTTTGCAAAAGTTTTTCAAACGTTTGAAAAAGTTTTGCAAATATTTGCAAAGATTTTGCAAACGTTTGCAAAGATTTTGCAAATTTTTGCAGAGGTTTTGCAAATTTTTGCAAAAGTTTTGCAAATTTTTGCAGCGGTTTTGCAAATTTTTGCAACGGTTTTGCAAATGTCCGCAAACATTTTGCAAATTTTTGCAAACGTTTTGCAAACTATTAAGGTAAAAACATCGTTTTTAATGCTCCCAACCCAATAAATGAAATAAAACAGCCGTTAGTAGCCCTAAACAGGTACAAAAAGCCACCTTACAGCACCATTTAAATACCTATTACCATGCCTTATGTAGCATTTCACCCCGTTTTTGATGCTGCCACCCTCACCCTTGCACAGGCAGACATAACCAATTGCCGCCAGCGCTTGCCCTTTTTAATCAATTTAACCGCAAAACAGCGAACAGCCCACCTCAATTTGGGTAAAACCGAGCTGGCATTTATTACCAAAGCCATTATGCACTACCGCCAAAACCCCCTTTTGGCAGTGCCCTACCTGCCCTTAGCCCAGTTTGAAAATGACTGGGCTACCTATGAGCGCTTAGAACAATTGCATTTATTGGTAAAAGTGTTAGAAAACGACTTGGCACATACCATAATAGCCGTAAAACAATCGTGTTTAGAATCAGCATTAGGGTTTTACAAATCGGCAAAAAAAGCATCGCAGCACAATGTGCCGGGCATAGATAGCATAGTAGCCGACTTGCAAGAAATGATGCCCGCCTTCAAAAAGGGTAAAGGGCAGCCAGAAAATAGTTTGCCCAAACGCCAAGCCTATGTGCCGCCTGCCATACAAACTACCCCCAATAATGAAACGGCAGCGCCATAAACCCGCAAGCGCCCACGCCACAGAGCAAAAAAAACCCGCCATAAGGCGGGTTGTCTTTGTGTGTTCACGAGTCAGAACCATTAAAATCTATTCGGTAGGTGTGTCGGTATCGTCTTGGGGGCGCGGGGGCAGGTCAAAAAACGGGTTAAGTTCGTTAAACACAGAATCAGCGCCTGGCACATTAGCTGAAAGCGCCATTTTAACGTTGTTGTAATATACCAAGCAAAACTTGAGCAGTTCAGAACCGGCAGCCATAAGCGTATCGTCAATTTTTTCGGCAAGGCGGTTGGTACGTTGGGTAATAACAGCCAGTTGCTGGTAGTAGGCAAAATCGCGCTGCGCATCGGGATAATTTGCAAAACTCGGAATAAATTCGGAATATGAGCTGGCAAGGTTCATGGTTCGCACGGCAAAGTTATAGCGCATATTGCGCATTTTATACAAGCTTTGTCGTTCTTCCATGCTTAGGTTAATTACTTTACCTTGTAAAAAGGTATCAATAGCATCTAAGGCTGCAATAATGTCTGCAAGTTCTTGGGGCGTAAGTTGTACCGATAAATTTTGGTAAGGCATAACGGTAAAAATTAAAAGTTAAGGAATCAATAGATTTTGGTTTGCAAAACTACCTAATTGCATCATTTATTGTATTTGGATACAAAAATTTTTTCAAAAATACCTACTTACCCCCACAGCAACACCCAAAACACTTTGCACAACAGAAATAAGAGATTACCGGTTTTTGTTTTAACGGCATCGGTTTTTTGCGTATCTTTGGGCTTGTTAAATAAAGTGAGCTAACCTGCAACCATTAACCACTACTCATCAACAAAAATGAACAACAATATGTCGTCTGAAACACTAACGCAACTTTCCGAAAAAGAAATAGTAAAAATAAGCGGTAAAAAACAAACCATACAACAATTTACCCAAGAAGTACTTGCCGATTACAAACTGGGCAGGCTAAGCCGCGAAGCAAGTTTGCTGGGCAGAAAAGAAGTGCTGAGCGGCAAAGCAAAATTTGGCATACTGGGCGATGGTAAAGAACTACCCCAAATTGCATTAAGCAAAGTATTTGACTATGGCGATTTTCGCTCAGGTTACTACCGCGACCAAACCCTTATGCTGGCGCTGGGTAATGTAACCGTTGAGCAATTATTTACCCAGCTCTACGCCCACCCCAATCTGCAAGAAGAACCCCACTCAGCAGGCAGACAAATGAACGCCCACTTTGCTACCCACAGCCTTAACGAACAGGGCGAGTGGAACAACCTCATGCAAATTAAAAACACCGCCGCCGATATTTCAAGCACCGCCGCCCAAATGCCCCGCGCAGTAGGATTAGCCCTTGCCTCTAAAAAATACAGAGAAATACCCGCCCTGCACATATTTAACCAATTTTCTAACCAAGGCAACGAAATTACCTTTGTAACCATAGGCGATGCCAGCACCTCCGAAGGACATTTTTGGGAAGCCATGAACGCCGCCGGCGTACAAAAAATCCCCATGGTAGTTTCTGTTTGGGACGACGGCTACGGCATATCCGTACCCATTGAACTCCAAACCACCAAAGGCTCTATTTCTGAACTCATGAGCGGCTTTAAAACCGATAAACAAGGCAGAGGTATGGATATTTACACCGTTTATGCTTGGGATTACCCTGCCCTGCTCCAAACCTACCGAACCGCCGCCGAAAAAACCCGAAAAACACATACCCCAGCGCTTATTCATGTTTTAGAAGTTACCCAACCACAGGGGCACTCTACCAGCGGCTCGCATGAGCGATACAAATCAAAGGAGCGACTGCAATGGGAAATAGAAAAAGACTGCCTAATCCTATTCAGAAACTGGATTTTGGAAACAGGGTTAGCCGATGAACAAACCCTAAACGCCTTAGACGAAGAAGCCCGAAACACCGCCCGAAACGCCCAACGCACTGCATGGAAACAATTTAATGCCCCCATACAAGCCGATATTGCCCAACTAACCGCCCTCTACAACCAATTAGCCGCCACAGTAACCACACCACAAGTGGTAACCGATGCTAAAAATGCCCTGCTTGCCACCCTAAACCCCACCCGCCGAGATGTAGCACACAACGCCCGAAAACTACTTGCCGATTTGCGCCACCAAAACCCCGCCACTACCCAAAACCTGCGCCGCTGGAAAAACGATTACCAGCGCCAGCACCACCAAACCTATACCTCACACCTGCACAGCCAATCTAAACAAAACGCCCTGCTGGTACAGCCCGTGCCACCGGTTTACAGCCAAAACTCGCCTGTAGTAAACGGTTTTGAAGTACTCAACGCCTGCTTTGACGCTATGCTGCAACGCGACCCACGCGTAATGGCTTTTGGCGAAGACGTAGGTAAAATAGGCGATGTAAACCAAGGTTTCTCAGGCTTACAAGCCAAATACGGCACAGAGCGCGTGTTTGATACCGGCATCAGAGAAGCCACCATCATAGGGCAAGGAATAGGCTTGGCTATGCGAGGGCTTCGCCCAATTGCCGAAATTCAATACCTCGATTACTTTATTTACGGCTTACAACCCATTACCGATGACCTTGCCACCCTCCAATACCGCACCGCCGGCAAACAAAAAGCGCCCCTCATTATCCGCACCCGAGGGCACCGCCTAGAAGGCATATGGCATACCGGCTCGCCCATAGGCATGATTCTCCACGCAGTACGAGGCATTTACCTACTTACACCCCGCAACATGGTGCAGGCAGCAGGCATGTACAATACCATGCTCCTAAGCGATGAGCCGGCTATTATTATTGAATGTTTAAACGGATACCGACTTAAAGAAACCATGCCCGATAATTTAGCCCAATTTACCGTGCCATTAGGCATACCCGATGTGCTCCAACAAGGAACCGATATTACCTTAGTTACCTACGGCTCCTGCTGCCGCATAGTAATGGAAGCCGCCGCATGGCTCCAAGAGGCAGGCATAAGCTGCGAGGTAATTGACGTACAAACCCTGCTGCCCTTCGATTTACACCATGCCATACTGCAATCGGTAAAAAAAACCAACCGGCTCATGGTAATAGACGAAGACGTACCCGGCGGCGCATCGGCTTATATTTTACAGCAAATAGTAGAAAACCAAGCCGCTTACTACTACCTCGATTCGCCCCCTACCACCCTTACAGCCCAACCCAACCGCGGCGCCTACGGCTCTGATGGCGACTACTTTTGCAAACCCAGCGCAAACGATGTGTTTGAAAAAGTATATGCCATAATGCACGAAGCAGAACCAAGCCGGTTTCCTAAATTTTAACAGACAGTTGTTTCCCCCGCCAAAAAATCTTAAAAATAACAACACCTAAACGCACTCTTTTTTGAAATAACAGGAGGGTGGAATTAAAATGAACGCCCGCAATAGAGATAAAGTCTGCATAAGATTTGCATTGTCCTATCTTAAAACCGGCAACAGATTACAGTGCGCTGCACTTTTTAATAACACGGTATGTATTTGTCCTACCAAGATTTAGGGGGCGCTGCCCCTTGTGCGTTACTCACCAAGCCCTATAAATTGGCGCACTTATTTTGCAAAGGTGCAGCGCACCAAAATATACCTCCCCACCCGTTTGAAAGCCTTTGAACATGCCGATAACTCCAACCTCGCGTTGAAATAGTGCCGGGGAAGAACAAATTAACATTGCCTAAAAGACAAAAATCTGATTAACAATTAACCATGTTTACCTATCGTATCAACGTATCATTCAATAAATTGCTGTGCCACCACCCGGGCAAACGCAGCGCCGGCGGGGCAAAACCCTATATGTGGTGCATCTTTTTTAAAGTTGATGCCGAGGGCATAGTAGTTGCCGATAACTTTAAACTTGCAGGGCAAGCAGCAGTGCATTTTTCAAAGGGCAGCCATAATAACCTAAAAGTGGCAAAGGTAGAAGCCGGAGCAACGGTAAACATTCCGCCCGAAGTAGGGCAGTGGACTACCAACCTGGTACCCTTGCGACTGCCCTACTTTGAAACCGATTTTCCGGGCATTATTGGCGTGGTAGGCGTATTGCTCAAACAAGGCAGTGTAAGCTACGGCGGCATAGAAGCCGGAAGAATTAAGCTGAGCCAATTTATACTGGCAGCCATAGAAAAATCTATCAACGAATTTGACCCCCGACAAGTAGATGTCTATAACCTCGAAACCTCCATTAGAGCCTATTTCAGACGAAGCGTAGAGGCTATGTCATCGGGCACAGAACAAGTTATTTTGCGCGCCGTAGTAGGCAGTCAAAACATAATACAAAACCTTCGCTCCCTGTTAAACCGCGATACCTTAGTGGGTTTTAAGGTTTGGGATTTTAACCATACCGATATTGCCCTTAACCACGGACATCTTACCTTTTCGGAACGCTGGACCGATGCCACCAACGGCGATTGGGAAGTGCAAGGCAGCCTTAAAGCAGAAATTACCCATGCCCAAATTCCTTTTTTGGGGTAAACTTGCCCTATGTTGGCATTTATTGAGCCCTTTAAAACAGGGTAGGGGTGGGGCATGGTTTTTCACTATATTGTAAAAGTTAGCTTTATTAGGTGGTGTTAGGCTCAAAAATCGTTATTTTTGACCCCTCATTATAAGCAGCCCTATATCATAGCCGCAGCTATTGGTAAGGGTAGTTATAATGAAATTGCAGTTTATTTTGCTGCAATAAGTTTTTTTACACTAAACTTTGTTACTAACATGAAACACCACACCGCACTCTTAACTTTCGGGCTAATAATAGCAATGGCTATCGGGTTTAGTTTTACCCACCCCGCTGCCGACCATGCAAGCGTAGGCATTGCCACCTACTACTCCGATGTTTTTCATGGCAAAAAAACCGCATCGGGCGAGGTATATGAAAAAGAAAAACTTACCGCCGCCCACCGAACTCTCCCCATAGGTACGCGTATAAAAGTATCTCGGTTAGACAACGGACGCGCCGTAGTAGTGCGCATTAATGATAGAGGTCCGTTTGTAAAAAACCGCATTATTGACCTTTCTTATGCCGCAGCTAAAAAAATAGGACTTGTGGGCACAGGTGTAGCTAAAGTGAAATTAGAAATTATTGGACCCGGAAACCCGGGCGTTTCACTTACCGAAGAAAACCTGCAAGAGCTAATGGATATTGTGAACCAAGAAAATTGGTGGTAATCACTTTTACCGGTGTTTATCGGCTTAATGCGTTTTGTTTTTGTTTCTTTACTGTTATGGAGCAAAGGATTTTACAAAAAAGCTAAGGCTTTGTTATCTTTGTGGGCAATGCCTGTAAATTAGCGGTTAACAGCGCAAAATGCTTGGCTTACAGGTTGTTGGCAGTAATTACAAAACTCAAACCCCACTATGCAAGCAATTACCCAAAGCGGTAAAAACATAACCATAAACGACCGGCAGGAAATAAACAGGGGCGGAGAGGGGCGCATTTTGCTTCTTCCCGAACTGCCCGCTATGGTAGCCAAACTCAGTTTTGACCCTAATAAGGTGATTTCAAAAGCGCAACTCCAAGCGCTGCAAACCTTAAACGACCAGTATTTTGTAAAACCTGCCGAGTTGGTACTGGAAGCCACTACCCGTAAGGCGCTTGGTTTTACCATGCCCCTGCTGCCCAAAGAATATGTGCCGCTCACTGCCTTTTTTAGCGAGCCTTTTTGCCGTAAACACGGTTTTAACGATAGAGCTAAACGGCACATTGCCCTACAAATACACGAAGCTATGGTAAGCGCCCACCGGCAGCAAATTGTATTGGGCGATTTGAGCGGGCTAAACATCATGGTTCACCCGCATAAAGGCAGTATCCGGCTAATAGATACCGATGCCTACGAAACCAAAGCTCAAAAACACTCGGGCATACTGCTCGACGAAATACGCGATTATTACTACGGCGGCTTGGTGAGCAAGGAGAGCGATTATTTTGCCTTTGCTGTTTTGGTATTTCAGTTGTTTACCTACCTGCACCCTTACAAGGGCATACACCGAATTTATCCCACCTTGCGCGAGCGCATGATACAACGCATACCGGTTTTTGATGCCGATACTAACCTTACCGTGCCTAAATGTTACCAACCTATTACCGATGCGGGTTTGCAAAAACAGTTTGTGGATATATTTAAGCTATCGGGGCGGTTTGCCCTTGAGCTTGACCAAACTTCGGCTCAATTAACCACTACTGCTGCAAATGCAGCCCTGCCGGTTCACAATACGGTAACCGGCGCAGGGGCAATAACCGTAAAAACCATTTACCTGCCCCAACAGAACGAAACCATTACCGATGTATCTTGCTCCCAAAGCCGGTTGGTGGTGGGTACTAACCAAAAATGGTTGGTGTATGATGTAGCACAACCGCGTGCCGCAAAGCTCCTGTTTCAGTTTGAACGACAAACTGCCGATACTTTTTTTGCTGCCGAACAGCATACCATAGCCCTCAAAGCCGGTGTTTTTTGGTATCCCGATGCCAATGGTGATGCTATAACCATTAAAAACATCTTGCTCAGCCCCGATGCCCGATGGGTGCAGTTTCAGAACCTGCTTGCCATAGTAGAACCCGATAGTCTTAAAATTGCTCATTTGCAACAAATAACTGCCGGCAATATGCACTACACACAAACACCGGTTTTTGGAGCAGGTTTTCGGGTATCCGAAACCGGATTGTGGCAACTTGTAGGTGGTAAGTGGGTGGTGTTTTACCATTCGGGCAATACTTTATCATCGGTTTATTGCCCCTTGGCAGTACAGCAGTTATTTTTACATGGAAATTTGGGCATGGTAACACACCGGCAAAGTGCAGCCGGCGGAACAAGTAAAACCTTACTTACCGAGTGGGTAAGTATTAGAAACTTGCAACTGATAACCCACCCACAGCAGCCCTTAGCCCATTTTACCCATACCGCCTATAAACCCGGCGCCAATAAAACGCCCGGCATACTGTTTCAACCGCAAGACGACCACCTTTTGGTGCGCCGTGCCGAAGATTTTGCCCCGCTGCAAACCCTGCCCTGCCCCAATTTAACCGCGCATGACCGACTGTACTACACCCGCGCAGGCTTGGTTTGTTTTGGCACATCGGGAAACTTGGTTTTATTGAATTTGGGGAGCTAAAGTAGTTTAAGGAAAAATAGGTGAAAAGTTGTGACCAAAATATGACATTTGTGTCTGAATGATAAGCAACTACATTTTTACACACCTTCAAATTCTTTTATTATGAACAATTCAATTGTTATTGGCGCTGTGGCGGGTCTTATTTTAGGCATTATTGAGTTTTTTGCCTTTGGTGGCGGCTCGTTATACGGTTATATCATCATACCCATTATTTTGGGTGCATTAATAGGTTTTGCCAGCACACAAAGGTTAAAACTCAATTTTTACCTTTTGGGCGCATTAGTAGGCGCTTTATTTTTCATACTTCTTGGTTTTAGCCAGGGTGGTACAATTGAAGCAATGTTTGACGAGATATTAACCGGCGCTGTTACCGGTTTGGTTCTTGCCTTTTTAATTCCTTATGTAGGCAGGAGTTTGAGTAAGTAGGGTAATACCCGCAATAAACGACTATGAAGTACTGTTTTGCTATATAGTAGTAATTTTTTTTCATAAAGCAAGCAGCCCTCGGTATGTATCAAGATACCGAGGGTTTTTTTGTTTGGGTTATGGGAGTTTGGCTTAATGCACACCTATTAAATGTTTGGCAACATCGGGTATAGCTGCTCTGCAACCACTCATCATTTGTATTGGTCTTAACTAAACTCCTTATTTTAACCACAAAAAACACAAAGGTTAGCACAAAGGTGGCAATGACATTGCGTTCTTTGTGTAAAATGCTACCCATTAGCCTGCAAATACGCCATAAATTTGAATGTTACACGGTAGCCAAGTACATACAAATACCCTCACTTTTTTCTTTGCGCCTTTGCGCCTTTGCGTGAAACAAAAAGTATTGCTTGAAATCTTACCCATTAGCCTGCAAATACGCCATAAGTTTGAATGTTATACGGTAGCCAAGTACAAACAAATACCCTCACTATTTTCTTTGCGTCTTTGCGCCTTTGCGTGAAACAAAAAGTATTGCTTGAAATCTTACCCATTAGCCTGCAAATACGCCATAAGTTTGAGTGTTATACGGTAGCCAAGTACAAACAAATACCCTCACTATTTTCTTTGCG
>DDVC01000135.1 GCA_002345145.1 Bacteroidetes bacterium UBA2322
ACAACTTTTCGTACAGCTTCTTACACGCCTACCAGTGTGGTAAAGCTGATGGTGGAAGTGATTGAACCCTACAAAGGAACCATTTACGACCCTGCCTGCGGCAGTGGCGGTATGTTTGTACAAAGCAGCGAGTTTGTGGACAAACGCAGAGCCGAACTGCACGATGACGACACCAAAGACCTGATGGTGTATGGCGGCGAGAAAGACAGTGAAACCGTAAAGCTTGCCCGAATGAACTTAGCCGTAAACGGACTGCGTGGGCAAGTGGTGCAAGCCAATGCTTATTACGAAAATCCGTTTGACAGCTACGGCAAGTTTGACTACGTAATGGCTAATCCGCCATTTAACGTGGACGATGTGAACTACGACCGCGTGAAAGACGACAAGCGTTTTAACGAATACGGTATTCCGAAAAACAAAACTAAAACATCGGGCAAACAGGCTGCCGTAAACAGCGTGCCCAATGCCAACTACCTTTGGATAAACCTGTTTGCCACTTCGCTGAAACCCACAGGCAGAGCCGCTTTGGTTATGGCAAACAGTGCCAGCGATGCCCGCAACAGCGAAGCCGAAATTCGCCAAACCTTGATTAAAAGCGGGGTAATAGACTGTATGCTTACGCTGCCTAAGAATATGTTTTATACCGTTACATTGCCCGCTACCTTGTGGTTTTTTGACAAAAACAAAAAGCAAAACGAAGACAAAATCCTTTTTATAGATGCCCGAAATATTTTCAGACAAGTAACCAGGGCATTGCGCGAGTTTACCGATGAACACATACAAAACATTGCCACCATTGTGCGGCTATACCGTGGCGAAAACCAACGCTTGCAAAAGCTATTGGCAAAATACCAACAGCAAGCCAACGACTTTGAAAAGCAAGCCAATGCACAACAGCAGGAAGTTGAAAAAATAAAAAAGGCAAAGCCCACCGAAGAAAAAGAACTCAAACGTTGGGAAAAACAATTAGAAGAAGCCGAAAAGCAATACAAAGCCCTGCACGACAAACAGCAATACTACTTAGCACAAATAAACTGGCTGAACGAACGCTTCCCTAATGGCGTGTATGAAGATGTAACCGGCTTATGCAAAGCCGCTACGCTGAAAGAAATTGAAGAGCAGGACTACAGCCTGAACCCGGGCAGGTATGTGGGTGTAGTGATTGAAGAAGACGGGCTAACCGAAGAAGAGTTTTTAGCCGAAATGAAACAGCGGCACAATGCATTGAATGAATTAAACAGCAAGGCTAAAGATCTAGAAGAATTGATTAACCAAAATTTTGCTTCGTTTCAATGAAAAATAAGATTTGGGAAACTGATAAACTTGAAAAGTGTGTTGATTATCTCTCAAGAGGTAAATCGCCTTCCTATGTTGAAAGTAGCGAAGTGTTTGCTTTAAATCAAAAAGCAATCCGTTGGGGTTATATCGATAGAAATGAATTGAAGCATCATAATCCAGATGTAAAGATTGCCGAAAATCATTTTATTAGAAAGGGAGATGTTGTTATTAATTCAACAGGTGATATAACAATTGGCAGAGCGTTTTACTTTAACGATATTGATTACAAGCTTTTTGCTGATAGTCACGTTGCAATAGTAAGGACTAATGAGAAAAAACTTAACTCAAAATTTTTCAGCTATCTACTAAAATTAGATGCTTACCAAACAAAGATTTATAATTTGGTTACAGGTGCAACTGGACAATTAGAACTCTCAAAAAGCCAGTTGGCAAAACTTGAAGTTGATCTCCCCCCACTCCACACCCAAAAACGCATTGCCTCCATACTTTCGGCTTATGATGATTTGATAGAAGTAAACAACCAACGCATCAAACTATTGGAGCAAAGCGCCCGTGAGCTTTACAAAGAATGGTTTGTAAGAATGCGTTTCCCCGGCTACAAACAGGCGAAGTTTAAGAAGGGAGTGCCGGATGGGTGGGTAACAAAAACATTAGATGAATTTGGGAAAATTTATACTGGCAAAACACCTTCTACGAAAGTTCCAGAATATTATGGCGGGGATATTCCCTTCATTAAAACACCTGACTTGCACAGAAGTTTATTTGTTTTTGAAACGGAAGAAAGATTAACAGAGAAAGGCAATAATACTCAGAAAAGAAGCACTCTTCCAGCAAACTCAATATGCGTTAGCTGTATTGGAACTGGCGGAATAGTTGCAATAACAACCGCAGAAAAATCACAAACAAATCAGCAGATTAATTCTTTAATTCCCTCAAACAAAAATCAAATGGAATTTCTGTATTACAGAATTTTAGACCTAAAAGAAACTATTGAATTATTTGGTGGAACTGGCGCTACTATGACGAATTTGAGTAAAGGTAAATTTGAAAAACTCAAAATTCTATTCCCTATTAAAGAATTGGTTGAAAGCTATCATAAAATAGTTTATCCGATGTTTGACCAAATCAAAATATTACAACAACAAAACACCCAACTCCGCCAAATCCGCGACCGGTTGTTGCCGCGGTTGATAAGCGGCAAGTTGCAGGTGTCTGAAGCAGAATTTTCAGTATGGAAGAATGAACAAGATTAGCCATGAATGAGATTATTATATACCAAACCCCCGATAATCAGACTGAAATTAAAGTACAGTTTGAGCAGGAAACGGTTTGGTTAAACCGCCATCAAATGGCATCGCTGTTTGACAGAGACATCAAGACCATAGGCAAACACATCAATAATGTGTTTTCGGAAGGGGAATTGGAACAAAGTTCAGTTGTCGCAAAATTTGCGACAACTGCCGATGACGGTAAAACCTATCAGGTAGAACATTACAACCTGGATGTTATTATCTCTGTGGGCTATCGTGTCAAGTCCAAGCGGGGCACCCAATTTCGCCAATGGGCAACCCAACGCTTAAAGGAATATTTAGTGCAGGGCTGTGCCATCAATCAAAAGCGGCTGGAGGAGTTGGGTAAAATGGTGCAACTCATTGAACAATCGGGAAAAACCGAAAACCTGCAATTACAGGAAGCCAAAGGGTTGCTGGATATTCTGAGCCATTACACCAAAAGTTTTGTATTGCTCAACCAATACGACAGCCACAACCTGCAAACAGGGCAACTCAACGAAAACATCACCTATGAAATACAGTATGACGAAGCCAAAGCCGCCATTGCCGAACTCAAAAAGCAACTAATAGCCAGAAATGAAGCCACCGAACTCTTTGGCAACGAAAAAGACGATGGTTTCAGGAGTTCGCTGCAAAGCATTGTGCAAACCTTTGGCGGACAATACCTATACCCCAGCATTGAAGAGCAAGCGGCACACCTGCTGTATTTTGTCATCAAAAACCACTCTTTCAGTGATGGCAATAAACGCATCGGGGCATTTTTGTTTATCTGGTTTTTAGAGAAAAACAAACATCGCTTCAAACAATCGGGTGAACTGAAAATCAATGACAACGGTTTAACGGCTATCGCCCTTTTGGTAGCCCAAAGCCAACCCGAAGAAAAAGAACTGATGGTGAAACTGATTATAAACCTCATCAATTAGTTATGGCAATTATCACCGAAGACCAAATAGAAAAAGCAATTATCAGTGTGTTTGTAAACAACTTGGGTTACAGACATCTAAACTGCTATGATGTGGACACAACGGAACGTGAAAGCGAAACCGACGTGGTGATAAAACCATTGCTGAAACGTAAACTGCGGGAACTGAACCCACACCTGAGCCAAGAAGTGCTTGAAGAAGCTTTTAAAGACCTTTGCAATACCCGATTTGATAAAAGCGATATCCACGCCAACCGTGAAATTTATGCGTTGCTGAAAGATGGTGTGGAAGTAAATATCACCACCGCCACCGGCAGAACCGAACCCGAAAGGGTAAAAGTGATTGACTTTAAGGACGAAAGCAAAAACGATTATCTGGTTACTTCACAACTATGGATAAAAGGTGATTTGCGTTTACGCCCCGATTTGATTGTGTTTATCAACGGATTGCCTTTATTGTTTATTGAATTAAAAAACAGCAATGTGTCTGTCCGCAATGCCTATGACGACAACCTGACCCGATACAAAAAACAAATTCCTTTGCTGTTTCGCTACAATGCCCTATGTATGCTAAGCAACGGTATAGAAACCAAAATAGGGGCATTTAATGCAGGTTATGAGTTTTACTTCAACTGGCTTAGACCCGAAAGCGAAAAACAAACGCCCGATAAAGAGCGGATTAAACGCTATGGCGTAAGTTTAGATTATGCTGTACTGGGTTTGTGCCACAAAAAACGACTGTTAGATTACATAGAGAATTTCATTTTTTACTACAACGATACGGCAAAAATTGCCGCCAAGAACCACCAGTTTTTAGGTGTAAACAACGCCATTGAAAATTTTTCGTTGCGTTTGCAACACGATGCAGCAGGAACCGACAAAGAGAACAAGGGCAAATTAGGTGTGTTTTGGCATACACAAGGCAGTGGTAAAAGTTTCAGTATGATTTTCTTTACCCGAAAAATCTTTCGTCAGTTTACAGGTAATTACACCTTTTTAATTGTTACCGACCGTGAAGACTTAGACGGGCAAATTTACCGCAACTTTTTGGGTGCAGGAGCTTTCAGCAAAGACACCAAGTGCCAGCCAAGCAACAGCGAAGATTTGCGGAATATGCTGCAAACCAACACCCGATACATTTTTACCCTCATTCAAAAATTCCGCTACGATAAAGGCAAACAATATCCTTTGCTATCCGACCGCAATGACATTATCGTAATTGTGGACGAAGCACACCGCACCCAATACAAAGATTTAGCGGAGAATATGCGGACAGGTTTGCCAAATGCCCAATACATCGCCTTTACAGGCACACCATTATTGGGCAGCCGTGAATTGACTAAAAACTGGTTTGGCGATACCGTTTCGGAATACAACTTCAAACAAAGCATTGAAGACGAAGCCACCGTTCCACTTTTCTATCACAAGCGAGTGCCGCAGGTGCTTTTGCAAAATGATGATATTGATGATGATTTGGCAGAAATCGTATCAGACGAAAACTTATCAGCCGAAAATCAAGACAAACTGGAAAAGGAGTTTGCACAGGAAATGAGCGTACTAAAAGCCGATGACCGATTAGAAACCATAGCCAAAGACATAGTATCTCATTTTCCGCGCAGGGGTTATTTGGGCAAGGGCATGGTTATAACCATAGATAAGTTTACCGCCGTGAAAATGTATGACAAGGTAAAACGCTTGTGGGAAGAAGAAAAGCGGGAACTGCAAAGGCAAATTAACGAAGCAAAAGACCAAAACAAAAAAGCCGAATTGAGAAACATATTAGAATGGATGCGAAAAACTGATATGGCGGTAATTGTAAGCGAAGAAGCAGGCGAAGAAGAAAAGTTTGAAAAAGCCAACTTAGATATACGACCGCACCGCAAGCGAATGAAGCAGGTGGACGAGAACGGTCAGGAAATGGAAGACAAATTCAAAAATCTGAAAGACCCGTTACAATTGGTTTTTGTGTGCAGTATGTGGCTCACGGGTTTTGATGCTCCCACGGTTTCTACATTGTATTTAGACAAACCGATGAAAGACCACACCCTGATGCAAACTATAGCAAGGGCAAACCGTGTAACCGATGTGCAAATTTTTGGCAAACCCAAAAAAAACGGTTTAATAGTGGATTATTACAATGTATTCCGCAACCTTAAAAAAGCATTTGCATCGTATGGTGGCGGAAGCATAGGCACAGGCGAAGACCAAGACGAAAATTCACCGGCAAGAGACATTGAACAACTATTTGTTTTGCTGAAAGATGCCATTGCTGAATGTAACGAGTATTGCAAAAACATAAAAGTTGATTTGCACCAAATAAAGCAATCAAAAGAGACCTTCAGCAAACTCAGTTTGTTTGAAGAATATGCCGACATCATTTTGGCAAACGATGAGCAGAAAAAACAATTCATCGTTTACGACAACACCCTTGATGCACTTTATGAAGCCTGCAAACCTGAAATTGTAGGGCGAAGGAATGAGTTTCCGTTAGCGGCAATCATTCACTACCTGCGCCAAGTAATTGACGGCAAAGCCGACCGTGGCAATTTAGACAGTGCCAAACGCAGAATAAGCCAACTGCTTGATGAAAGCATCATTGCACAGGAAGAAAAGGAAGTAACAGAAGACACCAAAGATTTACACTTAGCAGCTGAAAAACGGGAATACTTCATCAAAGCTTGGAAGCAAATTGACCTGAGCAAACTGGACCTTGACAAACTGAAAGAAGAATACAAACAAGCACCTTACAAAAACATTGAAATTGCAGATTTGCGGGCTTTTATTCAAGACAAGTTGCAACTGATGATGGACAGAAACGTAACCCGCAGAAGCTTTGCTGAGAAATTGCAGGAAATAATTGACCGCTACAATTCGGGCAACTCGTCCAACGAGAATTACTTTGACGACTTGATGGCTTTCGTTGAGAAGATGAAAGAAGAAGAACTACGAGCCACCAGAGAAGGACTGACCGAAGAAGAATTGGAACTGTTTGACTTGCTGAAAAAAGAAAAACTGACCAAAGACGATGAACAGAAAGTAAAACTGGCAGCTAAAAACCTACTCAAACGTCTGAAAGAAGAAAGACCCAAAGTATTAATCAACGACTGGCACAAAGACACGCAAACGAAACTACAGGTTCAAGCTGTAATCAAAGAACTCTTAGACAAAGAACTACCTGTTTCATACGACCGTGCTATTTACGCTACCAAATGCGATGCCGTGTTTGACCATTTTTACATTATGGCATCGAGTGGAGATATAAGGGCATTTGCGTAAAAAAGACAGTAGAAGTGTACTAATAAAAACTTAATCTGACAATCAATAATTTTTTGCATTTAAAAGCCAATTGATTTTATGAAGCCAACTTCTGAAATATTAAGACTTGTTGAATTAGTTGACAAAGGGATTACAATATATTTGTACCGCTCTTGTTTGTTTCCTCACAAACAACGCTAAATATCTTAATGCTTTACCTTACAAAAAAACAACGGATATTTCGACTTCGCTCAATGACCGTTGCTTTTTTGAGGCACCCGCGAGGTATTACAATTTATCAATTTCAAAACTGTACCCCACATAAAACGTGGTTCCTATAACCGGCGAGCCGTAAGCCTGCTGTATTTTTTCAAGCCGTTGTTTGTGTCTCCACAAACAACGCTCCTCCTACTCTGTTTCCACAAACAACATCCTCCTCACACCCGCCAATGCGTAAGCATATCAAAATCATCTGTGCCAAATTCGTAAAATTTAGCCGATGAGTATTTGTACTCATGAGGTAATGTTGCTAACTGCCACTTTTCGGCAATAGGATTGCGATGAATATAATCTACCTTTTGTTGCCACACTTCTGCTGTAAACAAGGGTACGGGTAAACTGTTGCGTTGCCAGAATTGGTAGTTACGGTCAGAACCGGCTACTTCAAAATCTGCTAACCTGTTGGGATTGTGTTGGCGTAAGTCATGCAAAAAATGATGTGCCGTATGTTTTAAAAAACTGGCATGTGGCAATTCTTTACCGTTTTTCTCCAGCAATGTCCATGCTACATGTATGTGGTTGGGCATGATAACAAAGGCAAATAAGGTAATTTTTTTGTGTTTTACTAAATAACGCAAACTATCCACAATAATATCTTTATACTTATCTTGCTTTAGTAAATGATACCATTTGTAAATAGTGGCTGTAAAAAAGTAGGGTTGCCCTAATTCCATGACAGGGAATTGCATGAGTTGATACTTTTATGGGTTAAAATTGATGCAACAACTACTCGCAATAACAACTTCAACTACTTTGGGGTTGCAATTAAACAGGGTTGCCAATGGAGTTGCCTGTGGGGACACAGGCAACGGCGGGCAATATTTTAACCGATGTAACCGCCGTTGTTTGTGTCCTCACAAACAACGCTAAAACACACGCAACAGCGGAATCGGGGGCGACCAACGGGAGGACACAGGCAACGGCAATAGGTTTGATTTGATAATTATCGCTTACCTTACAAAAAAACAACGGCCATTTCGACTTCGCTCAATGACCGTTGCTTTTTTTGAGGCAACATCTACCCAATGGAGTTGCCTGTGGGGACACAGGCAACGGCGCAAGTGGAGACACAGGCAACGGCACAACGGCAGCAACGGCACAACGGCAGCAACGGCGCAACAGCATACTTATAAACCCGCCGTTGTTTGTGTCCTCACAAACAACGCTAAAACACACGCAACAGCGGAATCGGGGGCGACCATCGGGAGGACACAGGCAACGGCAATAGGTTTGATTTGATAATTACCGTTTACCTTACAAAAAAAACAACGGCCATTTCGACTTCGCTCAATGACCGTTGCTTTTTTTGAGGCAACATCTACCCAATGGAGAGAGCATTTGTAGCATAACAAAACAAAGACAGTGAAAGCCAACGTACAAAAAAATACACACTTGCAAGCCGCACGAAGCCAAGCTCAAACCAAAACTTGCAAGAGAGTATTTTTTTCAGCCACCCGAGAAAAATTATTTTTTAAAATTTCCTCCCCTTCAGAAAATAAAAAATACCCAACTGCACAACCCGCCACGACAAAAACAATGACACTGAAACTCAACAAAGACAATGGTTTACAAGGACAGACAACAGAACACTAGCAGCCAACAGCGGTTTTGCAAAAGTGGCGGGTGCAGTGCTTCGTATGACAGTTTTGTGGTAGGTTCAAGTGCAGTGCTTCGATTGAACTTTGATGCTATTTAATCCCGCCCTTCGCAAACATTTTTCCGTTGTGCTAAGTTTAAAATATGGTAGCCCCCTACATTCGTTGATTTAGCGGATTGGGCAATGATTGTTGCACTACAAAACCCGATTAGGATTACCCCCTTTCCCCTTCCCCCATCGGGTATAAGTGAACTTAGAAACGGCTCTACTATTCGGTTACAAGCCGCCGGCTATAGGTGCAACCCCGCTACTTGGTTAGGAATAGCGGTTGTGTTTTTTTAGTGGGTTATTGTTTTTTTATTGGGGGGGTGCAGGGTGTTTGGTTATTTTGTATGTTTGTGAGACAAAGTGCGTAAAAGCAACCAAATTGGTTGGATATACGAACAAAAAGGGCGGATAGCGCATAATTAAGTAAAATTAAATCACCAAAAATAAAACACCATGACAAATTTAAAATCAATCATCGCAATTCTATTGTTAAGCGTATCCTACACGGTTTACACCTATGGGCAAATTTCCATGGAAGACCTCAAAAACCCACCAAAAACAGATGCCGAAGCCATGAAATACATAGATAAGTATCTAAAACCCAAAATAAACGACACCCTCATTGCCCAACTTTTTGAAGAAGCAGATGTGGTTTTTGAAGGAGAGATAATCGATGTCAAAACATTAAGAGATGCGCGACAAAATATCTATCTCTTAGAGCCTTACAAAATCTTTAAGGGCAAGGTTCAAGAAGATAGCACTTTAAAAATAATGACCTATCCAGCCCCACCGGATGTACAGTATTTAGGCGAATGGTCGCATGGGCGTTTAGAAGTGGGGGTGTTCTTTGTTAAAAAAGACCCTCAAAACAGCAATTTATACCGCTTTGTAAATCCCAAAAATGCATGGCTATCTTATGTGAGATGGTTTATAAGTCCCATTACTTTTGAGAAGCAATACAAAATAGCGCTTTATGATAAAATGTTAAAACAAAAAGAGGCGAAGTATGAAAAAACCTCTTTTTATCATAAAAAAAAAGAGAGTTTGAGTGTTGGCAGCGCTGTCAAAAGAGGCGGTAGCGGCGTTATTACAGGTTTTTCGCGCGATACCGTTCCCGCAGGCATTCGGGCTACCAATGTCTCACAGGTAACTATTTATGGGAGTGGTTTTGGTGCGGTAAAAGGGAACATATTTATGGAAGATGCCAATAAAAGTAACATGTATAATTTTGTAGCCCTGCACCCTACGCATAATATTTTGTATTGGAGCGATGATTCAATACAAATTGTAGTGCCGTCTATGGGCTTCGCCTCCCCTGATGAGTTTGTTGGTGATTCACGAAACGCTTGCGCCGGAACAGGCTACATTAGGGTTATACCGGGTACAGGGTTGTCCATTCCCATTTGGTCAGAAACAGAATTGGTAGTTCCACACGCCATTGCCAATTACGCCACTAATTCAGACAATGAACTTACCTACACCCCCTACGAAGTTCGTTTGCACAATACCAATGGGCAGGGCGGCTATACGTTTGTCTATGACACCTCGTTTTACCACAACGCGCCCGCTTTGGCAGCATTCCGAAGGGCTTTAAAAACCTAGCGTTGCGCCACAGGCATACATTTCAAAGAATTATGCGGCGAAAACGTTTTCTGTAAAACCGACAAATCAAGCGTTCAGGTATTGGTCAGTTTTGCCAAACCTTGTTTTACCACCAACAGCCCCACTGCATTGGCTACCACAAGCATAGCCCGCCAATCAGACCCCAACTGCACACAATATTATACCGATAGCATTACCCTTGTTTTTCGCCCTCAAACTGAGTTGGTATATATTTGCGGACCCGGAACCACCACCTGCCCTGCCGTTTGGAACTATGATACCTTAGACAATGCCGCCCCAAACGCATACAATTTTGAAAAAGTAGCAACCCACGAACTGGGGCATGTACTCCAACTGCAACATGTAATAGATTCTACCTCGCTCATGCACGCCATAATCAAAACGGGCAGTGAAGTAGGCGCAAACGTTAAAACACCCGATGCCAATACGTTGCAAGGAGCCAATTACATTCTGGAGCGAGATATTGTACAATCGGCAGGCTGCGCCGCCTTGCCGCTTGTATTACTTAATACTTCAGACCGATGCGGCAATTTACCCGGCAGCGGCAAAACCAACCAAACCACCGATGAAGAAACCCCATGTTTCGTTGACCTACAAATGCGCGACAATACTTGGGACACAGGGCAAGAACCCAACTATTCGGCAGGCATAGATGCAGACGGCAACGGCTGGCAGTTAGACTCGCCCGTTGACTGGGAAGCCATCTGGAACAGCCCCGACCTGTGGAACTGCCCCAACAATGATAACTGTACCACTGACGCAGCCGGCGTACCCTACGAAATCTACTCCAATAAAATGGGTTTCAGAATACACAACGCTCACCCCAACATTATTTCAGACCCCGCCCTGCTACATTTGTATTATACAATGGGTAGCACCGGCGAAATGTGGGATATAGCATGGATAGATAACTATTATTTTAATTCAACAAATACGTCCACCTGTAGAGTAGGCGATGAACTAACAAGCAGTCCAATAACCATACCCGCCATAGACCCACTAAGTTCTCATACGGGGTGGGCAACTTGGTCGCCGCCCAATTTCACCAATCCCGACATTGTTCAATATGTTGATCCAAGTACTTGCGGTTTAAATCCCGAAACGGATCCCGCCGATGGTATTCCTAAATATGAAATCTGTCTATTGGCACGTTTAGAATCGGCACAAGACCCTATTGTAGGCGAAACTAACCCGGGTGCCATACGCGACAATATTTTTAACAGCAACAACATTGTTACCAACAACTATTTTATGCCTATTGCGGGCGAAGGGGCAGGCGGCGGGCTTCCGCCCATAGTTCCGGGGCGCCCCAGCGTTATATTAGTAGCCAACACCAACAATGAAATACGGAATTTAGATATTTTGTTTGATGAATTTATGGGCGGCTCTACCCAAGCCTTATACAGCCTGTTGGAGGTGAGCATGGTGCTAAGCCCCGAACTATGGGATAAATGGGAAAGTACCGGCAAACAAGGCGAAGGTGTGCAGATTATAGACGAGCGCGAGGTAAAAATAACCAATATGGAAACCGCCAAGTTGCTCAATATCCCTTTTAACCCCTACGAGTTTGAACCCATAGCCATAAAAGTAACGTTTTTAACCGCCGATGGCAAGCGCGAAAGCCTGCCCCTGTTGCCCGATACGTATGGTTTTCGGATTACCCACCAAAGCAGCAACGCAAGCACCATAAACAAGCCCGGCAATTGTTTGTTTATGGTTAAAGACATACGCAACCGCTCGCAGGCGGCGCAATTCGGAAACAATAACCTAATCTGTTCGCCCAACCCCTTCGGCAGTGATTTAGCTATTCGTTTTTATGTAACGCAACCCGAAGCGGTAAGTTTAGCCTTATACAACATGCAGGGGCGTTTGGTAAAAACCGTTTTGCAAGCGCAGCATTTAACCGCAGGCGAACACAAATATAGCATAACCGGTAGCAATTTGCCCAGCGGCATGTACCTTTGCGTTCTAACAAGTCCCAGCCAAAACCTTAGTCAAAAAGTGGTGAAAATAAAATAAAACTTTGCCTAACATGGCATAGCCGTCCATGCCTGCGGCACGGCGGCTATGCAAAACGTTATGTTAAGTTTAAAATGTGGTAGCCCCCTACATTCGTTGATTTAGCGGATTGGGCAATGATTGTTGCACTACAAAACCCGATTAGGATTACCCCTTTCCCTCCACCCATCGGGTTTCATTAGTCTTGGGCGCTAACCCGCGGCTCCACTTTTTGGGTACAAATACACAGGGTAAACGCATCAGCCCAAGCAAATACCCATTACCCCCATGCCCTTGCAGCCTCCCTCCTACCCCTCAAATCATTATGAGCAAAAGTAGCAGCGCTTGTTTACTTTGTTGCAACAACTTCTATCGGGGCAGTTTAAAGATTTATCGGTAAAGTGGCTTATGTAAAATAAAGTAACGTTTGTTTTTATGTTACCAAACGTTAAACACCAAACCTGCCCCGCTCATTACAAGTTATTGGCAAACTTTGTGTAACTTTGCACCGTGAAAAAAAGCATCATCTTATTGTTCTTAGCAGTTTACCTGCTTTCCGCTACCGAACTCCACCAACTGCTTCGGTTGCCGGTGTTGGTGGTGCATTTTTTTGAACACAAACAAGAACAGCCCGATTTGTCGTTGTGGCAATACATCAAAATTCACTATGCAGCCGAAGTGGTAGTAGATGCCGATTTTGAACGCGATATGCAACTTCCTTTCAAATCTGTATCGCATGGCGGAACAAGTACTGTTGCAGCCATAGTTGCTCCTGTTTACCCTTTTGTGGCGCTACCCTTTAACCAACATCGGGAAACATTTATTGAGCGTCCTGTTCACTTCACATCGGCTGCCCATTTATCGGCTATCTGGAATCCGCCAAAAAGCTGTTAATCGCAAATTTTGTTGCCTTTTTTATGCTTTGTAGCCATGCAAGGCAAGGCTTCTATTTATTTTCACCGATTAACAACTTATTACCATGCTTAATACCATCATCGGGTTTTCTATCCGAAACAAACTCATTATAGGGCTCTTAACCTTTGCCCTTATCGGCATTGGCATTATGGAAGTAACCAAACTACCCATTGATGCCGTTCCCGATATAACCGATAATCAGGTGCAAATTATTACGGTAGCCCCCTCTTATGGCGCTACCGATATTGAGCGCATGATTACCTTTCCGGTTGAACAAGCCAACAGCAACATTAGTGGCATTAAAGAAATACGCAGTTTTTCCAGATTCGGGTTATCATTGGTTACCATTGTTTTTGACGATGCTACCAATGTTTACTGGGCAAGGCAGCAGGTAGCCGAGCGGCTGCAACAAATACAAAACCAAATACCTGCACATATTGGCACTCCCGAAATGGGACCCATTACCACCGGTTTGGGCGAAATTTACCAATACATGGTGCGCCCCCAAAAAGGCTACGAGAACCGGTACGATGCCACCGAACTGCGCACTATTCAAGATTGGATAGTGCGCCGGCAGCTATTGGGCGTAAAGGGCGTAGCAGAGGTGAGCAGTTTTGGCGGCAAACTAAAACAGTACGAAATTTTGGTTAATCCGTATAAACTCAGCGCCAACAACCTCACCATTGCCCATGTTTTTACCGCCCTTGAAAAAAACAACCAAAACACGGGCGGCGCTTACATTGAAAAAGGCAACTCGGTTTTGTTTATCCGAAGCGAGGGACTCATAGGCAGCATTGCCGATATAGAAAATGTGCCGGTTGCTGCCACCAATGCCGGAACACCCGTTTTGTTAAAAGATGTGGCAACAGTGGCTATTGGTTATGCTACCCGATTTGGGGCTATGTGCTACAACGACCAAGGCGAAGTAGCCGGCGCTGTGGTAATGATGCTAAAAGGCGCTAACAGCAGCGAGGTAATTAAAAATGTAAAAGAACGGATAGCCCAAATACAAAAAACACTGCCCGAAGGAGTAGTGATTGAGCCATTTTTAGACCGCACCAAAATGGTAAACAATGCCATTAAAACAGTAGAAACCAACCTGCTGGAAGGAGCGCTGATTGTGATTTTTATATTGGTATTGTTTTTGGGCAATTTGCGCGCCGGCATGTTGGTGGCATCGGTTATACCGCTTTCTATGTTGTTTGCCGTTATTATGATGAACCTTTTTGGCGTTAGCGGCAACTTAATGAGCTTAGGCGCGCTCGATTTTGGGCTTATTGTGGATGGAGCGGTTATTATTGTAGAGGCTGTTATGCACCAACTATCGCACAGCAAACATTTTACCCATATTAACCGCCTTTCGCAGCCCGAAATGGATAAGCAGGTAGCCGGAGCAGCCGGTAAAATGATGAACAGTGCTGTTTTTGGGCAAATCATTATCTTAATAGTTTACCTGCCCATTTTTACGCTGCAAGGCATTGAGGGCAAAATGTTTCAGCCTATGGCGCAAACGGTGGCTTTTGCCTTAGCCGGCGCTTTTTTGCTGTCGCTCACCTATATACCCATGATGAGCGCTTTGGTATTGAGCAAAAAAATAAAACATCAACCCAATTTGTCAGACAGGGTCATGTTTGCCATTGAACGCAAATACCAGTATGCCCTGTCAAAAATACTGCGCATTCCTTATTTGGTTATCGGGCTGGCGTTTGGCTTGTTTGGTGTTGCTTTGTATGTGTTGCTAAACCTTGGCGGCGAGTTTATACCGGCATTAGAAGAAGGCGATTTTGCGGTAGATACCCGCGTGCTTACCGGCAGCAACCTTACCACTACCATTGAATATACCCAAAAAACTGCCCATATTCTTACTACCCGATTTCCGGAGGTAATTAAGGTGGTTACTAAAATAGGCAGCGGCGAAGTGCCTACCGACCCTATGCCTATGGAAGCTGCCGATATGATGGTGATACTCAAAGATAAAAAGGAGTGGACATCTGCCAAAACTTTTCCGGAGCTGGCGGCAAAAATGGGCGAAGCGCTATCGGAAGTGCCGGGCGTAACTACCGGTTTTCAGTTTCCGGTACAAATGCGTTTTAACGAGCTGATGACCGGCGCAAGGCAAGATGTGGTTTGCAAAATTTTTGGCGAAAACTTAGACACCTTAGTGCATTATGCCGAAAAATTGGGAGCTATTGTAAACACCGTGCAGGGGGCGCAAGACCTGTATGTAGAACCCCTTACCGGTTTGCAACAGGTGGTAGTCAGCTACAATCGTGCAGTTATGGCACAGCATCGCCTGTCGGTAGAGGAGGTAAACAGGGTGGTCAATATGGCTTTTGCCGGTCAGTCTGCCGGATTGGTTTTTGAAGGCGAAAAACGTTTTGAAGCAGTGGTTAGATTGCAAGGCGAACTGCGCAGCAATGTAACCGATATTCAAAACCTGCTCATTCCTACCCCATTGGGCACGCAAATTCCGCTGCACCAAATAGCTAAGGTTGAACTTACAAACGGACCCAACCAAATACAGCGCGAAGATGCTAAAAGGCGCATCATTGTAGGTTTTAATGTGCGCAATAAAGATGTGCAAACCGTAGTGCAAGAGCTGCAACAAAAGGCAGCTAACCAACTAAAACTGCCTGCCGGTTATTATATAACCTACGGTGGCGCTTTTGAAAACCTAAACGAAGCCAAAAAAAGGCTGGCTATTGCTGTGCCGGTTTCGTTGGCGCTCATTTTTCTTTTGTTGTTTTTTGCCTTTAACTCGGTAAAACAAGGTTTGCTCATTTACACCGCCATTCCGCTTTCGGCTATCGGGGGTATATTTTTGCTTGCCATTAGGGGTATTCCGTTTAGTATAAGCGCCGGCGTGGGCTTTATTGCTCTGTTTGGCGTGGCAGTGTTAAATGGCATTGTGCTGATAGCCGAGTTTAACCGCCTCAAAAAATCGGGTATGAACAATTTGTATCGCATTGTACTTATGGGCACAAAAGTCAGGCTTCGCCCGGTTTTGATGACTGCGTTTGTGGCTTCGTTTGGCTTTTTTCCTATGGCTACCAGTACCGGCGCAGGCGCTGAGGTGCAACGCCCATTAGCTACGGTGGTTATTGGCGGGCTGCTGCTTGCCACTTTTTTAACCCTGTTTGTATTACCTGTTTTGTACGTGCTGTTTGAAAAATCGGGTAAAAAACGGCACAAACACCACAAACACCCTAAATCTGTTGCGCTATCGGGTTTATTGTTCTTGTTTGCAGCTCCCGCTTTATTGGGTCAAACATCTTCCTTTATTAGCCTGCCCGATGCCCTTAATATGGCAGTGCAGCAAAATTTAACCCTCAAAACCAACAGGCTGGCAGAAATACATGCCCAAACATTGGTGAATACCGCTACCAATATACCTCCTGCCACTATGGGTACTGAATGGGGGCAAATGAACAGCATTTACTTTGACGCCCGATTTAGCATAACACAATCCTTTAACCACCCCAATGTTTACCGCACCAAACGCCACAACCTTCAACAGGAGGTAACAACTGCCAAAGCTGCCACTGCATTATCAGAGGCAGAACTGAAAAAATCGGTAACCGAGCTGTTTTACCACTACATAGTGCTGAAAGAAAAACAAAAACTGCTGCTGTATGCCGATAGCCTTTTATCGGAATTTGTAGCAAAATCGGCGCTGCGGTTTGCCAAAGGCGAGGTTTCGGTTTTAGAAAAAATATCGGCACAAACCCAAGCCGATATTATTAAAGCTCAATTGCAATGGCTTAACGCCGATTTGCGAAGCACCAAAACCGAATTTAACCAACTGCTGAACACTGCTGCCAATTATGAACCAAAAACCGATGAGCTTAAAACGCCGCTTTCGGTTAATCTCGATAGCCTTGCCGTTGCGGTTCACCCAGCCCTTAACCTGCTTAGCGAGCGGGTAAAACTGGCACAAACGGCTGCTGCCCACGAAAATACCATGCAACTGCCACAGTGGAATGTGGGCTATGTAACCCAAAGCATTAGAGGCATAGGGGCAAATGATGTAACCTACAACTTTGCACCTCGGTTTCAGTCTTTTCAAATAGGTATTGACCTGCCGCTGTTTACCAAAGCCTATAAAGCACGGGTTAGCGCTGCCAATATCCAAACAGACATGGCTAAAAACCAACTGCTTGCACACCGGCAAATCCTGCAAACCCAACTTAGCATTGCCCTCTCTGATTACAATACCCATAAACAGATTGTGCAAAATTTTGAAACCAACCAACTGCCTAATGCCCAACTGCTCATTAAAGCCGCCCAAAAACAATTATCGCTGGGCGAAATTAATTTTTTAGAATGGTACTTGCTCATTAATCAGGCTATCCAAACCCAATCTAACTACGCTGAGGCAGTATATAAACTAAACCAAAGCGCCATACAAATCAATTACCTAACCACTCCGTAAACCACCATTTTCCCCATGAAACTTCATCATAACATCATCATACTTTTAGCTATTTCGTTTATTATGGGTTGTGCTGCTAAACCAACACCCGAAACGGCTTTGCCCGATACCGAAAACAAAACAGCGCCCAACAGCCTTCACCTATCGCCCCAACAATGGCAAAATGCCAACCTTACTGTGGGCAAATTGACACAGCAAAACATGGAAAAAACCATACAGGTAAGCGGCAAAATTGATGCTCCGCCGCAAAACCTGCTATCGGTAAGTGTGCCTTTGGGCGGCTATGTGCAACATACCAAACTGCTGCCCGGCATGAAGGTTAATAAAGGCGAGGTGATTGCCGTTTTAGAAGACCCGCAGTACATTACCCTGCAACAAGACTACCTTACCACTAAGGTAAAACTTGCCTATGCCGAACAAGAATACCAACGCCAACAAGAACTAAACCAAGAAAAAGCCGCCAGCGATAAAGCCGTACAGCAAGCCCTTGCCGAGTACCAAACTCTTAAAATAACCCTTAGCGCACTTGCCGAAAGGCTGAAACTACTAAACATGCAGCCCCAAAATTTATCAGAAACAAACATAACCAAACAAGCCAGTCTTTATGCTCCTTTTACCGGTTATGTTACCAAAGTGAATGTTAATACGGGCAAATACGTTTCGCCCTCCGATGTATTGTTTGAACTGGTAAACCCTGCCGATATACACCTTACCTTAAACGTGTTTGAAAAAGACCTGCAAGGTTTAACCATTGGTCAAAAGTTGTTTGCTTATACCAACACAGAGCCCGATGTTACCTACAATGCCCAAATTATACTGATAGGTAAAGAAATTGCGCCCGATAATACGGTGCAGGTTCACTGCCATTTTGACCAATACGCCGCCAACCTGATTCCGGGTATGTTTATGAACGCCAAAATTACCCTGCAAAACAAAAAAGTATGGGCGACGCCCGAAAAAGCGGTGGTAAACTACGCCGGCAATGCTTACCTGTTTACCCAAACAGACTCCCTGCAATTTGATATGCAGGAGGTAAAAACCGGCGTAGCCCATAATGGCTGGATTGAAATACTCAACCCCGATTTGTTTGCCGGTAAAAAAGTGGTTACTGCCGGTTCTTATGCCCTATTGATGGCGCTGAAAAACCAACCCGAAGAAGAGTAAAATTTATTAGATGCAAATGTTATCCGGCAAAACCAAGTAATTCATGGTTTTGCCGGACAACAACATGCTCCATATTGCCCAAACAATTTACCGCACCTGAAACATTGCCATTTTTTGCAAGTTGGGTTGTAGGATTTGAAAATCGGGAAGGGTAACACTGCCATCAAGGTTAAAATCGCCGGTGTTGTAGGTATTGGTAGCTGTTTGGGCAACAAAACCGTTAAAATCGGCAAGTGTAATAACTCCATCTTGGTTAAAATCGCCGGCAAGCAAAGCAAAAATGCCGGGCGCTACGGGTTTTACCTGAGTGGTTCCGCCCATAATATTGGAGGCATTGGTAAAATTAAGCGGCACGGTATTGGGCAAAACCTGTACAGCAGCGCTGATAACTGCCATGTGATTGTGGGTTTTTAATGCCACCCAGTAATTGCCTGTTGGTAACCCCGAAAAACTAACGGCATTGGAAGCGCCGGCAGCATTGGCATCTCTGATAACACCATCAGCCAGCAAAAAGGCTGCCTTTCGGGCTACTATTGTATTGCCCGTTGTGCCGGTGCGTAACTCTATCAATACCCAATCAACCGCATTGGCAGGAGGCGAAGCATTTGTTTCGGTACCATTATAATTAAAAGGCGGCAGGTTAAACGGCTGCGAAACCGGTAACAGATTGCCCAATGGGTGATTGCGCAAGGTGGTGTTCATGGCATTGGTAGCGGGGTTAAATGCGCCTTCCAGCACAGCGGTTAATTGTAGTTGCAGCGGAGGCGTTTCGGTGGGGGTTTGTACCAATTTTGCCGTAGTGCCGCCGGTTAAAAACACACAATTATCAGCGCCAAAATCAATGCCGTAGCCATAACTACCCGAAGTGGTTGCAACCCACTCGGTTGTGCCACCGGCATTTACCTTGCAAACAGCCATTGCAAACATGGTTCCGGCAACCAAATAGGCGGCATTGTAACCATCAAGGCGCATTTGTGCATGTGCCAGCAGGTTGTAAGATGTGCCGTCTGCATCAAGATTTTCCCATAATACGTTTCCGTTGGTATCGTATTTCATAAATACCGTACCAAAACTGTTTACAGTTGGGTAGCCGCTAATGATAGGGTTGTTATCGGTGCCTACTTCAACCCTTAGCCCTGCTATATTGTTGGTTTTTTCCCAAATTAAACTGCCTGTTGGGGTAAGTTTTTTTAGTACGCTTCCGGGGTTAGCAGGAACATTTTCACCGTGTATAAGGTAGGTATTGCCAAAAATATCGCCGGCAGTATCGGAGTAGGTAAGGCTGTAAATACCGGCAGTATGCCAAATAAGGTTGCCGTTGAGGTCTATTTTGGCATATCCGCTCATGCTGCCGGTAATAGACCTTGCGGTAATGATTATGCCACCATCGGGAGTAAATTTAAAATTGGTGGGCGAGCCTATTCCATAGGCATCAAAATATGACCAGAGTTGCACTCCGGCGGCATTAAACTTTTTTACCGTTGTTACCATTCCTACGCCACTATGCCCTAAACCCAACACATAAACATTGTTGTTGGCATCTATCAGGCATTTTCGGGTTGAAGAGCCGTCAAAATCGGTTTGATACACCACACGCCACAGCAAATTGCCCGATGGGTCAAATTTCATCAACAGGCTATTGGCATTTACCGGATTAGAATAACCGGAGCGTATGGTGCCCGAAACCAAGATGTTATTTTCAGTGTCGGTTGCTACCCATGTTGCTACTTCATGTCGGGTATTATCGGTATTATTGTACGGAACTTCCCAAATAATGGCTCCGGCGCTGCTTCTTTTGGTCAGTGTAATATCGCCGCCGGGGTTATAGTCCCAATTGGCGGTATATACGTTGTTTTCACTGTCGGCGGCTACTGCTACACCGCCCGGGTAATTGAACCAACTAACCGACACCTGCGCTTTTGCCGAAATGATGAGGGTAAGCAGTAGGCAAAAATAAATCCAAAATTTCATATCACTTGTTTGGTTAAAAAGAAAAAGCTATTTTGCCTTGCGGCAAAACATTTTTGTTGCAAACAATAATATCTTCTGCACAACCCCTTTTACTTTATGTGCCATAACCGGCTGAAAACGGAAATGGGTAATGGGTTTTTATCCTCTATTTTTGCCCTGTATTGTGCGCAAAAGCGCTGCATAAGGTAAAAATAAGCTCTTGCAGGTGGAGTGTGTGGTTTAGTGTGTGAGTACAAAGTTACCTGTTTTTACCGCTTTACTGCTACTTGTGCATAAGATATTTGACGCATTTTTTGTGTGTAATGGCTTTGTGGTAACACTTCGGGTGGTTTGGTTAGGGTATAGTATCGGTAAGTGAAAGATAACGTGTACTTACAGGCAGTCGTTTACAAAAAATTTCAAAAAAAACGGGGCAATTTAAAATATAGCATGGGGTGGGTCGTCATTCATAGCGTAACCACTGTTTACCTCACAAAAAAAAAACAACCCCCCAAAATGAGAAATTCCGTTTTAAGAAAAATTGGTTTTGGCATTGTAGCCACCCTTGTTTTATTGTTTGTATTGCCTGCCATATTGCGTTTGCTCATAGTAGCTGCCATAGCGGTTATGGTTTTCAGAATCTTTGGCGCGGCTTACCTATACAAACAACGCTACCGCCAATTTGAAAGGGCTGCCTACTCCGGTAATTGGCAACCACTGCAACCCCCCAATTTTACCCAACCCGCCCATACATGGCAAGAGCCGGTGCAAACCATTAAAATAGGCTAACCCAAATGGGGCTAAAAGTTGATGCCTGTAATTGAAATTTATCGGGCAAATTAATTTCTTTTTTTCACCAACAACAAAAGTACTCACATCACACAAACCTAAAAACAAAAAGTTATGTACCATCAAAAAGCAAACTGCCACACAGGTGGCAAACATTATTACGGCGGTTGTGGAAACAAACACCGCGCATTTTGGGGCGGATACTGGGGTCAAATGCCTGCTTGGGGCTCTACGGGAGCGGTAAACATTGCCGAAAACCCAACGGGTTTTGAAATTCAGGTATTTGCACCCGGTTATCGGAAAGAAGATTTTACCCTTGAAGTATCGGGCAATGTGCTAACCGTTTCGCTCAAAAAAACCGATGCCCAAACCACTCAGGAACAGCAATGGATTAGACGCGAGTTTAAACAGAACGGTTTTGAACGCCGTTTTGAGTTGGGCGATTCAGTTGATGCTACCGGCATTAGCGCTCGTTATGCTGAGGGCATTTTGGTAATAACCCTGCCTAAAAAAGTAGCCGATGCGCCGGCACATTCGGTAAACATTGACTAACCCTACCCTAAAAACTCCTAAACAAAACGGGGCACGGAATGTATATTCCTGCCCCGTTTTTTGTTTCGTGCAAATCCGTAAAAAGGGAAAAGTGAAAAGTGAAGAGTGAAAAATTGCAACTACTTAGGTACTGTCCACCTTGCAAGTTCATGGCGTATTTGTAGGCTAATGGGTAAGATTTCCGGCAAAAATTAGCACACGGATAACACGGATGTGGCTGACTTGCACGGATTTTTGGAATAATTGCGATTTACCTGCCCGATTTTTTTCACGCAAAGACGCAAATTGGTTATTATTGCTTAT
>DDVC01000110.1:0-13336 GCA_002345145.1 Bacteroidetes bacterium UBA2322
TATACGCCCATTAATAGCGAGAATTGCTGTTCTCCTTAATGTGCATTTTTGCCTTTTATATATCTTACATCACCTTTTTTTATTCAACTATCATTTAAAAAATAGGTCTTCGCACGGCAAAACCTAAAATTAGTTTTGTCATAAAAAGAGGTGCGATAGCATAAACAATCAAAATGTCATTTTTAAAAACAAAAGACAAAATTGTTCCTAACACAACAAATGCCGATGCAATATTTTGTTGATATTCTTTATCTTTAATCCAATTTACGATTAAAGATGCAGAAATTGTATAAAGAAATACAAAAAGAAAAAAAAGCAGTAGTTCAGGAAAAATTACAATGAATAATAATGGTTGAAGTATATGTAAACTCAAAAAAATTAATCTCAAACGACTGTTCTTTTGATAATACTGATTTGTTGGTGTGGACAAATTAGCAACTACTCCACTGCTAATATCTAATACTAAAACAGCTACAAGAATATATTTCCAAATACTTAGTTTTAAGGGTAAAAGGATAATTGTGAAAATCAATGCTGAAATAATTCCAACTGTATAAACCAAAATTAAATTAGATAATCGAGCCTTTTCACCATGCAATTCATGAAATATCTTTGTGATTTTAATTTCTTTATCCTTCATTTTTTATTTATTTTTTGTTTTATACACCTATGTTCTCTCCGCCCCTTCTGTTCGTATATCCAACCAATCCGGTTGCTTTTACGCACTCCCACCCCACAAACATACAAAACAACTAAACACCCTGTATCACCTATCCACTAAAAAAACACAACTTGTTTATTCCATCCGGTTGTGGAGGGTTAAAACTACCTCACCTACCAGTAGTGGGAAGCATGAGCTTTTTTGCACAGGGGCTCTATTAATGCCGGTAGTTTGGGGCAAATGAGGTGCAGCAGTTTTTTACTTCTCCATTTTTTGGAGGCGGGGTTTACGCGTTATTGAGCTCTGTAAGCGCCAGCCAAGCCATTAAACCCATGCCGGTTTTAAGGGCTTCTTCGTCTATATCAAAAGTGGGCGTATGAACATTTGAGGTAATGCCGCGCGCCACATTGCCGGTGCCAAGTCGGTAAAAACAGCCTTGGGTTACTTGTGAGTAGTAGGCAAAATCTTCGGCGGTCATGCGCATCGGAATGTCATACACATTCTCTTTGCCCAAATAAGCTATGGCGGCTTGTTTACATCGGGCAGTAAGTTCTTCGTCGTTTACCAAAAACGGATAACCCACCGTAATATCTACCTTGCAACTGCCACCCATAGCCTCTGCAATGCCGGTAGCCATGCGGGTTATATGTGCATGGGCTTGTTTGCGCCAGTGTTCGTTCATGGTGCGCAGGGTGCCTTGCAAGGCTACACTTTCGGGAATAATGTTGTAAGCGCCGCCGGCAGAGTTAATTTTTCCAAAGGTAAGCACACAGGGTATGGTAGGGTCTGCCATGCGGCTCACTAATTGTTGGAGGGCGGTAATAATTTGTGCGGCAATTACCACCGGGTCCACCGTAAGCTGGGGCACAGCGCCATGTCCTCCTTTACCATATACCACCATATCAATTTCATCGGCAGAAGCCATCATCATACCGCTCCTAAAACCCACTGTGCCGGCGGGTAATACCGAAAACACATGCTGTCCTATAATGCCCGATGGTTTGGGATTTTCCAGAACGCCCTCCTTAATCATCATAGAAGCGCCGCCGGGCATACGCTCCTCTGCCGGCTGAAAAATCAGTTTTACCGTGCCTTCAAAATCCTGTTTCAGGTGGTTCAAAATTTGGGCAGCACCCAGCAAACTGGCAGTATGAGCATCGTGTCCGCAGGCGTGCATAACGCCCGGCACTGTTGATTTATAGGGTACATTGTTGGCTTCGGTAATAGGCAGGGCATCCATATCGGCGCGGAGGGCAATTGTTTTTTTGTCCGGATTTTTACCTTCAATATATGCCACCACGCCCGTGCCGGCCACTCCGGCGGTAAAAGGTATGCCATGCTGTTTTAACATAGCCTGCACATAGGCAGCGGTTTTATGCTCCTGAAACGACAGTTCGGGGTGAGCGTGTAAATGTCGCCTAATGGCAGTTACATCTTGATGAAGTTGAGCAGATAAATGATGAATTTTTTGTGTAAGTTGCATGAAAAATTATTTGAGATTTTGTGGCAAACGCCATAAAATTAGCCTATGATAGCCATTTTTTGGGCGCACTTCCTTAATAACTGTATGTGGTATGGGGCGGTTCAGTATAAGGTATAAAGAAGTTGGGTTAAAGGGCAAATATCAGAAAAGTGGCGTTATATTTGCCAACCGGTTGCCACAGAGCCTGCAAGGGCAAGATATGGGGTAAACTTCTAAAAAAAAACAAGGCAAATAACAGTACTTCATGCAAACATACCGCATCATCGGGTTAATGTCGGGCACTTCGCTCGATGGGTTAGATATAGCCTATTGCACCTTTACCCACCACCAAAATACATGGCAATACAGCATAACCCATGCCGAGTGTATTCCTTATCCCGATGCGTGGAAACAGCGCTTAGGCGGGTTAATACATACCGATATTGTTACCTATCTAAAAACCGATGCCGAGTATGGTTTTTACATAGCTCAGTTGGTAAACGGATTTATGCACAGGCATGGGTTAATGGGTAAAACAGATTGCATTGCTTGGCACGGGCAAACCATTATACACCAACCCCAAAACCGATTTACCGCCCAAATAGGCAACGGCGCTGAACTGGCAGTGCATACCGGTGTGCCGGTGGTGTGCAACCTGCGCGCCAATGATGTGGCTGCCGGTGGACAGGGTGCACCCGTAGTACCTATTACCGATAAATGGCTGTTTCCGCAGTATTTATTTTGTTTAAATATTGGAGGTATTGCCAATATATCTTGCAAACTTGCCGGCGGCGGCATAATAGGTTACGATATTTGCCCTGCCAACCTGCTGCTAAATTACCTTGCCTCCTTACAAGGCTTGCCCTACGACCCCAACGGCAACCTTGCCCAAAGCGGCAGTTTACACCCGCCTCTGCTGCAACAGCTAAACACTTTGCCTTTTTATGGACAGCCTTATCCAAAATCGCTCGATGCCGGTTTTGTGCCCAATCACATACTGCCCCTGCTGCAACATGCCGGCACCCTGCCCACTACCCACCTCCTGCACACCGCTACCGAACATATTGCTACCCAAATAGCGGCTCAGGTAACCCTGCTGCTACAACAAGCCCAACCCGATATTTCTCTTGCTCCGCAAATGCTTATTACCGGTGGCGGCGCTTTTAATGATTACTTAGTCAGCCGCATTGCTGCACTCTCTCATATTCCTTGCATTGTTCCGCACCAGCTTACAGTAAACTATAAAGAAGCGCTGGCTATGGCTTTTATGGCAGCCCTCAGACTGCAAGGGCAGCCCAACTGCCTAAGTACCGTTACCGGTGCGGCAAAAGATACCATTGGCGGTTGTATTTACCTTGGCTAAATATACTATATAAAGTATGTTTTTATGTGCCAACAAATGGGGCAATTAAAAATAAACCGCCACTGCACCAATCACCCTTTGCAGTTGTTTATAACCATTGCCTTATAAACAGGCAGTTTGTTTCACCATTTATGCCCCGCCGCCCATGATACCAGAGCCGGTAGTAGCCGCCATCTTAGATGCCGCCCGCATAGAGGAGGTAGTGGGCGATTTTGTAAACTTAAAACGCCGCGGGGCAAACCTCATCGGGTTATGTCCGTTTCATAATGAGCGCACACCCTCCTTTTCGGTATCGCCGGCAAAGGGCATTTACAAATGTTTTGGTTGCTCGGCGGCGGGCAGCGCGGTAAAGTTCATTATGGAACATGAAAAAATGAGCTACCCCGAAGCGCTGCACTACCTTGCCAAAAAATACCACATACTAATAGAAGAGGTAACCGATGAGCAGGGTAAACAAGAAAAACAACTGCACGAAAGCCTGTATGTAGCCACCGATTTTGCCCGCCGGCATTTTACCCAAAATATGCTGCAAACCGATGAGGGCAGAAGCGTAGCGCTGGGGTATTTTTTGGAGCGTGGTTTTACCCCTGCCACTATCGAAAAATTTCAATTGGGTTACAGCCTCGAAACTGCAGACGCCTTCCTTGCCGAAGCAAAAAAACAGCAATATAACCCCGATATGCTCCAAAAAGCGGGTCTGCTAAGCCATAAAGACGGGCGTTACTTTCCGTTTTTTAGAGCAAGGGTTATGTTTCCGGTGCATAACCTATCGGGCAAGGTGGTGGCGTTTGCGGGCAGAACCCTATCAAAAGATAAAAAACAACCTAAATACATCAACTCGCCCGAAACCGATATCTACCTAAAAAGCAAAACCTTATATGGTCTTTACTTTGCCAAAAACAGCATCAGGCAAAAAAACGAGTGTATATTGGTAGAGGGTTATACCGATGTAATTTCTATGGCACAAGCCGGTATCGAAAACGTAGTGGCATCATCGGGCACCTCGCTTACCCAAGACCAAATAAGGCTCATTAATCGCTACACGCCCAATATCACCCTCCTTTTTGACGGCGATGCGGCAGGCATAAAAGCCGCCCTCAGAGGGGTAGATTTGGTGCTGGAAGAAGGGCTGAACGTAAAAATTGCCGTGCTCCCGCCCAATGAAGACCCCGATAGCTTTGTTCAAAAACATGGTAAACAGCAAACCTTAGACTACCTGCACCAACACGCCACCGATTTTGTGCTGTTTAAAACCCAACTCCTGCTCCATGATGCCCAAAACGAACCGGTAAAAATGGCAGAGTTGGTAAAAGATATTATCCAAACCATTGCCATTATTCCCGACCCCATTAAACGCGCCATGTACGTTAAAGAGTGCACCAGCCTGCTCAATTTACCCGAAGCGCTCATTATTAACGAAATAAATAAGATTAAATGGAAAAAAATAGACAAAGACAATAACGCCACCACCCCGCCCGATGTACAAACTAAAACCCAACAAAATAAACCGGCAGCTCCTGCGCTTATAAGTGAGCTGATTTGCGAGCGCGAAATTATACGCGTTTTGCTGGAATTTGGCACAAAAGAAATACCTATTGAAAAAGTACACGAAACCACTAACCATACTCTTACCGATTATGTAACCGTAGCCGCATGTATAGTAGATGAATTGCACGAACTGCCCTTTGAAAAAACCCTTTATGCCAAAATTTTTACCTACTTTAAACACGCCATTGACCAAAACGAACCGCCCCCTACCTCCGATTTTTTCCTCCTCCACCCCGATGAGCAAATCAGCCGTTTAGCCATAGACCTGCTCGCCAGCCCACACGAAATAAGCGAAAATTGGGAAAAAATGCACGGTATTTTTATTACCGAAGTCGTTACGCGGTTTAAAGATGAAGTGCTTGACCTTATTAACCACTACAAACTCACCCACGTTATAAAAAAAATAACCGAAATTTCGGATAAACTCAAAACCTCCTCCTCCCAAGAAGAACTAACCGAACTGCTTCAACAACACATATTACTCACCTCTTGGAAACAAGATTTAGCAAAACTTTTGGGTATTACCATAAAACGGTAACTTTGCAGGGGTATTTTTACCATAAGGTATTGATGCTGCCCAATTTTTAGCTATTGATGCTGCATTTTGCCTAATTAGCCGTTGTTTGTGTACTCCGCGCACAAGTTAGTTATCTAATTTTTTATTTTTCACCTTACCCTATCAGCCATAGCGCTATCAATCAAATAAAACCCCCAACTAATTTTTCCACCTCTAATACGCCCATGAAAAACTTAACCTTACCTCAGCCGCCGTCGTTGCAGTTGCCGTTGTTTGTATCCTCACAAACAATCCAAACAACACAAACACAATTAACCCAACTCCTTCTCCTTTTCCTCCTCCTGTTTAGCTTCACCCTTCCGCTCCGCGCGCAGCAAGCCAAGCCGGTGGTTATTAAAGGCACAGTAGCCAACCCGCAAGGGCGCACAGTGGCGGTTTCCATTTTTGCCAATCCGCTCACCAATCCTTTTACCTATACCGATACCTTAGACGCCAACAATGCCTTCCGCATTTCGTTTGATTTGGGTATTCCCCTTCCGGTGCAATTGGTGCATGGCAGGGGGTTAAGTGTACCCATTTACCTTGAGCCCGGCGATAGCTTGGTTATTGCCGCCAATGGCATGAACTACGCCGGCGATATGCAGTTTGCCGGAAAAGGGCAAGCGGTAAACCACCAAATTTGCCTTCGCGATTTTGACCGCGCTTTTGCCGTGCGAGGCATTACCTACAATAATATGCAGCAAGTGCGCCTGCTCAATTTTGAGCAATACCGAAGTTTTACCGATAGCCTGCGCAATGCCCAAATGCAGTTTTTAACCGGCTTTACCCAAAAAACACCCGTTTCGGAATCGTTTAAAAACCTGTTTAAAATAATGGTAGATTGTCAATGGGGAGCCGCCCTACTCAATTACCCCAATGACCACGCCCGATTTAACGCCAAACAAACCATTGAAATACCCGCCAACTACAATACTTTCCTCAATGAGCTTCGGTTTTTAGATGATAATGCGGTGCTTATTCCGGCGTATATTCAATTTATTGACGCTTTTTTTAATTCCTCCTTTAACCAGCAGGTGTTAAGCGGCAAACCCAATTACAACTTAGATAACCTGTATATAGACCAATACGAGTTTGCCAAAACTGCCATTAAGGGCAAAGCTATGTACTACATTATGGCAAAGGTATTTACCGAAGGGGTACAAAATGGGCGCATAGAAATCATTAACACCAAGTACAATGAGTTTATGAGTACCTGCCCTTATCCCGAATACAAGGAAGTAGTAGAATTTATGCACAAAAGCAACTTGTATTTGGCTGCCGGAAGCCCTGCGCCCGCTTTTACGCTGGAAAGCATAGATGGCAAAATGGTTTCGCTATCCGATTTAAAAGGCAAGGTCATTTATCTCGATTTTTGGGCTACTTGGTGCGGACCCTGCAAACAACAACTGCCACACGGAAAAAAACTGAAAGAGCAGTTTGAAGGCAAAGATGTAGTGTTTTTATACATCTCTACCGATAAGGAACGCAGCCAGTGGGAAAACTATGTAAAGAACCAAAACCTGCCCGGCTTGCACCTCATTGCCACCGGTCAAAATGCCCAAATCATTGGGCAGCAATACCAAGTGCGCGGCATTCCCAAGTATTTTATCATTGACCGAAACGGCAATATAGCCAACAGTAAACCCCGCCGCCCATCTGAACAACCCTGGGTAGCACAACAAATAGAAGAAGCCCTCAAAATTAAGTAACCGGATTATTGCCGCTATTTGTGGCTGCTATTGGCTGTATATCCCGCTATCGGGCAGAGCCGATTTGTTCTTTCCTACACCCTATTTTTCTGAAAAAAACAGGCATTATCACCCTAAAAATGCACCCCAAAACCTTGAAAAACGGACAATATAAACTCCCACCTTCTTTGAGGGGGAGCTGGGGGGGAGAACAAATCGGCTCTGGCTATCGGGAGATTTTGAACTACCGTTTATCACCCGTTTTTTACCACTTTTTGCCTTATCCGCCTTGCTAAACAAATTTTCCATAGGATTTTTAGATATTCACTTTTGGGATTTGGTGGATATAGTATTGGTGGGTTTGCTCATTTTTAGGCTTTACAAACTGCTGCGCGGCACGCTGGCATTTAACATTCTGATAGGGGTACTGCTGGTGTATGTAATGGCGGCAGTGGTAAACCTGCTCGAAATGAAAGTGCTTGCCACCATACTGGGGCAGTTTGTAGAAGCGGGTTTTATATTGGTGGTTATTTTGTTTCAGCAAGAAATAAGGCGGTTTTTGTTTTACCTGGGTAAAGGCAGCGGCATCAGCAAAAATAAGTTGTGGCAACTGATTTTTAAACGCCAAACAACCACGCCCAAACAAGAACTGATAGAAGAAATTATGCGGGCAATAAACAACATGTCGAACACGCGCACCGGCGGTTTATTAGTGTTTACCGATGCTGCCGAAAAAAACTTTTTTTCCGATACGGGTGTGCCTATAAATGGCGAAATAAGCAGCAAACTCATTGAAAGTATTTTTGATAAAGGCAGCCCCCTGCACGATGGCGCAGTGGTAATAGCTGAAAACAAAATACTTTCGGCGGGCTGTGTCCTTCCGGTATCAGAAAATCCCGATTTACCTACCCGTGTGGGTATGCGCCACAGAGCAGCTACCGGCATTACCGAAAAAACTGATGCGAGTGTGGTTATTGTTTCAGAACAAACCGGGCGCATATCTTCGGCACATAAAGGTAGGTTAAACCTGCACATTACACAAACAGACCTGGCGCAACTGTTAGATAAAGTATTGGAATAATTATATACCAGCCCCAACCCGTAACTAACCCAATCTAATTACTGCACCTTTTTTATTTTACTTATAGCGGTTGTACCCCTACCGTATAAGCGTTATATTACCCTTATAAGTTTTAGTTACGTTGCCCTCAAAAACTACGTCTATGTAATACACATACACACCCATTTCGGCATCGGCGCCTTTGTATTTGCCGTTCCAGCCGGTGGTAATATTGTCGGTTTCAAAAACCAAGTTGCCCCAACGGTTGTAAATTGCCATGCTGAAATTAGTAACAGGGTTGGTGTTTACCACTCGCAACACATCATTTGCACCATCTCCATTGGGCGAAAAGGCGTTGGGTATAAGCAGTTCATTTCGGTTGAGCGCTTGTACGGTGGCGGTTGCAGAGCCGGTGCAACCATTTATACCGGTTACAGTTACGCTGTATGCCCCCCCTTCGGAAACGGTAATTTGGGGCGTAGTAGCTGCATTAGACCATACGTATTGATCAAAACCTTCTTGTGTGCTTAGGGTGGTAGTTTGCCCTTCGGTAATGGTAAGGTTGCCGGTAATGGTGGGTTGTACGGTTTCTATGTTTACGGTAATTTCATCGGTAGCGGCGCAGCCTAAGTTGTTGGTAACGGTAAGTGTGTAGTTGCCGCTTTGGGTAATAGTGAGGGTATTGGCAGTGCTGCCGTTGCTCCACAGATAAGAAACAAAACCCGGCTCGGCGGTAAGGGTGAGTGTGCCGCCGTTGCATAGGGTAGTATCGTTGCCAAGGTTTAGGCTAAAATCGTCATTGTTTCGGGTAATGTTAATGGTGCGTACCGTTTGGCAGCCGTATTGGTTGGTAACGGTAATGGTATAGCTGATGTCGTCGGTTACGGTGGCTATGGGATTAGGAATGATGGGGTTGTCCAGTCCGGCAGTGGGACTCCACTCGTACTGGTAGTTGGAAATAAAATTTACCTCTGTCAATTGCAGCTCCAGCACATCAGTACTGCAAACAGTGGTATCTATGTTGCTGACCGGAAAAAACGGCGGTGGCGAAACCACTACCGTAACCTGGTCGGTGCCGGTGCAGCCAAAACTACCCGTTACGGTTACAGTGTAGGTGGTGGTTTGGGCAGGAGTGGCAACCGGATTGGGAAAATTGGTGATAGACAAACCATCGGTGGGCGACCATGCGTAGGCAAAACCGCCCGATGCAGAGAGGTTGAGGCTTTCGCCCGGGCAAATTACCCCGCCCGGTCCGGCATCGGCAGGCGGCGATGGGTTTACGTTTACCGTTACCACATCGTAAGCGGTGCAGCCATTCGCATCGGTAGCTACCACTATATAATCGGTAGTGGCAGTAGGGCTGGCTATGGGGTTGGCTATATTATTGGCAGATAAACCGGTACTGGGCGCCCATACAAACGATACGCCGCCGTTTACGCTAAGTTGTGCGCCCGCTCCGCTGCAAATAGTTACTTCATCGGTAGCATCTATGGTAAAATCGTTTTGCGTAATAAGCGTAAACGATGCTTCTTTAAAACAATCTGCATTGTCGGTAACAGTTACCACATAAAAGCCCGCAGGCAGATTGGAAATGGTAGAAGAGGTAACACCCGATTCAGTAAAACCGGTACTCCATGTAAAGGTAAAGGGTGGCTCGCCCTCAGTGGCAGTAGCAGTTACCGAGCCGGTATTGGGTGCGGCACAGGTAGGAAAAACGCCGGTCATTTGCGGAATGGCACAGCATGACAGTATGGCTTTAAACTTGTATTCGGGATCATCGGGGCAAATACTAACTACCCCCCAACTGCCGGTTTCCGAATCGGAAAAATTGCGGAAAAGAATGCTGAGGTCTTGCCCATCAACAGCAGGCGGGCAGGCTGCCAAGGTTTGAACGGTAAAACAAAACGTCCAACCACAACCCGGACTGCCCGAATCGCCAAAATTATCGCCCGGATTGAGCGGATTACACGCACCGGGGCAACCTGCCTGCGACTCAAAAAACCAGCCCGGACCTTGTGGTCCGGTAATGGCTGCCGAGCCACCGCCTACACCGGTTACAGAGGTGTGCCAACCCCATGCTTCGGTGGGCGGACCAAAAGCGCAGGTAGGCGGAGTAAGAGTAGGGGTAAGTGTTGCGGCATTCCAGCCGCTGCCCAATACCGGCACCAAGCCATGGAACCAGTCGGCAGCATTTTGGTTGTAACCTTCTACGGTAAAACAAAACTCTACCGTTTGTCCGGGCAGGTAAGTACCCAAAACCGGCGGCGGATTAACTACCAATGTTTGCCCCAGCATACAAATTTCGTTAATACTTTCGCCGTAGTTTTCTATGCAGAGGGTAAAATCGCCGGTATCGGTGGGGTTGCCGCCACTCACCTGAATATGGTAAGTAAGCCCCGGCGTTACGGGTGCAAAGGTGGTGTTAAGGTTTCCGCCACCGTTTACCACCATACAATCGCGCCCAATGAGCCCTTCGCATGCTCCTTCGTATAGGGCAACTACGGCGGTGTTCATGGTAAAATTGAGCGACACATCAAGTATATTAGACACCGCCACAAAACTATACCAAAGGTCGGCAGCGGGCGCCGGCACCGGCGCACCGGCGCAGTTGTTTTGGTTAATGTAGGGCAGCTCGGCAAAGGCATTGCTATTGTTACCCACAATACAACTTTGTATGCCCGATGTAAGTGTAGGAAAAGGCAACGCTGCACTGCAAATATCATTAGGCTCCGATGGCACAATAACCACTATGGTAGCCGTACCGCCCACGGTGCCTGTGCAGGCGGCATTGTTCATAGCAGTAAGGGTATAGGTGGTGGTAAACTGCGGAGCAAGGTTAAGTGTGTAAGGATTTTGGGTAACGCCCGATACGGTTTGCGAGGTAATGCCATTAGTGTAGGTAAAAGTCCATGGCGGTGAACCGGTAAAACTCACTTCTACCGGCACCACATAACCCAGCAATATAACTGCCGCTCCGGTAATAGTGGCGCTGGGCGGAGCAACGGTAACGGTTTGGGTAATAGTACTGCTGCCCAAATAGTTAGATACTACCAGCGTAACCTGATACGTGCCCGATGCCGGATAAGTTACCGTAGGGTTTTGCAGCGTGCTGCTTGCAGGCGTGCCGCCCGGAAACGACCACTGCCAGCTATCCAATTCAGTACCGGCGCTTATATCATTAAAAGTAAAGGTTTCGCCTGCGCAAGGCGGCTGTGCCGACCATGTAAAATTGGCTATTGGCTCTGATGGGGTGCATTGTACGGCTAAAAAAGCATTTACCCTGCCGGCACCCAACTGACCGGCAAAACCCGGGTTAAGGGCATCTATATTGTTGGCAGTTGTTTCAAGACAGTACTCTATGCGGTCGGGGGTAGCGGTGGGGTCAAAAGACAGCATCAGCGCAGCCAAGCCCGATACATAAGGGCAAGCCATAGAGGTGCCATCATAAAACTCATAAGCCGATGGGTTGGTAGCCACCGTACTCCATATTTGAACGCCGGGTGCCATTACGTCTATGCTGTCGCCATAATTAGAAAAATCGGCTTTGAGGTCAGCGGCGTCGCTGGCACCCACACTAATTACATACTGGTAAGAAGCCGGGTACATAAGGTCGGCGGTATTATCGTTTCCGGCGGCGGCTACCAGCACAATGCCTGCATTGTGGGCGGTGGTAAATACCGCCTGCTCGGTGGCAGAGGGCGCACCGCCCCCCCACGACATACTGATTACATCAGCGCCGGCAGCTATGGCGTACTCAACGCCTTCCATAGCGCCGGTAAGTTGTTCGGTAGCATCGGCGGCTATTTTTACCGCCATCAGTTTTACGTTAAAACTCACCGAAGCAATACCCACACCGTTATCAGTAACGCCCGCAGCAATACCGGCGCAGTGGGTGCCATGCGAAAAGGTAAAATTGCCTGCCGATGCGGGCGGGTTGGGGTTATTGTCGTTATCGGCAGCGTCCCAGCCGTTTATGTCGTCTATATAACCATTGCTGTCGTCGTCTATGCCGTTGCCGGGTATTTCGCCCGGGTTAGTCCAAATATTGGCAGCAAGGTCTTCGTGGTCAAGGCGTACAGCATCGTCCACCATACCAATTACGATATTGGGGCTACCGGTGGTAATATCCCATGCTTGCTGTGCTTGGGTTAGGGTTACGTTGTATTGGTTTGGGTGAATATCATTGGGGGTAAGAAAAGTACGATGCATGGGTACGCGCTCGGCAAATTCTACGTAGCTGAAACGCTGTAATCGGGCTATAAGCTCCTCTGCTCTATGTGTTTGGTTAAAGGTAATTCGGTAGTATAAATTCATTTCCTTTAATCGGGGAAAGGCTTTTGCTATACGCTCCACGCCAAAAGGCTCTATGAGTTCTACCCATCGGGTAGTTTGGGGGTTATTGCCTTTTTGGTAAGTTACTTGCGGATGTTGAGGTGATTTAAATTTTACATACACTTGGTTGCCTATAAATGCAGCGCCTGCCTTAGCGCCTGCCAAATAGCCCGATGTTGCCGGTTTATCTGCCGCATCGGGGCACCAAACCAACGGTTGAGCAGCGGCAGTATTTGCTTCGCAAATTAAGTAGCAGCCTATGGGTGTGCCGGCATAAGCATAAGAGATATAGCCAATCAGCCCTAAAAAGAGTAAGAGGAGGTTACGCATATAAAGATGAAGTTTTAAACAACAGAAATACTTTACCTTGTTTGTTAAAAAGATTGCTGCATCAATGCTGCCGCACTCTTTTAGAAACAACAAAGTTAGGTATTGTTGTGCAATACAAAACTGCAAAACAAGCGCTTTGTCTTTATAACTTGTCGGAATAACGCTAAACCGTGCATTTATAGCATAAAAACAGCAAATACCCGATATAAGGTGTACCTACATTTTTCCATTTTCACGGAGGCAGTCTGCTGCAATTTGGCTTCAGTAATTAGCCGCTATATTTCGGCTGCAAGTAGCTTTCCGATGCTGCACACGGGTGCAGCCTCGGTTTGATGT
>DDVC01000110.1:13767-32728 GCA_002345145.1 Bacteroidetes bacterium UBA2322
TTACATCAAACTTGGGTCACACCCCTGCACACCGGCGGAGTGAGTTAGGCATCGGGGGTATTTTTTGGTTTAGTTGGGTTAGTGGTGGTATCGGTAAGTAAAATAGCCATGTTCTTAGAAGCGTAGGCGTTGTGCAGTCGGTTGTAGAGTTTCATAAACCGAGCAGCTACGGCAATCAAGTCTTTGGTTTCTAAGAGAATGTTAAAGTACAGGTGGCTGTTTTTAGTGCTGTATTTGCGCTGTTGTACGCCTTTAATTTGCTCACTGAGTAGGTCTTCTATGGCTTCAAACAAGTATTGTTTTTGTACCAGCACCTGCTGCAAGGTGTTAAAGTTATAGTCTTTAAAACCGTCTATAATAAGCAGGAGATAGTTATCAAGCAGGTTTTGCAGGCGTTCTAATTGGGCGGTTTGTTCAGGCTCTAAGGGGGTGTGCAGGTTTTCTACGTGTTCTCTACAAGTTTTAATAATGTGCTGAACCGATTGGGTAATATCCTGCTCTAAGTCATACACCAACAAAAACACGCGCCCTGCCTCAGTATGTTCTTCATCAATGCGCTGAATGGAGTGCAGTAGTTTTATTTTAAATTCTTTGTTTTTTTGTTTAAGGGCTTTAATAGCGCCTTTGGTTTCTTTGAGTTGTTCTGCCGATTCTAAACGCAGTCCTTGTAAGGCTAAATGATAAGCCTGCTGCACAGTTATGAGGGTATTGGCAACACTTTGGGCGGTTTGGCGGGCAAGGTTATAACCTTCTATGGTATTAACAGGCGCAAGGAGTTGTTCCATTCTTGCCTTTTCTTCTTCTTTTGTTTTGTGGTGGCGGAAATTATTAAAAATCAATCCGGCAGCCAGTACCATAAGCGCTGCTACTGCCCAGCCGCCCAACTGATGAATGAGTGTGGCAAACAAACCCGATGCGGTAAAAGCAATAATAGCAGTGGCAAACCAGCCGCCAATAACATGCAACACTCCCGAAACGCGGTAAACTGCCGAGTCTCTGCCCCAAGCGCGGTCTGATAGCGAAGAACCCATAGCTACTATAAACGTTACATAAGTGGTAGAAAGCGGTAGTTTATAGGAAGTACCCAAAGCAATGAGTGCACTGGCTACGGTGAGGTTTACCGATGCCCTTACCAAATCAAATGCAGGTGGTTGTTCATGGTTGTTGTTATCCTTGTCGGTATCGGGTTTAACAAAATTTTGCTCCGCTTTTTCTATCCACGAGTTGGGTACTATGGTTTGTGCCTGTACGCCTATAAATCGGCTAAACCGCACCATCATTCGGGAGAGTGTGTTGGGCTGAAATTTTTCTATACCTTCGTCTTGCCTGCCAAGCCCCACTTCGGTATCGGTAACGGTGCGTGCCTTTCGCGAAGTCCACAGCGTAACTACCATAACAGCGCCGGCAAGGGTTAAAAAGAGTACATTAGGTTTTACCGCTTTACTCAATACCTCCATACCCATAGCTGTAGGCTCCGCCCCCGATGCCACCCATGCTTTATAGGCTTCTAAACCCGCCATGGGCACACCTATGAAATTAACTAAGTCATTACCTGCAAATGCCATAGCCAGCGAAAAGGTGCCAAAAAGCACTACTAACCGCAGTACGTTTACCTGAAAAATGGAAACCAAAACCTGCATGAGCGCCCACCAAAATACAAAAGACACCCCAAGCAGGGTGAGTGTGTTTTGCTGTACAGTTTTAGAGAAACCATCGGGTAAAAAAGTAGCCCCTTTAATGCCTTTAATCAGTAGAAAATAAGTCATGGTGGCAAGCGCTATACCTGCCCATACACCGCCAAATTTTTTTAAGCGGTCTTGGTAATTAAAAGAAAAAATCAACCTTGAAACATACTGAACAAGCGTGCCAAAAACAAGCGCGAGTATAACAGACAGAAAAATGCTAAATATTATTGTTATAACATTTTCTAAATTAATGTATTGCGATACTACAGAGATAGATTCGCTGTTTTCTATTGATTTAATAAAGCCTACCGCCACCGAAGCCCCCAGTAGTTCAAAAATGAGAGATACTGTAGTAGAGGTAGGTAAGCCCAAGGTATTAAACAAATCGAGCAGTATAACATCGGTAAGCATTACTGCAATAAAAATGACCATTACTTCTGCAAAAACAAAATAGTTGGGGTTAAAAATACCTTTTCGGGCTACTTCCATCATACCGCCCGAAAAAGCAGCGCCAAAAAAAACACCTATACTTGCAATAATCAGAATGATATGACGGGGTGCAACCTTAGAGCCTATGGCAGAATTTAAAAAATTAACGGCATCGTTGCTCACACCCACTATGAGGTCACTAATGGCAAATAGCACAAGAATAACAACTATAAACAGATAATACTCCGGCATGGGTTAAAATTTTGCGTTAAGGTAAATCTGCTATGTTAAGTAATTGTTAACAGGCTATTTTTTTTTACCCATTCAACTGTTTAGCTCCTAAAACAAAGCATCAAACCATAGTGCAAATCTACGAGTTTACCACAAACCCGCCAAAAAAGCTACAATAATACCGTACTGTTTTTGTCCTAAATTCCTAAAATATTTTGTGGCCTTGGTTTAATAGGGCATAATTTTCAGCCAAAATTGAAAATAGTGGTGGTAATCCTTCTAAAAATGGGTGCATCGGGCAAACATTTTGTATCTTTACCCCTTATAGATTAGCGACAAGCACAGCATAGTATGACATCGGTTTCTTCGTTCAATGATATACAAAAAACAATTGCGCCCCAACTGCAACTGTTTGAGGCTAAATTTAAAGATGCTGTACGAAGTAAAGTGCCGTTGCTCGATAGGGTAATGCACTATGTAGTGCAGCGAAAGGGTAAACAAATGCGCCCGATGTTTGTGTTTTTTTCCGCTAAACTGCAAGGGCAAATTACCGATGCTACCTACCGAGGCGCTGCCCTTATAGAGCTGCTGCACACGGCTACCTTAATTCATGACGATGTGGTGGACGATGCCAACGAACGCCGAGGCTTTTTTTCGGTTAATGCGCTCTGGAAAAATAAAGTGGCTGTTTTGGTAGGCGATTACCTCCTTTCTAAAGGGCTGCTGCTTGCCATAGACAATGCCGATTTTACCCTGCTTCAGGTAGTATCTAAAGCTGTGAAAGATATGAGCGAGGGCGAACTGCTCCAAATGGAAAGAAGCCGTAGCCTCAACCTAAACGAAACGGTTTATTTTGATATAATTACCAAAAAAACGGCTTCGCTCATTGCTTCGGCTTGTGCCGTAGGGTTTGCCTCTTCTACCAATGATGCCAATTTACAGCAAATAGCCTGGAACATAGGCGAAAAAATAGGTATTGCCTTTCAGATAAGAGATGATTTGTTTGATTTTGGCGCCGAAGATGCCGGTAAACCAAAAGGCATTGACATAAAAGAAAAAAAACTCACCCTTCCTGTAATTTATGCCCTCAACAACGCTTCCGCCTCCGATAAAAGACAAATGATTTACCTCATTAAAAACCAGCACCACAACAAACAAAAAGTAGCAGAGGTAATCAATTTTGTTTGGAACAGCGGCGGTATTGAGTATGCACAGGAAGCTATGCACAAATACCGAAAGGAAGCCTTAGAGCTGTTAGCACAGTTCCCAATGAGCGAAGGACGCGCCGGTTTGGAGCAACTGATTTGGTTTACCATTGAACGCAAAAAGTAAATACCTCCATAGTATTGGGTAGCTGCCCCTGCCGTGTTAAGTTTAGGTTATGATTGTTGCAAGGGCAATAAATTGTGCTGCTTACCGGTTAATTTTACGCTTGCCAAAAACTCTCCAAAAAAACCAAATAAAATGCCCCAATTAATCATTGCTCAACTTATTCATTTTAAATAAACCAACCACATGGAGCGTTTCTTTAAGCTATTGGCAGGCATAGCTTTTATGCTATACGGCATGTTTCCTGCATTTGCCGAGTCGTATATTTTTCTACAAAACAATACCTCGCTCCCCCTAAATATAAACACCACACTGCAAAGCGCCCACCAACTTAGCGATGACGCATGGTGGGGTAAAGACGGTATAGTAGAACCATGGTCTTCTATGGAAAATGTACTATGGACAAACCGTAACAAAAAAATTAAAAATAATACCAATTACATTTACAATATCCACCTGAATAGCGGTACAGATACTGCCACGTTTAAGGTGTGGGTAAAGGGTTACTTTATTGGCAGTACCATAAAATTTGCCTTTCTACAACCCAACGAACCACTGCACTGGCACAATAATAGGAATTTTCATGACATTACCTTTCCCCTGGGCGGCAAAACCGTTACCCTTAAATTTGCTGCCTCCAACAAACGCGGCGCTTATTCCGATATAACCCTTGCCCTGCACGAACGCAACCCCTACCCGCCCGCCAACCCCCAAGATATGCTCAACCCGCATACCTTAAATGTGCTTACCTATAATGTATATATGCTGCCCCCACCGCTGGCTTTTACACACCAAAAAAAACGCGCCGCCCTACTGCCTGCCTATCTGCACGGGTACGATGCCATTATACTTAACGAAGTGTTCTACAATGCCGCCCGAAAAATACTCCTGAAAGGTTTGGCAGCAGAATATCCTTATCAAACCAAAGTGCTTGACAAAAAAGGCAGACCGGTAAACGGCGGCGTGGTTATTGTAAGCCGATGGCCCATAGAAAAAACCGACCAGTATATTTACACCCTATGCGCCAGCGAAGATTGTTATGCCGCTAAGGGGGTAATGTATGCACAAATCAACAAATTGGGTAAAAAATACCACCTGTTTGGCACACATGCCCAAGCCGATGATAAACCCAAATACATTGCTATTAGAAAAACCCAAATGGAAGAAATGAGCCGATTTGTGCTCAGTAAAAATATACCCCCCGATGAGCCTACACTCATAGGCGGCGATTTGAACGTGGAAAAATTAAGGAACAACCTGAATGAATACTGCTTTATGCTTGATGTTTTAAAAGTTACCGAGCCTACTTATGGCAACCTTAACTTTACCTGCCATGGCAACCTTAATTATTACACCTACACTCCCCCTGTTTATCTTGATTATATATTGCCGCTTAATACTGCATTAAAACCACTGTTGGCTACTAACGAAGTGCGCATTTTGCGCACCTTAGATGACAACCTCTGGAACATTTTTGACCTTTCCGACCATTTTTCGGTTTATGGGCGGTTTGTATTTGAGCCCACAGTAGGCAATGCCCTTTTATGCCCGCCGGTTTACTTAAATGATGCCCCCATTTATGCCCTGCAAACCGATGATACCCAATCGTTTACCACTAAACTGGCAAACTACTGGCAAACCACTACCGAGCAAAGCAACAAAAACCTGACACTGCTACTTGCCCAAATTCAGCAATACCTAAACGAATACCAAAACCTGCTCATGGCACAAGCCTATGGCGTAATAGACACAGCAGCCGTAAACAAACAAATAAAACTGCTGCAACAACAAAAAACCGCCCTTTTGCATATCCAAACAGGCCGGTAAGTGGTAAGTGAAAAGTGAAGAGTTTTGGTAAATGGTACTAACCCCTAATAACTAACCACTAACCACTCCTTGGCAACGCTAAACAGATAACGCTCTGCAACAAAAGCCTGTGGTAGGCTATGGCATAAAATTGGGTAAAATGTAGTACCTTTGCGCACTTTTTTGCGCCAAAACGCTCTTAGCTTACCTATTAACACCATCCCACCATGTACAGAACGCATACCTGCGGACAACTAAGAACAAACCACGTAGCACAAACCGTAACCCTTAGCGGGTGGGTGCAGCGCGTAAGACAATTGGGCGGCATGACCTTTGTTGACCTTCGCGACCGATACGGTATTACCCAATTGGTTTTTGACATGAGCATAAACCCCACCCTTTGCACTGCCGCCAATAAACTGGGGCGCGAGTTTGTAGTGCAAGTAACCGGCATTGTGCGCGAGCGCAGCAGTAAAAACCCCCAATTGCCCACCGGCGATGTGGAAATTGATACTCAAACACTCCAAGTGCTGAATGCCGCTAAAACACCACCCTTTACCATAGAAACCGATACAGACGGCGGCGATGACCTGCGCATGAAATACAGATACCTCGACCTGCGCCGACCCGGCGTGCAAAGTAACATTATCATGCGCCACCAAATGGCACAAGCTACCCGCCAATACCTTAATAACTTAGCGTTTTTGGAAATAGAAACGCCTTTCCTCATTAAAAGCACCCCCGAAGGCGCACGCGATTTTGTAGTACCCTCGCGCCTAAATCCGGGTCAATTTTACGCCCTGCCACAGTCGCCCCAAACTTTTAAGCAATTACTCATGGTATCGGGGTTTGACCGGTATTATCAAATTGTTCGCTGTTTTAGAGACGAAGACCTTCGCTCCGACCGACAACCCGAATTTACCCAAATAGACTGCGAAATGGCATTTGTGGAGCGCGAAGATGTGCTTCAAACCTTTGAGGGGTTGCTGCGTTACTTGCTCAAAGAAATTAAAGGTTATGACTTAGGCACAGTAGAACGCATGAGCTATGACGATGCCATGCGCCTATACGGAAGCGACAAGCCCGATATTAGATTTGGCATGGCTTTTACCGAACTGAATGAAGTGGTAAAAGGACACGGCTTTTCCGTTTTTGACGATGCCGAACTCATAGCCGGAATTTGCGCAACTAACTGTGCCGATTATACCCGAAAACAATTAGACGAACTGACCGACTGGGTAAAACGTCCGCAAATAGGAGCTAAAGGATTGGTTTATGTACGCTATAATCCCGATGGTACACTTAAATCATCGGTAGATAAATTTTACTCGCCCGACCAACTCCTTACATGGGCACAAAAAATGAATGCCCAACCCGGCGACCTGCTCCTCATCTTATCGGGCAATACCGATAAAACCCGAAAACAATTGGGCGAACTGCGACTGGAAATGGGTAAACGGCTGGGGCTGCGCAATCCCAATGAGTTTAAAGCCCTATGGGTATTAGATTTTCCGCTATTGGAATGGGATGAAGAAGACCAACGCTGGAATGCCTGCCACCACCCCTTTACCCGCCCCCGCACCCAAAATTTTGAAAACATCAACGAATCTGAGTGGGGTAGCCTCCGTGCCGAAGCCTACGACCTTTGCCTAAACGGCAATGAAATTGCCGGCGGCTCTATCCGTATTCATGAGCGGGCGCTTCAGGAAAAAGTGTTCTCCCTGCTGGGTATGTCGGAAGAAGAAGCTCTCCAAAAATTTGGCTTCCTTATGGGGGCTTTTGAGTATGGCGCACCTCCTCACGGTGGTATTGCCTTTGGGTTCGACCGCCTTTGTGCCATTATGGGTGGGCATGAGTCTATCCGCGATTTTATTGCTTTTCCCAAAAACAACAGCGGACGGGATACCATGATAGATGCCCCCTCGCCCATAGATGCCAAGCAATACCGCGAACTACACATTGCTACTACCATACAGCAGGTTTAGCTACAACTTGCCTTTTACCAACATGTATCGGTATCTGGTAACAATAGCTGAAAGACACAATCTTAAAACAAAACCCCAATGCCGGCATATAGCCTACATTGGGGTTTTGTTTATGAAAAATGCCTGTGCTTAATCAATTACATCAAGCTCTTTGTCTTTACCGTTAAAATCAAAGGTGAGCGAAAAACGAAGCGTATTGTCTAATGGATTGCGCTGGCTGCTAACCGGTATGAGGTACGAAAAATTAAAACCAAAAACGCTGTAGCGTAAGCCCAAACCTACGGTAAGGAATTTGCGGTTACCTTTTAGGCGGTGTTCGTTAAAATGACCTACCCTTACCGAAAACTGGTTATTATACCAATACTCGGCTCCTATGGAGTACATCAGCTCCTGAAACTCCTCCTTAGCGCCACCGGGGGCATCGCCAAATGAGCCAAACATACCACTAAGCAGCGGTTTTTCGCGCGTATCGGGCACTAAGTTATTGTTGGTATCTAATGTATCGGGGGTAGGCACCATCAGTTTGTTAATATCGGCAGTAACTAAAATGGTGTTGTAATCATCTATGCGCATTTTAAGCCCCGCTCCAATACCGGCATTAACAGGTATAAAGTCGCGGGTATCATCGTTAAGGTAAGAAACCTTGTTACCTATATTGCTAAAAGCAGCGCCCAACGACAGTACACTGCCATTGCGTCCTATGTTTACCGGAGCTTTATAGTAAAACCCAATATCGGCAGCTACGGCTTGTGCAGCTCTTACTATGTTTCCGCTACCCACTTCCTGCCCACGGGCAAGGTCTGAGCGCACGTATTTAAGGGTAATACCGGTAGAGAACTTGTCGGATAAGCGGCGAGAATAGCCTAAGTCAAAAGCAAACTCATTAGGATTGTAAATACCGGCATCATTTCCGGTAATATCGGTAAAGTTGATGCTGCCCAACGAGAAATAACGCATAGACAACCCTATAGACTGAAGGTCATCTATTTTGTAGTAGCCGGTAAGGTAAGCAATGTAAATATCGTTTACCAACTGACGCAACCAAGGTGTATAAGACAAACTCACACCCACCATGTTGGGCGCAAAAGCTAATTTACCTACGTTATGGTATAAAGAAGCCGCATCGGGGTCGGTTGCTAAACCTACATCGCCCATGCCACCGGCTCTCCCATCGGGGTTAATACGCAAAAAGGGGATAGAGGTGAAAACAGTGTTCACACGTCCGTCTAACTGACCGGGGGTTGTTACTTGTGCCTGCGCCGTAGCTAAGCCGGCAAGCATCAGCATTGCCATGAAAAACAGGCAAATCAAATTCTTCATATAAATTTAATCTGTTACAAAAAGGTGAGTAAATAAACAACGTGTACTTGTTTCACATAGGCAGATTAGTAAAAAACGTCGTTTTAGCGTTAGGGTTGAAGCAATAAGTTAAAAGATGACCGTTTACCCGATGGCATTACCGGCTCAAAATGTGGTGCAAAGGTAAAAATTATTTGCTTAACAATACAGTGAAAAAACCGAAGCAAAAGTATCTGTTTGTAATGCCCGGTTTTAACAGACTGAAAAGTGCTAAAATTGGTTGCATGGCTGCTCAGTTTTATCCCTATTAAGTTTTTATTTATAATTATGAGTGGGCAGCGAATAGTGAAAAGCAGGTAGTTTTGAAAGTATTGATGTACAGCCGTATGTTTTGCCTTAGAGATGAATGATGAATTCCAACTACTATCTGCTAAGTACCAACTAATAACAACCAATTTTTACCTACCTTTACCGCTTATTAAATGTCAATTTAATCCTCTCCTGCTATGCAGCCTACTACTTATCCGGCATGGTTTGAAACATGGTTTAACTCACCTTACTACCACCTACTTTACCAACACAGAGATGAAGCCGAAGCACAACACTTCATAAACCGGCTCTCCGATTATTTAAAACCAACCGAAAATGCCAAGATACTTGACCTTGCCTGCGGAAAGGGAAGGCATGCCAGGTACATTGCCCAGTTGGGCTACCAAGTTACCGGCGCCGACCTTGCTTCGGAAAGCATTGCTTATGCCAAAAAGTACGAAACGTCTAATTTGCATTTTGTGGTGCAGGATATGCGAGAGGTAATTGAGCCCAATAAATTTGACTATGTGTTTAACTTTTTTACCAGTTTTGGGTATTTTGAAAACACTGCCGAAAACATGCGTACCCTACAGGCTATACACACCCAACTCAAAAACGACGGTATATTAGCGCTTGATTTTTTTAACACGCAAAAAGTGATAGCCAAATTAGTGGCTTACGAAGAAAAAGAAATTTCGGGTGTGTTTTTCTTTATTACCCGCCGCACTACGGCACACCATATTATAAAAACCATATCGGTTATAGATGAAGCCCATCATTTCAGAGGCACATTTGAGGAACGGGTGCAATCCTTAACCCTGCAATGGTTTGAAACCGCGCTGCGCCAAACCGGTTTTACCCTGCTCAATACGTGGGGCAGTTATGACTTGCAGCCCTATTATCCCGCCGATTCTGACCGGCTCATTTTACTTGCCCAAAAAAAATGAGCACAACTTACTATTGGGCAACCATTGGGGAGGTAATTTATTACGCATCACCCATTTTGCGTTTAAGGCTATCCAATTGCGATTGGAGGTTGTAAACCTGTGAGGCGAGGCGGTCAATGGTAGTAGATTCATAATCGGGTAAATCTTGGCTGATGTAGGCGCGTGCCCGCCAAATTTCTTTTACGTCTGCCGCCTTCATATAATAGGGCTTGTAAATGTCGTTATCGGAGCGCATCAGTAGTTGGTCGCTTTCGGTATCTTTGAACACGCGTTTGTAAACCACGCCATCGGTATTGGAGAGTATAATATAAGAATGTCCGCTTTTAATCTCGCGAACGCTTTCAACATATTCTCCAATGATAATAGTGCCGGAGGTTAGAGGGAGCATAGAATCGCCTTTAATTTCAAAGGCTCGGTAAGTACCGGGCGCTAAAAAAGGCAGCCTGAACTTATCTAAGGTTACTAAGTAGTTAGGGTCGGTATAACCTTGCAAATAACCGGCGGCGGCTTTTTCGGGAACTAATTCTATGTTTTCTTTTCCATCTACCCCAACTGTGAGAGCCAAAATTTTGAGCTTTTCAACATTTTTATCGGAGGTTTGGGTTGTGTTATCAACAACTGCGGTCTCATTGCCAAAAACACTCCTATTGGCAGTTTTGGCTAAATCCTCTTTTAACAATCGGTCAATACTGATACCAAATAAATCGGTTATTTTTTGGAGCGTTTTGTAAGGGGGTTTTGCTCTTCCCTCTTCGTATGAACCAATAGAAGCCCGCTTTATGCCCAATTTGGCTGCTAATTCCTCTTGGGTTAATTGTTTTTGGTTTCGCAAAAAAACGAGGTTTTGGTTCACCAATTCCAGGTTTTTGTCGGCAGCATTTTTTTTACTCTTTCTCATGTTTATATGTTGGTATTTGAAGTCGTAAATTAGCAATGATGTTTATTTTTTAGTAAAAAATTACTTTTTGCTAAAAAAAATTGCAAAAAATGGGTGAATAATTTGGTGGCAATTAAAATTTGCCCTAACTTTGCTAAAAATTATTGCAGTAAGGTGATTTTCGTTGTAAAATTACGAATTTACTATTTTTCAGCGCCATTTCGGCTAAAAAAAATTGATTTTTAAGAAAAAAAATAGCTTTTGCTTAACCCCTTTAACCAATCACTAACATGAAATCATCAGCCACCCCACCCCCAAGCGCCGAGCGTACCGTTACCATAAACCTTCACACATTAGTACTGATTGTTTTAGCAGTATTGTTGTCAAATGTAGCCAATTATTTGTTTGCCGGTAAAAACAAGCATACAGAGTTTGAATTTCATGACAATGGTTTGCCACAAAAAGGGTTATACATGATTGATTTAGCCCGACCTTATGTAGCCGATGTTTATGCCTTTGAAAAAGAGGTGAGGCGTGTTTCCGACAAACTAACTATACCACCTGAGTGGTTAATGTCGGTTATGTATTCGGAGTCTAAATTTGATGCCTCCATTTCTAACCACAGGGGCAGCGGCGCTGTAGGGCTTATACAATGGATGCCCGCTACTGCCAAAGATTTTGGCACTTCTGTGAGCGCCCTTAAACAAATGACTCATGTTGAGCAACTTACCTACGTACAAAAGTATTTAGACAGGGTGCAAAAAAAGTATCGGGATTTTGAAAGCCTTACCGATTTATATCTTGCTATATTGTATCCCAAGGCTCTGGAGGGCGATTTTTGCTACGCCCTTTATGCCAGTCCTTCTGTAAACTACAAAATGAACTCGGGTTTAGATGAAAACAAAGATGGTGTTGTAACGGTAAAAGACATTGACTCCCGCATGAAACGCATCTATCCCACTGCTTACATGATTAGCAAAGATGGGAAACCCGCTTACGAAACCAAAGAAACCTTAGCCGGTTTTTAACCCGCATAAACAGCCCCTAAAAACCCTAACGGCATATTAATTTTTATGCCTCTTTTACATAAATAGGGCGCCAATTCCTGAAACCCACTGAATAACCTATCAAATTCCGCCCCTTGCATTACAATAGCAGGGGGCGGTTTTGTTATAAGCACAATTAGCCGGTATTAACCCCCTTTTTTTAGGGTAAACTGCTTACCTTTGCACACCCAATCCATTTTTAAAGAGCAGTATAACCACCAAAGTAAAAAACTATTGGGTACAAATACTAAAACATACTGCTTAAACGTATAATGTTGCTATGTGTATTTAGCCGTCAGGCTTAATTCTGCCCTCTGCATCAATAACTAAACAGTAAAACATGTCGGTAGTAGTAAGTGGATTAACTAAAGAGTACGGCTCACAAAAAGCGGTAAATAACATTAGTTTTGAGGCAAAAAAAGGAGAGATATTGGGCTTTTTGGGGCCAAATGGCGCCGGCAAGTCCACTACCATGAAAATGATTGCCTGCTATATTCCGCCCTCTGCGGGCAGCGCCGGCGTTTGCGGATACGATGTGCAGCAAAACCCTATGGAAGTGCGCCAACTGATAGGATACCTGCCCGAAAACAACCCGCTTTATACCGATATGTATGTGCGTGAGTCGCTGGAGTTTATTGCCCGTTTACACCATTTGGGCAGTAAAACGCAAAACCGAATTAACCAAATGATAGAGCTTACCGGATTAGAACGGGAACAGCACAAACACATAGGGCAGTTATCAAAAGGCTACCGGCAACGGGTAGGATTGGCGCAGGCTATGATTCATGACCCGCAAGTTTTGGTGCTTGATGAGCCTACATCGGGCTTAGACCCCAACCAGCTTGCCGAAATAAGGCAAGTAATTAAAACGCTGGGGAAGGAAAAAACCCTTATCCTTAGCACCCACATTATGCAGGAGGTAGAAGCCCTTTGTGATAGGGTGGTTATTATAGACAGGGGTAACTTAGTGGCTAATGATGCTACCCAAAACCTGCAACTTAGCGCACAACAACATGCCACCGTTATTGCCGAGTTTTTACCCTCGCCCACAGTTGCTGCCCTCCAACTTTTACCCAATGTGGCAAAAGCCGAACCCATAGCCGCTAACCAGTGGCGATTGCACCCTACTCACGCATACGACCTTAGACCCGATTTGTTTAATTTTGCCGTACAAAACAACCTTACCCTGCTTACGCTTATGCAGGAGCAAAGCAGTTTGGAAGAAGTTTTCCGGCAGCTTACCTCCCAAAACAAGTTATAAGTTACCTCGGGCTTCCCCTATTCCATGCATTGTCTTATTGGTTAGTCATTAACCTACCCAATACTTCTGTATCAACAGATTTTGTCCATAAATCTCCTTACGTTTATCCACTATGCTTACCCTACTCCTTAAAGAACTACATACTTTTTTCAGTTCGTTGATAGGTTATTTGGCTCTAACGGTGTTTTTACTCACCCTTAGCCTGTTTTTATGGGTTTTTCCCGATACCAACTTGCCCGATTACGGGTATGCCACCTTAGAACCGCTCTTTTTTACCGCCCCTTGGATTTTTATGTTTTTAGTGCCCGCTATTACCATGCGTTCTTTTTCAGATGAGTACAAAACCGGCACTATGGAACTGCTGGCTACCCGACCTATTTCTGATATGCAAATTATTTTAGGCAAATATGTGGCATCGGTTGTGTTAATTTTGTTTGCACTATTGCCTACGTTCATTTACTATTTTACCATTTACCAACTGGGTTTGCCCCCCGGCAATATAGACCACGGCGCTACCTGGGGCTCTTACATAGGACTGCTGCTACTGGGCGCATCTTTTGCCGCCATCGGGATTTTTGCCTCCTCGCTTACCGCCAACCAAATTGTGGCTTTTTTGCTGGCTGTTTTTTTGTGCTTCTTCTTTTACCAAACCTTTGACTACCTCAGCAAACTTAACCTTTTTTATGCCAAAATTGATGACATTGTGGAGCAAATCGGGATAAATGCCCACTATGAATCTATGGGCAGAGGGGTTATTGACACGCGCGACCTCCTTTATTTTGTTTCTTTCATCAGTTTATTTTTGCTCCTTACAAGGTTAGTGGTTGAAAGTCGTAAATGGTAGCAGCAAACCAATTTTATCTGCCATACCTCAGTTTACACTTGCAGCAACTGCCCAATCATAAACATGCTAAGCCGGTTTTACCATTGCTTTAATGCCTATCACCCTCCCCATATATGACAACCAATAAAAGAACACAATCGCTAACTAATTTTGCCATACCCATTGCCTTATTGCTACTGCTCAATATAGTGGCAGCCAACTTTTTTTACCGGTTAGACCTTACCACCGAAAAACGATTTACCCTTACACCTGCTACCAAACAGTTATTAGGCAATTTAGACGACGTGGTTTATGTAAAAGTATTTTTGGCAGGTGAGTTTCCGGCTGGGTTTAAGCGGCTGCGCAATGCCACCTTAGATATGCTCCAAGAGTTTAGAGCCTACTCCGGTAATATGGTGGAGTATGATTTTATTGACCCCTTTGATGGTATTGCCGACCCAAAACAACGGGAAGAAATTTTTAACCAACTTTCCGAAAAAGGACTGGAACCCCGAAGATTGATTGAAAACAAAGATGATTACTCCGAAAAAATTATTTTTCCGGGCGCTCTTATCAGCTACAAAGGCAGAGAGCTACCGGCTAATTTATTGCTCCAGCAGTTAAACACAGGCTCCGAAGAAACCCTAAATAACTCCATTGCCCTTATGGAGTACAACCTTGCCAATACCATTCAAAAACTGCAAAGAGTAACCAAACCCGGTATTGCTTTTTTGGAAGGACACGGCGAACTATCAGTGAATGATGTGCGCGATGTAATGGTTTCCCTGTCTAACTACTATCAAATTCAACGCCTCGATATTACTAAAAACCTATACATTCCGCAAGAAAAATTTTGGGCGCTTATTATAGCCCGACCTACTAAAAAATTTGAAGAGGTTCATAAGTTTAAAATTGACCAGTATATCATGAATGGCGGTAAAGTGCTTTGGTTGGTTGAAAACCTTGCCACCTCGCTCGATAGCCTACAAAGCAACAATGGTTCATTTATTGCTATGGATTATGGGTTAAACTTAGAAGACCAACTGTTTAAATACGGGGTTAGGGTAAATTTTGATTTGGTAGAAGACCTGCAATGCACTAAAATACCCCTGGCAGTAGGGCGCGATGCCTTTGGCAATGCCCAGCAGTTAGAACTTTTTCCGTGGTCTTACTTTCCGATAATTACCCAAACCAATAACGAACACCCGATAACCAAAAACATGAGCGCCGTTTTAATGCAATTTGCCGGCACCATTGATACCCTTGACACCCGAAAAAGCAACCTCAAAAAAACGGTGTTGCTTTCTACCTCGCAATATAGCCGCGCCAACACTACCCCCATACGTGTAGATGTAAATGCGGTGCGCACCAAACCCAATCCGCAGGAGTTTAATGCCGGAAATAAGCCTGTGGCAGTGGCAATAGAAGGCGTTTTTCCGTCTTTATTTAAAAACCGGCTCGACCCTGCTACTGTGGCAATGATAGATACCTTGCCCGATGTGAGCTACCTTGAAGAAAGTAAACCCAATAAAATGGTGGTTATTGCTGACGGCGATGTAATAAGAAACGATTACGATAGCCGCCGCAACCAAACCAGCCCCCTTGGTTACTACAAATACACCGGCGAAACGTTTGCCAATAAAGACCTTATCCTTAATGCCATTGAATGGCTAAATGATGATTATGGCATCATCAGCGCCCGAAACAAAGATGTTAAACTGCGCCTTTTAGACCGCCCAAAGGTAAAAGAGAGTAAATTTACCTGGCAATTGGTAAATATACTCACACCCCTGCTTTTAGTGCTGCTGTTTGGGTTGGTGTACCATTTTTGGAGGCGAAAAAAATATGCCGCCTAAAAATAGCAATTTGTGTAAAGGTAATTACCCGATAAAAAAATTACTGGGATAAAACAACTATTAATGGCATGGAGCCTTGCCATAGATTTATTTGGCAGAGAAATTAAGGCAATGCATTAAAATACATTTCCATACACACAAGCCTACCCCTGCTCAATAGCTTGTATTCCGGGCAGGGTTTTACCTTCGAGCAGTTCAAGCATAGCGCCGCCGCCGGTAGAAACATAGCTCACTTGGTCTTGTAGGTGGAGCTGGTTAATGGCAGCTACCGAGTCGCCACCGCCTATAAGCGAAAAAGCGCCGTTTTGTTGGGTAGTTTGTGCTACGGCTTCGGCAATGGCGCGGGTGCCGTGGCTAAAGTTGTTCATTTCAAAAACGCCCATAGGTCCGTTCCAGAGTATGCTGGCTGAGGCATGTATTACGGCGGCAAAATTGTTTCGGGCAAGTTCGCCTATATCCAAGCCCATCCATTCATCGGGAATTTGGAGGCTGTTGGCAGTTTGTATTTGTGCGTTGTTGTCAAAGGCATCGGCAATAACTGAATCATCGGGCAGCAGGAGCTTAACGCCCAACTGTTCGGCTTTTTGCAACAGTTGCAGGGCAAGGTCTGTTTTATCGGCTTCTACCAATGATTTACCCACTTTGCCTCCTTTTGCTTGTAAAAAGGTGTAAGCCATGCCCCCGCCTATAATAAGGTTATCCACCTTGCTGAGCAAGTTGTCTATAAGTAAAATTTTATCGGAAACCTTAGCGCCGCCCAAAATGGCGGTAAACGGGCGGGCGGGCTGGTGCATTATTTTTTGGGCGTTTGCCACTTCTTTTGCCATTAAATAACCAAACATGCGGTTTTGTGGGGCAAAATATTGTGCTACGGTAAATACCGATACATCAGGACGGTGGGCAGTGCCAAAGGCATCGTTTACATAAGCCGTACAGCCAAGGTTTGCCATTTCCTGCGCAAAATCGGTATCGCCTTTTTGCTCTTGGGGGTAAAAGCGCACGTTTTCGAGCAGCAGTACCTGGCCGGGTTGCAGGTTGGCTACGGCGGTTTTTACTTTTTCGCCAATGCAATCATCAACAAACTGTACGGGCATGCCCAGCAGCCGGCTAAGTTCAGGAGCTACATGGCGGAGCGAAAATTTATCTTCGGGTCCCGATTTTGGTCTGCCTAAGTGCGACATTAATGCTACACTACCGCCATCGGCAAGTATTTTTTGGATACTGGGCAGCGCGCCTTTTATGCGGGTATTGTCGGTAACTTCAAAATTGGCATTAAGGGGCACGTTAAAATCTACGCGCATAAGTGCCTTTATGTTGTTAAAGTTAAAATCGGCTATTGTTTTCATGCAGAAGCGGGGGTAAAAAGAGGTGAAAAAAGTTTATTGGGCTATCCAGCCGCCGTCTATTGCCATGGCGTGGCCTGTTACAAAGGAGGCTTCGTCTGAACAGAGCCACAATACGGCATTAGCTACTTCATCGGGTTGCCCTATGCGTCCTATGGGCTCCATGGCGGCAAATTGTGCCTCCACTTCTTTTTGGTTCCCGGTTATACGGTCAATCATGGGTGTTTTTATGGCACCGGGGCAAACGGCGTTTACCCTTATTCCGAGTTTGGCATATTCAAGGGCAGTAGTTTTGGTTAAGCCTATGAGTGCATGTTTAGATGCCACATAAGCCGGTAAACCCGGAAAACCCACTAAGCCGGCAATGGAGGCACAGTTCACAATAGCGCCTTTGCCCCGTTTTAGCATTTGGGGTATTTGGTATTTCATACTGAGCCAAATACCTTTGAGGTTAATACCAATGGTTTTATCCCAGTTTTCTTCGGTACATTCATGGGTAATACCGTTGATGCCTTCAATGCCGGCATTGTTAAAAGCATAATCTAAACCGCCGTAAGTTTGTACGGTTTTAGCTACCATTGCTTGTACGTCTTCGGTTTTTGATACATTGCATTGAATAAAAATTGCTTCCCCTCCCTGTGCTTGTATGGCATGGAGCGTTTCGTGGTTTTCTACCCAATCTACAATGGCAACTTTTGCGCCCTTTTGGGCAAATGCAATAGCAGCAGCACTGCCAATTCCAAATGCGCCACCGGTTACGATAACAACCTTGTCCTTAAATTGCTTATTCATTTTACATTTTTTTGTTTTATTTAAAATGCAGTTTCACCTGTGCAGAAGGCAATTGTGTGTAGGAGGGTTAGTGGCGTTTATTTTTTGCCCAATGCTGTTGTCGTCGTTTATTGGAGCATTGGGCAAAAAGAAGTAAAGTTAGTATTAACTAAGGGCTGCCATTTTGATAGCCAGTTCGGCAAGGCGGTTGGCATAGCCCGATTCGTTATCGTACCAGCCTACCACTTTTACCATGCTGCCCATGGTCATGGTCATTTTGGAGTCAAAAATGCAGGAGTGAGGGTTGCTTACAATATCGCTTGATACGAGGGGTTCTTCGCTGTATTCCAAAATACCTTTTAGGTGGGTTTCGGCAGCATGTTTAAAAGCGGCGTTAATTTCGGCTTTGGTGGCGGGTTTTTCTAAAATGCAGTTAAAATCGGTAAGTGAGCCGGTAATAACGGGCACTCGGGTAGCTACGCCGGTTAGTTTACCCATTAGTTTGGGTATGGCTTTGGTAATGGCATCGGCAGCGCCGGTAGAGGTAGGCACTATATTGAGGGCGGCAGCGCGGGCGCGGCGCAGGTCTTTATGCGGACCATCTTGCAGGTTTTGGTCGGCAGTATAGGCGTGTACGGTGGTAAACAAGCCCTCTACAATGCCAAAATTATCTTCGAGTACTTTTACCATAGGCGCAAGGCAGTTGGTAGTGCAAGATGCGTTTGATACTATGGTATCATCGGCGGTTAGGTCATGGTCATTAATGCCCAGCACTATGGTTTTTACATCGCCTTTGCTGGGGGCAGAAATAAGCACTTTTTTAGCCCCGGCGGTAATGTGCATACCGGCTTTTTCTTTGGCGGTAAAAATGCCGGTACATTCCAGTACCAAATCTACGCCCATACCACCCCAGGGCAGTTTAAGGGGGTCTCTTTCGGAGAAAGCTCTAATAGCTTTGCCGTTT
>DDVC01000110.1:32947-33383 GCA_002345145.1 Bacteroidetes bacterium UBA2322
AGCTTTGCCGTTTATGGTAATATATTCTTCGTTGGCGCTTACTGAGCCGTTAAATTTACCATGCGCTGTATCATACTTAAAAAGGTGAGCTAATGTGGGGTTATCGGTAAGGTCGTTTACCGCAACTACTTCTACATTAGAGCTGTGTTCTTCTAATAAGGCACGCAATACCAGGCGACCAATGCGCCCAAAACCGTTAATAGCAATTTTGTAAGTGGACATAATCAAATAATTTTGGCGTTTTTTGGGAACTTTCCGGGTGCAAAATTAGTTATACTACCCGCAAAGCACAAATAAACCAACAAATTTTGGTAAAAAAAATTGCCCCGAAAGTTTGTTGGTTCAAAAACAAGGTTGTATCTTTGCACCGCTTTTGAAAAAGGCATGAAAGCGGCCCGTTCGTCTAGGGGTCAGGACACAAGATTTTCATTCTTGG
>DDVC01000027.1 GCA_002345145.1 Bacteroidetes bacterium UBA2322
TATTCTCTTATTGCAGTTAAATCGGTCTATCAAACTAATTGAAAGCAAAAAATGAGTGAATAGTACAGTTGATTAAGAGCCTATATAATAACTTCCTTCTAAGGAATCAAAACGGCAATAAAAAAAGGTATGAGTAAGCATTTCAACAGCTTAACAAAGTCAATGACTTGCAAAAAGAGATAAAATAACATAAACAAAAAATCACACTAATCATGTTATTTGTGAAGGCTAAATGGATTTATGCTTGGTTATTTTTGCTGTTTACACTGATAACATTAGTTGCTGCTCAAACTATTACCGCCCAACCCCTCCCCTCGCCTACCCAGCCGCAGCCTGCACCCGATGATAAAACGCTGCAAATACTCAGCGCCAACGAATTAGAGGTAATTACCAAAGGAGCTAAACCTGCCCGTAAACTCATAGGTAATGTTGCCCTGCAACAGGGTAATGTAATTTTTAAGTGCGACAGCGCTTTGTTCTTCTTTGAAGAAAACAATATAGAAGCATTTGGCAATATCCATATTAACCAAAATGACTCGGTTAATATATATGCCAACAGGCTTTTCTACAACGGCAATACCCAAAAAGCTACCTTGTATGATAAGGTGAAACTGAACGACAAAAGCGCCGATATTACCGCCGATACCTTGTATTACTTTTTGCCTAAACGCAAAGCCATTTTGCAAAATAACGTACACATGACCGATAAAAAAAATGATGTGTACGCCAACCGGGTAGAATACTACGTAAATACCAAAAAAGCCGAACTCTATAACAACGTGCGCCTTACCGATGGCAAGGTAAACATTACCGCCCAACGCATGGACTATGATGTAAACCTGCAAGAAGGCACTTACAGCGGAGGCGGCAAATTGGTTGACGGCACTACTACCCTTACCAGCCAAAAAGCACACTACTATGGCGCTACTAAAAAAACCATCTTTAACAACAATGTGCACCTCATTTCGCCGGAGTATGACCTTCGCACACAGGAATTGGTGTATGATATTACCACCGAAGAAGCTACTTTTAACGGGCAATCGGTTATTACCTCGCGCGATGGCGGCGTAATTAACACCACCGCCGGCGTGTATGACACCAAAAACGACCGCCTTAAACTTAGCCGGCGGACCGCAGTGGTAAATGGAGCCCAAACCCTTATTGCCGATGACCTTGATTACAACAAAGTTCAAGCATTTGGTAAAGCACGGGGTAATGTGGTATGGACCGATACCACCCAAAATATAACCATTAAAAGCCAAGCCGCCGATTTTGACGACCGTAACCAAACCGTGCTTGCCTATAACAAACCAATCCTTATTAATGTAAGCGGCAACGATACCCTTTTTCTTACCGCCGACACCCTCAAGGGGTTTACCCAGCCCACCCAAACCAAATCGGCAAAGCCCACGCCAAAAGATACTACCCAACACAAGGCTTTTTATGCCTACCGTAATGTAAAATTATTCCGTACCGATATGCAAGGCGTTTGTGACTCACTGGTGTATGGTACCCAAGACTCGGTTTTTCGTATGTACTACAATCCCATTGTTTGGTCAGACAATAACCAAATGTATGCCGATACCATTATTGCCTACACCAAAAACAACCGGCTAACGCAGCTCAACCTTATCAGAAACGCCTTTATGGCAAGCCGCCAAGACCCCAATATATACAACCAGATAAAAGGCAAAAATATATCGGGCTTTTTTAACGATTCTACCATTACCCACATCTACGCCGAGGGTAACGCCGAAAGTGTTTACTTTATTAAAAACGAAAAAGAAGAATACAGCGGCGTAAATAAAGCGCAAAGCCGCGAACTATGGATTTATTTTGTTAACAAAAAAGCCGACCGAATTAAATTTGTGGAAAAACCCGAAGCCACTTTTTTCCCGATGCAGCAGATAAACCTGCCCGATTTTATGCTGAAAGGTTTTAGGTGGCAGGAAAACAAACGACCCGAAAGACCCCTTTTACTCATTAATTCACCATAACACTGCTATATGTCATCTATTAATTTCGTTTCGCCTGAGCAGGCAGTCAGCCATATCCATTCGGGCGATAGTGTGTTTATTCACAGTGTAGCCGCAGCCCCGCAGTTTCTTATCAATGCCATGATGCAACGTGCGCCCCAACTAAAAAATGTGCGCATTTTGCAACTGCATACTGAGGGCGAAGCCCCTTATACCAAACCGGAGTGCGAAGGCATTTTTGAAGTATGCGCTTTTTTTGTGGGCGCTAATGTAAGGCAAGCCATAAGAGAAGGCAGAGCCGATTATTTTCCGTTATTTTTGAGCGAAGTACCGGCAGTTATTCGCCGAAAATTAGTGCCGGTTGATGTGGCGCTTATTTCGGTTTCACTGCCCGATAAACATGGCTATGTTTCGCTGGGCTGCTCCGTAGATGCTACGCTGGCAGCCGTACAAATGGCAAGAACTGTTATTGCACAGGTAAACCGGTTTATGCCACGCGCCTTAGGCGATGCGCCTATCCATATCAGCAATATAGATTATTTTGTGGAAAGCGATATACCCCTGCCCGAAACAGAAATACCCAAACCCTCTGCCGCCGACCTCAAAATAGGCGAATATATTGCCGGCTTGGTTGAAAATGGCGCTACCCTGCAAATGGGCATAGGTTCTATACCCAATGCCGCCCTTGCCAACCTAACCAACCATAAAGGGCTGGGTATTCATACCGAAATGTTTTCTGATGGACTGTTACCCCTTATTGATATGGGTGTGGTAACCAATGAACACAAAGCCATTCACCGAAACCACGTGGTAAGCAGTTTTGTTATGGGCACCCGCAAAGTGTATGATTTTATACACAACAACCCGCGTGTGCTGATGTTAGATGCTGCCTTTGTAAACGACACCGCCATTATACGCCAAAACCCCAAAGTAACCGCCATAAACAGCGCCCTTGAAATTGACATTACCGGTCAAATTTGTGCCGATTCCATAGGCACCAGCATTTACTCAGGCGTAGGTGGGCAAATGGATTTTATACGCGGCGCAAGTTACTCAGTTGGTGGTAAGCCCATTATAGCCCTCAATGCCACTACCGGCAAAGGCGAAAGTAAAATTGTGCCCATATTAAAACCCGGCGCAGGCGTAGTAACTACCCGTGCCCATGCCCACTATGTGGTAACAGAATACGGAGTAGCCAACCTTTACGGTAAAACCCTGAAAGAGCGCGCCGTAGAGCTCATAAGAATAGCTCACCCCAACCACAGGGAAGCGCTGGAAAGGGCAGCATACGAAAGGTGGAAAGGCAATTTTTAATCTTATTCTTTTTCGCCTTCTTTGCCCGATTCTTCAACCATGTTTTCGGTAACCACTACTGCCTTTATGTAAACCAGATGCGTAGCAGGCAAAGCATTGGTTTGTACGGTAATGGTTTTGTTTTGTAATCCTATTTTTCCGGTACTGTCGTAATGAATAACGATGGTACCGGTTTCGCCCGGGGCAATGGGTTCAAGGGGAATTTCGGGTACAGTACAGCCACAACTGCCCGATGCGTCGTGTATGATAAGTGGAGCAGCGCCCGTATTGGTAAAGGCAAAACTATGCTGCACTTTGCTACCCGTAACAATGGTGCCAAAATCAATAGTGTTGTAATCAAAAGTCATAACCGGCTTATTAGATTTACCCGAAACCCTTGCTGAAGTGGCGCGTGCCATGTTATCTTCCTCTGCTTGCATGTAGGAAATGGTTTCGGTTGTGCCGGTTTGTGCCGGTATAACATTTTTTATACCCGCTACATTTTCCACATCGGGTAGCAGAGAGCCGGTGTTGGTTACTTTATTGGTTGCTTCGGAATTCTCTATTTCGGAAGCAGCAGTATTGGGGTTATTTTGTTCATCGGTAATACCGGCGGTTGTATTTGGTTGATGCTTTTGAGCTTTTCCCTTTTTTTCAGTAACATCGGGCTTAGAGTGTAAGCCAGATTCAGCCGTATTACAAGCCACAAGCAGCAAACAGCCTAAAAAGGCAAGTAACAGGTAATGATTTTTCATGCCGTTTGAATAAGTATTCAACTAAAACGCCGCAAAGGTAGTGTTAAATAAAGTACATTTTAGCAACTTTTGAACAATAACAAACAAAAAAGTTTCGTTTAGCCCTATTTTTCCCAAATCTGCTCATTTCCGGCGTTATCGGTCAGTACTAAAGTGCGTTGTTGGTTGAGGCGGCAGTCGTAGCTGTGAAAAGTGCGGTCTGCCGGATAAGCAAGGTAAAAATCGTCGAACGAGTTGCCCCAGTAACCCTCTGTGGTATTGTCGCCCGAATGGAAAGATGAACTGCCCTTGTACTGTCCATCACTGTATCGGTATGTATCAGAGGCATAACTGTTGGTGCTTTTATGAAACCTGCCATTGGAATACAAAATCATTTTACCAAATGAATTATACCCAAAACTGCCCGACCGGTAGGTTTCTGTTTGCAGCCATGTGCCACACAATGCCGCCGAGCGCAGCGCCGTAGCCGGCGAGTCTAACACTTCGGGAACAGCAAAATGGACAAGCCTCCACTTCCGCAAGCCACTATACATAGCCATAACCGAACGCATATAACGAGCATAAAAGTTAAAAGCATCTTGGCTCAACCTATGCCGGTAAATATGAAATGAGGCTACAACTGCCATTGCCTCATCGGGAGTTTTGGGGTCTGATATGCTCATATACCCATCTAACGACAGTTTCATAAGAGCAATGGTTGAAATAACTTCTGTTCCCGATATTCGGTTAAACTGTTTTTCTGCTGCCCGCATAATCGTTTCAAAGTTGTGCATACAGGTTAGTTTTGTGGGTTTAATAACACCAATAGCCACTTGGCTATGAGATGGTAAAGATAAGGTTTTGGCAGTTTAGTAGTGTTTATTTCAACCTCATCTGTCTAAACTAAATTAAATTGAGCTTTTAAAAACGCACACGCACCATCTATAAAGATACATTTAGAAACAACCCATAATATCACAAACTGTGCCGCAAGTTGTAGGGCAGTTTCCCAAAATTTGCCCAGAACCAATACTTTTGTAACTTTGTGGTTTAAAGCATTAACAACACACATGAAGCCCAATCAAAAAATAGAACTGCGCAACCTGAAATTAGAAGATTACCTCGACCTCAAAAACGCATCAATAGAAGCCTACTCCGGCATGGGTGGCGATTTTTGGCGAGAAGATGCCATTAAAATTCTGTTAGACAAATTTCCCGAAGGGCAGTTGTGCGTAACGGTGGACGGCAAAGTGGTTGCCAGTGCGCTTTCTATTATTGTAGATTACAAAAAATTTGGCGACAACCATAACTACTTGCAAATTACAGGCAATTATACTTTTAATACCCATGACCCCGATGGCGATGTATTATACGGTATAGAAATGTTTGTGCATCCGCAATACAGAGGCTTGCGGCTGGGCAGACGCTTGTATGATGCCCGAAAAGAACTTTGCGAAAACTTAAACCTGCGCTCCATTATTGCCGGCGGACGCATACCCAATTATGAGCAATATGCCAACCTGCTCACCCCAAGGCAGTATATTGAAAAGGTTAAAATGAAAGAAATTTTTGACCCCACGCTTGCCTTTCAGCTTTCTAATGATTTTCATGTGCGCAAAGTACTGCGCAATTACCTGCCCGGCGATACCCAATCAAAAGAATTTGCCACCCTGTTGGAATGGAACAACATTTATTTCCAAAAAGAAGAACGCCTCATTAATACGCCCAAAACCACTGTTAGGTTAGGATTGGTACAATGGCAAATGCGCCTGTTTGATAATTTTGAAGAGCTGATGAAACAAGCCGAGTATTTTATAGATGCAGTGAGTGGGTATCAGGCTGATTTTATCTTGTTTCCCGAATTTTTTAACGCCCCCCTCATGGCAGATTTTGACTACTTAGGCGAAGCAAAAGCCATCAGAGAATTGGCAAAATTTACCGAGCCCATACGCCAAAAGTTTGTGGAGTTTGCCATGTCTTACAACATTAACATTATTAGTGGCAGTATGCCGCATATAGAAGACGACAAACTGCTCAATATCTCTTACCTCTGCCGGCGCGATGGCACTTGGGAGTACTACCACAAAATACACCCCACCCCATCAGAAGTAAAAAGCTGGGGCATGAGCGGCGGCAACCGGCTTGTTGCTTTTGATACCGATTGTGGGCGCATAGGAATTTTGATTTGCTATGATGTGGAGTTTCCGGAGCTGGGCAGGCTGTATGCCAAACAAGGGGTACAAATTTTATTTGTTCCTTTCCTTACCGATACGCAAAACGGCTACAACCGCGTGCGCCGATGTGCACAGGCAAGAGCCATTGAAAACGAATGTTATGTAGCTATTGCAGGTTGTGTGGGTAATTTACCGCAGGTAAACAATATGGATATACAGTACGGACAATCGGCTATTTTTACCCCCTCCGATTTTGCTTTTCCTACCGATGCCATTGGAGCAGAAGCCACACCCAATACCGAAATGATTTTGATAGCCGATGTTAATTTAGAACTGCTGAAAGAACTGCACGAGTACGGCACGGTACAAAACCTAAAAGACCGCCGAAGCGATTTGTACAGCCTCATTTTCAGAAAGCAGGAATAATGAAAGGGGGGTAGTTTTTTTATAACTACCCCCTTTTTTGTTTAATGCCAATGTGGTTACACGTTATTTAAAAGCATTGATACCGGTAACGTCCATGCCGGTAATGAGTAGGTGAATATCGTGTGTGCCTTCGTAGGTAATTACCGATTCCAGATTCATCATGTGGCGCATAATGGGGAACTCGCCGGTTATACCCATGCCGCCATGAATTTGGCGTGCCTCTCGGGCTATTTGGAGCGCCATATCTACGTTGTTGCGCTTTGCCATAGAAATTTGAGCGGCGGTGGCGCGGTCTTCATTTTTGAGCACACCCAAACGCCATACAAGCAACTGCGCTTTGGTGATTTCGGTAATCATTTCGGCAAGTTTTTTTTGGGTGAGCTGAAAAGCGCCAATAGGCTTATCAAACTGAATACGCTCTAACGAGTATCGCAAAGCCGAATCATAACAATCTAAGGCTGCCCCAATAGCGCCCCAAGCTATCCCAAATCGGGCAGATGAAAGGCAGCTCAACGGCGCTTTCAATCCTTTGGCAAGAGGCAACAGGTTTTCTTTGGGCACACGTACATTGTCAAACACCAACTCGCCGGTGGCAGAGGCGCGGAGCGACCATTTGCCATGTGTTTCGGGAGTAGAAAAACCCTCCATGCCGCGCTCTACTATTAACCCCCTAATTACGCCATCGGGGTCTTTTGCCCATACTACGGCTATATCGGCAAACGGTGCATTTGAAATCCACATTTTTGCGCCGTTGAGCAGGTAATGGTCGCCTTTATCTTCAAATCGGGTTTCCATACCGCCCGGGTTTGAGCCATGGTTGGGTTCGGTAAGACCAAAACAGCCCATCATTTCGCCGGCGCCTAATTTGGGTAGGTATTTGCGTTTTTGCGCCTCGCTGCCGTAGGTGTAAATGGGATACATAACCAACGAACTTTGTACCGATGCGGTAGAGCGCACACCCGAATCGCCGCGCTCCAACTCCTGCATGATGATGCCGTAAGAAATATAATCTAAACCCTGCCCGCCGTATTCAACCGGAATGGTAGGACCAAACGCGCCTACCTCAGCAAGCCCTTTAATAATTTGTTTAGGAAACTGCGCTCGCTGGGCATAATCTTCAATAATGGGCGATATATCGCGTTTTACCCATTCCTGCACCGTGTTTCGGATAAGGCGTTGCTCATCGGTAAGCAGTTCGTCAACCAGATAATAATCGTGGTAGCGAAATTTATCTTGTCCTACACTTTTTGTATAGCTGATTTCACTATCAGCGCCGTTGTTAAGAGCCATAAATGCTTTTGTTTTAGATGGGATATTTTGCAGCAAAATTAAGGTATTATTTGCCAACCGCCAAATATAACGCAACATAGTACAGGATTGTTTGCGCCAAAATGCCCGATATATGTATAGCAGAAAGGCGACATTTTTTGTATAAAATGTGTAAGAAAACACAAAGTACAGCCCAAGCACCTATATTTGCCTTAAATAAACGTAACCACTTACCCTGTGTCTTGGTCTTAACCCAACTTCTTGTGATAACCACAAAGAAAATCTACAAAAAGCACAAAGGTTTTGCGCCTTTGCGTGAAATCTGACCAATTTAGTCTGCAAATCCCCCATAAATTTGAATGATAGGCAGCGCCAACGTAGTTGCAAATAAACCAATAAATCTGCCAAAAGCGCCGAAAAACACAACAAAGAGCAAAAAAGAGCAAGAAGCATAATGCAAACCCAATACTTTGCAGACGCTAACTACTACTGCAAACCCGCACTCATTGGGATTGATACACAAAACAAACCTTTTTTTAACCAAAATACTACCTCCTGTTATGAAACCGTCTTTATTCCTTTTTTCAGCATTAACGTTGTTAGTTTTGCTTACCGCCAATAGGGTACAGGCGCAACCCAATACGCCGCCCGTTACGCCCGATGTTACCTTGTGTTCGGTTATGTTTGAACCGGTCAGTTTTCAGTTAGCCTCGGTGGTTACCGATGCCGAAGGCGGTGTACTTACTTTTTCTATAACCCAATTGCCCGATGCCGGCGCTATTACCTTTAACCCCGATGGCTCATTTTACTATACACCACAGGCAATAGGTTACACCGATTATTTTGTTTACACCGCCTGCGATGCCGCCGGATTATGCAGCAGCGCCAATGTGTACATAAATCTTGCCGAAATGGAATCCCTGCCACCCATTGTGCCAACCATATATAACTACACCACCACAGCAGGCTCTGCCATTACCATTTGCGAGGGCAATGTAGGCTGGGCTTGGGCAAACAACTGTATTACCAGCCTTTTTACCGTTTGCATCAACCACAACCAAAGTTTAGGGCAAATAACCTACCTAAACGACAACTGCATTACCTACCAACCCCTTGCCGCCTCCGGTACCGATACCATTACCATGGTTGGCTGCGGCGATGCCCCGCCCCCAATAGTTCTTACCTGTAATGGATATGAACAAATGGATATGTGCAGCCATACTTGGTTTATAGTTTCGGTAACGCCCGATACCAACGGTTTTACCGAAACCCACACCATACACTGCGACAGCACCCTTACCATAGGACAATTGGGCTACCCTACCTGGGTTACACCCACCATTACCTCTCCTCCGGCTAATGGCTCTGCCACCATTGTTCCCGATGGCTTGTGGAGCGCCCTGCAATACACCCCCAACCCCGGCTTTACCGGCACCGATACCGTAGTGGTAGCATGTGCCCAAGCCACCCAACTAACCTGCCAAACCGGCACTTACATTTTTAATGTGGACTGCACCAACAACCTGCCAACTACGCCCAACGCTGCTGGGCGCACAATTACCGCATATTTTAACTCAGCCTCAGCCCAAATGGAGGTAAAAGTAACCGGCACGCCGTTTGCCATGCCAACACATATTTGGATATATAACCTTGGCGGCTCTGCGGTTTGCCATACCGTTTTGCCATCGGGCGAAATGTTTGTGGCGCTTTCCGCACCTAACCTGCCGGCAGGTTTGTATTTGGTGCGTTGGCATTCGGAAAGTTATAGTGGAACCCTTAAAATGCCGGTAACTTGGTAATGGAAGCGGCTGTAATAGCACAAGGTGTTTTCCGTAATTTCAATGTCCAGAAATGGTCTGATACGGAAGGAGTGTGTAACAAAAAGGTGGA
>DDVC01000247.1:0-935 GCA_002345145.1 Bacteroidetes bacterium UBA2322
ATCTGTTTCACGCCAATTGCTTCCTACAACTATTTCGCTATTTTCGCCATATTCAGTTTTGGCAAAATACACATGATTGCGTTCTTCAGGTAAAAACATCTCTTCATAATACATTCCTTCGGATTGAAACAGAAGTATATTACCTGTTTTTGAAAATATGTCTATGATTTTCATTTTAGGGTGTATTCCTTCTATCGTTTTGTACTTTGGAGAATGTACCTGAATTGAACTGATGAATTTATCGTCAAAAGAAACATCTAATATCATTAACACAGTTGAATTATGGTCAAAAATAGTTATAGCAGATACATCGTCTGAATTGGGCGTTCCTAAATAGTAGTCAAAAATGTAATTTTTATTGTTTTTTGCCGCTTCCAGCGCTTTTTTCAGCGGCATACCTACGGTAAACTCGGCGCAGCCGTCTTTTCTGATGGTATTATCACCACTGCTGTTTTGGCTTGTTGTATTGCAGCCAACTAAAACATAGAGAGCAAACCAACAGCACATAATGGCTAAAATGTAGTTTTGCGGGCTAAGTTTCAACATGATTTGACCGGTATTTTTGAGGGTTCAAAAACAAATGAATAGTGAAAGCAAAGTAAAATACAATTTCCCGATTTGCAAATTTAAGGTCAAATCTGATATGTCGGTCAAAATTTTGTAACTTTGTGGCTTATTTTTTAGAAAAGCATGAAATATCAGGACGAAATACAAAAAAGACGCACTTTTGCCATCATTAGCCACCCCGATGCAGGAAAAACCACCCTTACCGAGAAACTGCTCCTGTTTGGCGGCGCTATACAAATAGCCGGAGCGGTAAAATCAAACAAAATTAAAAAATCTGCCACTTCTGATTTTATGGAAATAGAGCGGCAGCGGGGTATATCGGTTGCTACTTCGGTGATGTCGTTTGAGTATGAAGGCAAGCTCATCAA
>DDVC01000247.1:1176-11544 GCA_002345145.1 Bacteroidetes bacterium UBA2322
ATACGCCGGGGCACAAAGATTTTGCCGAAGACACTTTTCGTACCCTTACGGCAGTGGACAGTGTTATTTTGGTGATAGACTGCGTAAAAGGTGTAGAAGAGCAAACCAAAAGATTAATGGAGGTTTGCCGTATGCGCCATACGCCGGTTATCATTTTCATTAACAAACTTGACCGAGATGGTAAAGACCCCTTTGACCTTTTAGACGAGTTAGAGCAAAAACTAAATATACACACCCGACCACTGAGCTGGCCTATTAACATGGGTTCTCACTTTAAAGGTGTGTATAACCTGTTTAACCAAACCCTGCGCCTTTTTACCCCGGGCACACAGCATGTAGCCGATGATGTACTGGCAATAACTGACCTAAACGACCCCGAACTGACTAAAAGAGTAGGCAGCGCCGATGCCGATAAACTGCGAGCCGATGTGGATTTGATTGAAAGCGTTTACGAGCCTTTTAACTTGGAACTTTACCGCGATGCCTATTTAGCGCCTGTATTTTTTGGCAGCGCTATCAATAACTTTGGGGTGAAAGAACTGTTGGATACTTTTATCAATATAGCCCCAACACCTCTTGCCCGATTAACTTCTACGCGCTTGGTGCAGCCCGATGAGGATAATTTTAGCGGCTTTGTGTTTAAAATTCATGCCAACCTTGACCCCAAACACCGCGACCGTATAGCTTTTATGCGCATTTGTTCGGGTAAGTTTGAACGCAATAAATTTTACCACCACGTGCGCCAAAACAAAGACATCAGGTTTAGCAATCCTACCAGCTTTATGGCACAGAAAAAAAATGTGATTGACGAAGCTTTTCCGGGCGATGTGGTGGGCTTGTACGATTCGGGAACGTTTAAAATAGGCGATACACTTACCGAAGGTGAAAATTTTACCTTTGCCGGTATCCCTAATTTTTCGCCCGAAATTTTCAGGGAGCTTATTAACGATGACCCCATGAAAGCCAAACAATTGGAAAAAGGCATTATGCAGCTTAGTGATGAGGGGGTTGTTCAATTGTTTACCCAACCTGTGGGCAATAAAAAAATTGTGGGTACAGTGGGCGAACTACAGTTTGAAGTATTACAATACCGTTTGCTCCATGAATACAAAGCTGCTTGTAGTTTCAGGCACTTAGATTTGCATAAGGCGCTTTGGATTACTTGCAACGACCCTAAAAAACTTGCCGAGTTTGTGCAGCGCAAAGCCAATTATATAGGGTACGATAAAGACCAAAATCCGGTATTTCTTGCGCAAACCCAATGGATATTAGAAAGTACCCAACGAGATTATCCCGATATTATGTTTCATGCTACCTCTGAGTTTAAAACGCAAATGGCATCGGTGTAAGCGTTGCCCGTTTGTAGGTTATTATTTTTTGTAAACCCTCATTACTACCTTAAATTTCTTTTTATGCTGCATTTTTCATATCTGTTCAACATGGCTGCTGTATGGCAAGTTTCGGGTACTGTCTTGAGTTTGACAGTTAAAACGCCTAAATAGCTGATAATGAGGTATTAGACTTTGGACAAACGGCAGAATCCGCCGCACTTGGCTTGGGGACTAATCATTTTTAATATGTTGTTTTTTGACTAACAATTTAGCTGTTCGGGGTGCTGTTTTGGGCTTTTCGTATGTTTTTACAACGACTTGCTTGGGGTGTACAGATAGTTTGATTTATTTGGCAAAACCCTTGCCATTTTTTTGCACTTTTGGCATAAATAGAGTTGTAGCGTAAGGTCAACTGGGTGTTTGCATAAATGACCTCCGCTTGCTAAACTCATCAAATAGTTTACCAACGAACGAGCACGTGATGTGCCCGACAGTAAGATTTGGAGGCAGAACCCGAGTGTTTTTGCGTATTTTGTTTGCATCAATACCTAACACTTGGACTGCCTCTTTTACGCACTATTTCAAAAATTTTGTCCAAAGTCTAAAATTTATAAAAGCACGTAACAAACGAATTGACAACTATGTTAACCAACAGACAATAGAACAGAATGCCAGCAACTAACAACTATGGCTTCGTTGCGCACGAAGCACGAACAATAAAATACTATTAACCTAAACCTACAAAACAGCCCCCTGCATGATGAGGGTTTCAGTTGATTGGGAGGAGGGTGGACATGATTTTTGTGCTAAAAAACCCGATTAGGACTACCGCTTTCTCCTTCACTCATCGGGTTTAATTGAGCTTTAGTACCTACCCGCCACCACTGCACAAACTATCTGTTAAATTTAACTGTTTGTCTGGTTTTGTAAGTAATAATGGGTTGTTGGGGTATTTTTGGTTACAAACTAAAAAAAACGCTCTTCCTATGGAAGAGCGTTTTTTTAGGATAGCCTTTACAAAAATAGTTGCTTAATAGCGCACATTAGTAATGCCAATTATCTGTAAATTGGGGCGAATGATACTGAAATCATCATTGTCCACCCTACTGTCTTTGTCCACATCAGAAGGTATGTACTGCCCTATGCTGGGATTATCGGAAAAGAACAGGTTAAAATCTGCAAAATTGATGATGCCGTTATGGTCAATATCGCCGCCATAAAGTACAAAAACGCCGTTGCTCAGTTGTTTTTGCTGGTTATTACCCATTGCTTGTTCGGCAGCGGTGGTAAAATCGTACCAATCTGCATTGGGCACGGCAAAAGGCGCTGCGGTAAACACTGCCAAATGTGAACGGGGTCTTACTGCAAAGAAATACGAGGCGTTTTCTTGCAACTCGGTAAATCGCACGCCTTCGGTTACGCTGTCATAATCATGAATAGTGCCATCAGTACGGATAAAAGCGGCTTTTCGGGCAATGGGGGTAAAGAGGTTAATAGGGTCGTATGCTTCTACCAATACCCAATCGGTAGTGTTGAGCGGAATTTGACCTTGGTTAATTACCGCCTCCTGCCCATCGTAAAACCACGGTGCGCGGAAAAACGGCTGTGAGTTAGAAATAATAACCACCTGTTTGAGTTGGTTGGTCATTAAGCCGGTAGATAGGTCATAGCAGCCTTCCAGCAGTACCCGAAGTTTAACCACAATAGCCGGCACCGGTGGGGGCGGCGGCGGCGGGGGTGGTTCTACTTTTTCTACTACGGTAATGGTATAGTCTTCAAACTCACCGTTTATGTTAGACAAACAAGGGAATGGCAGTGTAGGAAGGCTGGCATTTACCCTTTTCATACCTATGCGCATACGGGTGTTGCCCAATGGGGCATCGGGTGGTACAATGAGTGTGCCGGTTACTGCATTGTTAGTGGCTGTGCCTGAATCAAACACCAATTCGCCGGCATCTTCAAAATCAAAATCCTTGTTCCAGTCAATCCATATACGCCAGTATTGGGTATTATTTTGGGCGCTTAAACCCGGCGTAAGGGTAAGGGCATAAGTACTATCCTGAGTAGCAAGCAGGGCAATGGCGGTAAAGTTGCCATAACCATTGTCATTGCCCGAATTGTTATTGATATTGCCTACCTGCACCGATTGAATCCACTCATTAGTGGAGTTGGGTGTTACGGCACAATAGCCGGTACAGCCTGCCATAGTAAAAAACAAGGAGTTAGACCACGGTGAGGTGGTGCCGCCGGTGCAATTGGTACGAATTTGAAACTGGTATTGCTGGCAGGCTGCTCCTCCCGTAAAGTCGGCATCAAGGTCAAAGATGGTGGCGGTAATCCAAGTGGTAGCGCCAACCTGCCGCAAACGCACTTCGTAGGAAACAGCAAATGGGGCGGCGTTCCAAATAATTTTAGCGGAGGTATTGGTAATGTTTACCGCCTGAATACCGGTTGGCACATCGCAGGTAGAGCTGCAAGGAGTAGCAAAACTTTGCATATTGGTAAATGCACTTTGCGAAGCGGCGCAAATGGTTTGAACCTGCCACTCATAAGGCAAGCAAGAGGTTAAATCGGTTGCCGTAACCGAAGTGCCGGTGGTAGTTAAGTTTTGCCATATTGGCGCGCCCACATATCTGTACTGCACGTTGTAACTTTGTGCACCGGAGGCGGCTGTCCAGTTAAAGGTGGCTTGTGTAAGTCCTACGGAAGTGGTAAACGGATTGGTAGGTGCATTACAGGGTGTAACGCAGCCGGTGGTGGTAAAGGTGTTAGAACTGCTGTAAGCGCTGCTGATACCATTGGTACAAATGGTTTGCACTTGCCACTCATAAGCTGTGCAGGCGGTTAAACTACCCAATGTAGCGCTATTGGCGCTTAAGGTTATATTTTGCCAATTGAAGGCGCCGTTGGTTGGTCGCCAGCGCAGGTTGTAATTAGCAGCGCCGGTTACAGCGCCCCATTGTACGGTAGCTTCGTTGTTGGTTATGCCGGTTGTACTAAAACCGGTGGGCACATTGCAGGTAGGCTGCGGTGTATTGGGCACAATGGTTACGGCATAATCTTCCACTTCGCCGTAGGCAAAATTACCACAGGCTCCCGGTAGGGAGGTATCTGAACTGGCTACCCATTTCATTACCACACGCATGGTAGTAGGACCGGCAAGGGCAGTTGGAGGAATGGTTATGGTAGTATTTACCGTATTGACAGATGCCGACGGGGAGCTATACACCCTTTCCGATGGGTCATCAAAAACGCCGTTTTGGTTAAAATCTATCCATACTCGCCAGTATTCGGTGTAGGTAGTGCCTGCAAATCCCGGGGCAAGGGTAAGGTTGTAGGTAACGCCTTGCGTAAGCGCTGTACTGATGCACCTGAAATCGCCGTACCCGCCGTTAGCGCCGGTGCTGTTGCTAAGAGTATTAAGAACTACTTGAGCAATCCATTCATACGCCACGTTATTACCTTTTGCCGCGCAATAGTTGAGCAATCCGGCAGGCGGTGTATTAAAAGTACGCACAGCCGAAAAGTTGCTTTGGTCAGCAGAGCAGTTAGAACGCACCTGATATTCATACTGCGAGCAAGCGGTAAGCCCTGTTACCGGTAATGCGTTGGTGGGGTGGTTGTTTACCGTAGTCCAGTTGGCAGTACCTACAATGCGGTATCTTACTGTGTAGTTTACAGCGTTAGGCATCAAATTCCAACCCAATGTAACGGAGGTAGCCGTTAGGTTGGTTGTAGCCAATCCGCTGGGTATTAAACACCCCGTAGGGCTTACACACTGTAAAGAATTAAAGGCGTTAATGCGCCCAGCCCCCAACAACCCTACAAAACTGGAGTTTTGAGCATTAATGTTATCGGCACCGGAATAAAGGCAGGTTTCCACATCAGAAGGGCTAAGGCTTGGGTTGTAAGAAAGCATCAGCCCTGCCAAACTGGCAACATTGGGGCAAGCCATAGAGGTGCCGCTCAGATAGGCGTAACTGCTGGTGCTGCCGGCAACGGTATTTCGTATATTAGAACCGGGGGCGGTAATATCTATCCATGTGCCGTAGTTTGAAAAACTGGATTTGGCATCAGTATTGGTACTGGAAGCAACACTGATAACGTTGTTGTATCCGGCGGGGTAAAAAATGGAGCTGGTATTATCATTTCCGGCAGCGGCTACTACCACAATGCCCCTGTTTCGGGCTTCGTTTACCACATTTTGGTAGGTTTGCGAGAAACCGCTGCCTCCCCATGAACAACTGATAACTTCGGGGTAATTATTCATGGCGTAGGTAAAGGCTGTCCAAATACCGGAAAGTGAGGCATCGCTATCTCGTGCGCCTTTGCAAGCCATTATTTTTACATTGTGGGCAATAGCGCCTCCTCCTTTGGCATTATTGGTTACGGCGCTCACAATGCCGGCACAATGTGTGCCATGGGTAAAATAACTATTGGTTACATTGGAGGGAGGGTTGGGGTTATTGTCGTTATTACCACCGTCCCAGCCGGTTACATCATCTATATAACCATTCCCGTCATCGTCTATGCCATTACCTGCAATTTCGCCCGGGTTAGTCCATATATTGGCGGCAAGGTCTTCGTGTGTAAGCAGTACGGCGTCATCAACCACTGCCACTACTACACTGCCGGAACCGATAGACAAATCCCATGCATCAAACGCCTGTACTTTTGCTATGTGCCACTGTGTATTGTTGGTAATATGCGGGTCGTTGGGCACAAGGGTTGTGCGCTCTAAGGGTACTTTCTCGGCATATTCTACCCATAAAAAAGCGCTCATTTCGCGCAGCAGAGCATCAATACTTTCCGCATTGGCAAACTCTATGCAATATGTTTTGTCAAAAACAGGCGTTTTAAGTTTGGCAAAGGGTTTGTATATGCGTTGAATTTTATACTGGTTAATCAATCGGGGTAAAAGCGGATACTGGTCAAGGGTAGATACGCCGCCCTCAAAATCGGGCAATTCCAATGTGGCTTTATCCGATATTTTAAAGTACATTTTCCCATCCCAGTAGTCGGTATAAACAGTTTGAGCATGGCTGGTTACTACACCGGTTACAAATAAATACAAATAAACAACTAAGTTTTTAAAACGGGTAAAAGTGTTGTTCATAAGAAACTGGACAGTTAAAATAGTGAATTGGGGGCGTAAAATACGCAATTTCACCCTTTTTACAAACGAGGTGCCTTTTTGGTTTTTATGTTTGCATACAATTGACCTAAAAATGACACAGAAATAATACCTCCCCACTAATGAAAATAAAAAATGCCACAATTTGGTAACACTTGGCAACTTGCATTGGTTGGTATCAAAATATCACTCCACAATCCGTACCAACTGTAAATTGTATCTGCTATGTACTGCTTACCATTCAAGTTTCTTGCATACTTACAGGCTAACTGATAAGATTTCACGCAAAGAGAGCAAAAAAACCGCAGAGAACGCAAAGACTTTGCGACCTTTGCGCTGAACTTTGTGTTGTTTGCGGTTAAAACAAGGCATGTAGTTACCGCAAATCCTTTACTGCCCCTCCCCCACTCTGCCCATGAATCCTTACCTTAGTATTGTTGTAGCTTCCCGAAACGATAACCACGGCGATGACATGCTGAAACGCATGCGCATTTTTATGAACGGTTTGATATACCAAACCAAAAAACACCGGCTCCCGATAGAACTCATTTTTGTAGAGTGGAATCCGCCCACAAATGCGCCCTTACTGCATACGCTACTGCCCAAACCCGAACCCGAACATGGCTTTATGCAGGTTAAATACGTAATTGTACCGCCACAAATACACCAAACTTACCGGTTTGCGGCTCAAATGCCCCTTTACCAAATGATAGCTAAAAATGTGGGCATCAGGCGCGCCATAGCCCCGTTTATATTGTGTACCAATGTGGACTTACTTTTTTCTGATGCTTTGTTTGCCCTTATTGCCCGGCAAAATTTAGACCCCAACTGTTTTTACCGCGCCAACCGATGCGATATTCCTAATACTATTGAGGAAAGCCAAACTGTGGCAGAGCAGCTCGATTTTGCACAAAACAATATCCTTAGCCGAGCGGGGTTATGCCACTATTACCCACACCTTGCCAACGCCCACCCGCTGCTGATTAAAAACAAATGGGTGGCAAAATATGTAAATTACTTAGTGGGCTTAAAACGAAAATGGTTTAACAACCCCTCCCAAATAAACCTGTGGATGTTAGATACCGATGCCTGCGGCGATTTTACCCTCATGAGCGCACAAGCATGGCACGCTATACAGGGTTATCCCGAACTTGACCTTTACTCCATTCATATAGACAGTATGGGGTTAATAGCCGCCGCCGCCGCCGGCTACAAACAAGTGGTACTGCCGCAAGATGCCTGCACCTATCATATTTACCACCTTAGCGGCTGGGCAAGTATGACCCCCTTAGAAAAACTGCATTTTCTGCACCAAAAACCCGGAATAGGTTGGGATATTGTATCACAATGTGCACAACAACTTTTAAACAATCCTAACATGGGGTATGGCATCAATAAACCCGATTGGGGTTTTGCTAACCACAACCTGCGGGTTATTGAGCCTTAACTTTTACGCATGCCTTCTTACCATTTACCGAACTTTATGCGTAACAGATTGTTTTAAACACACAAATTTTGACCAATGGAATTACTTAAAAAACTGATTTCCGGTTCTGCTAATCAGCCCGAACATAAGCACAACGCAAACCCTACGCTGCACTGGCACCCCGTAAAAAACGAAGTAGATATACAGCACATAATAGAGCGTTCCGAACAAAAACCATGTGCTATTTTTAAACACAGTACCCGATGTTCTATTTCGGAGTTAGCTAAAAACAGGCTTGAGCGCCAGTGGACTTTGCCCGATGAATCGATAGAAATGTATTTTTTGGATTTACTGGCGCACCGGTCGGTTTCTAACCATATAGCTGAGGTTTTTTCGGTTCACCACGAGTCGCCGCAACTTATACTCATACACAAAGGCGAAGCCGTTTACGATGACTCTCATACCGATATTACCATAGCCAACCTTACCGAAGCCCTGGCAGACCTGAAAATTTAACCACCCTCTTTTTCCTCTCCTCGCCGCTTGTTTATGCCCTTTAAACCTTCTCTTATGCTCAAAGACGCAAGTGGTGTATGGGCAATAAATTGTTTTACTGCTAAGGCATTGGTATAGCTGTACTCGCGCAATGCCCAACCTATGGCTTTTTGAATAAAAAACGCTTTTGAGGCGGCACATCGGGTAACGTAGTTAAACAAGAGCGCTTCGTCTGTATTAGATTTGTATTTCAGTTGAAATAATATGGCAGTTCTGTTGAGCCACATGTTGGGGCTTTCTATCCATTTTTGGGTGTAAGCCGGAATATGTTGGGGGTACTTTTGCAACAAAACGCCCACTAATCGGGTAGCAATTAAATCAACGGTATCCCACCAAGAGTGGTGGGTAATGAGCCATTCTAACAGTGGTAAATAATCGGGCGTAAGTTTTTTTACCTGTTTTTCCAGCAAATCAAGGGCGGTGTAATGCGCCTCGCGTTCGGGGGTATTCCACAGGTCGGTACAAATAGTTGGTAAATCGGCAAGCGGAGGTAAGCCATTTTGTTTAAGATAATCTCGCACAATTTGTACTCGCTGTGGCGATTTTATTCCCAAAAAAGGGAACAACCGGCGCATGTACTTTTCCATATCCGGCGCAAGGCTTTCGTTTCTGTTTGCCTGCAACAGTTGATAGATGCCCAAGGCATAGGCATTTTGCATAAAAGGTGTTGTTTGTTTAAGCACAACTACCTGTTAAAAAATGGCAGGTGAGTGCCAAAGGTAAAGTTGAGATAATTAAAATTCATGCGGGTATCCTTAAAAGTGTAAGGCGCATATAACCCCGATGAGCCGCTCAATTGGTTAATGAGGTCTTTGTCTAACTTAGTCATAGGATTAAAAAAGTTATAATCTATTCTAAGAAAAGTAAGTTTGCGCTCTATACCAATGCCAAAAGTGTAAGACATGCCACCACCGCGCAATACATTTATGATATCTCCGGCATAACCTTCTCTTGGGCTTATGTAGTTATTGATGCGGTTATACTTAACGGCTGCCGATGGGTAAACATTCCACTTACTTTTACCTCGGTCAAATAGGTAATAATCGGTACGAGCGCCAAACCCCCACCAAAATAAATTATCTTGGGTGGCAAAATCATAATAATTGTTCAGCACATTAAAATGAAAGCAAGGGGCAAAAAACAACTTGTTATCGGGCAGCAAATTAAAGGCCAAGGCAATATCTAACCCGTTTCCAAATTCAAACACTTCTTTTAGTTCGGAACCTAATGACATGCCTGCGCCAAAACCCACTTCAAAAACCAAACGCGGAAAAGTGCGCTCTACTTGAAAACTACTGGAACTTTGATAGGTACCGGTACTGTCTAAATTAAAGGGTGTATCGGGTATAGGCTGCCCCGTGCTGTAATCATATACCTTTTTACCCTTTTTTTGGGCAAAAGCTGTATTAAAAAGGGTAGCGGCAAAAAATAGCAGCAAAGCAAATGCTATAACTTTATTGCCACAGGTGAATATATTAATGCGGTTTTTACAAGGATAATAACTCATTGTATAAGGGAGTTAATGGGGTGAAAAAATGGGTTTTAAGTACAAGTCTGGCATCAATAACCTTTTCATTGCATAGTAGGCAGAGATAAAATTCTTTATCATAAACGCAATTTTACCTTGCATGTTTGAACACAAAGGTAGTATTTTTGGCAAAACACAGTGCATTATTGGCTTTGGTTTCCCAAAAACCTAAAGTATTGCCCGAGTTTGCTGTAAAATGTCTGTGCTTAACGGCATGAGCGAAAAACCTACAGTAACTTGGCACACGGATAACACTGATAAGGCTGATTTGCACAGATTTTTAGAAAAAACGAAATGGGGTAAATGATTCTGGGATTTAGAGGCTAAACTACTATCGGGCTTGCCTTTCTTTGGTTTAACATGAGGTTGGAGTTGTGAGCTTGCGCAAAGGCTT
>DDVC01000066.1:0-374 GCA_002345145.1 Bacteroidetes bacterium UBA2322
GCTTGTTTTGGGAGGGGCGCTTAGGCGTTTTTGCCGGCATTTTTTACTATTGGGGTATTAGTGTGGGGTACCGGGGCGGGGTGTTAAAACTGTGGGCAGGGGTTAGTAGGGGGTAATAAGGGCGCAAGGAGTAGTAAGTAGCTTTTTAATTTTTCATTAAATAATCATTAAATTGTAGGTTATGCCATACGCCAATTTAAAAATAGCGTTTTCAGAAGCCGATTACTTGCAGGTACGTGAAGACATCATAGAGCTTAAAAATAAGTTCCCTTTTGCGGTTAATCTTACGCCCAAAGAAAAAAGCCGGTATTTGCGCTTGGGCAATAAAACGCTGATGTTTATGCAAAAATCGTTGCAGTGTTATACCGAAACGC
>DDVC01000066.1:585-14929 GCA_002345145.1 Bacteroidetes bacterium UBA2322
CGTTGCAGTGTTATACCGAAACGCCTGAGTTACAAACGGGTTTTTTGCAGGTAGCTGCATGGCGCAACGATTGGGAAACAATGCAGCGCTTAGAAAAACTGCTGGCACAGGTAAATACGGTGCAAGAGATATTGCAAGATACGGTTACGGCGCTGCGCATGGAAAATACTACGGCGGCGCTTACTTTTTACAATATTTTGAAAAGCGCCGCTCAACAAAATGTGCCGGGTACTACTGAAATACTTGCCGAACTGAAAACGATGCTGCCGGGCAATTTTAAGCAAAAGAAAAAACCGGCTGCCGATGCGCCTGCCAATACAGCCGAATAGGCGTTTTAAAGCGCCGGGGCAATAAAAAAGCCCGCCGTAGGTGCGGCGGGCTTTTGGTTTGGTTATTGGGTTATACTATTCGGTAGGGGTTGGGGTGTCGGTATCTTGTTCGGGGCGGGGAGGCAGGTCAAAAAACGAGTTAAGGTCTTCAAAAATATTGGTGCTGCCGGGTACATCTTGTTCGGCGGCAAATTTAACGTTGTTGTAAAAAGTGCGGCAAAATTGCAATACTTCGGAGCCTACTGCCATGTTGGTATCGTTGAGTTTTTCGGTAATGGCGGTAAAACGTTGCAGCATTTGCAGGGTGGTAAGGTAGTAGGCATAATCGGCTTGTGCAGCGGTTAGGTTGGCAAATGAAGGCACTAAGTGCGGGTTGTCTTGGGCGTACATCATGGCTCGTTGGGCAAAACTGGCTCTGGCATTGCGCATTTTGTACAGTCTTTGTCGTTCATCGGGGGTAAGGTTAATGACTTTACCGGTCAAAATGGTGTTAATGGTGGCAATGGCGTCGGTAAGGTCGGTCAGTTCTTGCTCGGTAAACGAGGCGGTCAAATTAGCGTAGGGCATGATTTGGGGGTTTAAAAAGTTAAGAAATGAGTTTTTATGGTGTTATAAACGAACATAGCAGTAAAATAGTTGCTTTGGTTTGTAAAAAAACGTGTTTTTGTTTACTTTTATTTTGCGTTAATGCCGGTAAGTTTTAGGGTGGTTTGCTTTGGGGTTTCCTTGCTATTTTTACAGGTATAGCATTTGCGCCAAAAACCCATTATCTTAGCCCCTTTATTACCAAATACATACCATACCATGCCTTATAAAATGTTTACTATGGCGGCGCTTTTTGCTGCCTTGTATTGTACTGTTGTTTATGCCCAACCTAAGGGGGCTGCTGCTGCCGGCAGTGAGTATAACCAAAAATTATACAGTTCCCTACAGTGGCGCAGCATAGGTCCTGCCCGGGGCGGACGCAGCGCGGCAGTTACCGGCGTGCCGGGCAAACCCGCCCTGTACTATTTTGGCGCTACCGGCGGCGGGGTATGGCGCACCAAAGACGGCGGCAATAACTGGCAAAACCTATCTGATGGATACTTTGGCGGCTCTATAGGCGCGGTTGCCGTTAGCGAGGCAGACCCCAATGTGCTGTATGTGGGCGGGGGCGAAAAAACCATCAGGGGCAATGTATCATCGGGTTACGGCATCTGGAAATCAGAAGATGCCGGCGCATCGTGGAAACAATCGGGCTTAACCCAATCACGGCATATCAGCCGTATCCGCATTCACCCCAAAAACCCCGATTTGGCGTATGCCGCCGTTATGGGCGATGCCTACAAGAGCCACCCTGAGCGGGGTGTTTTTCGGACCAAAGACGGGGGTAAAACCTGGCAGCCCATATTGCAGGTAAACGCCGATGTGGGGGCGGTTGATTTAATTTTAGACCCCGCTAACCCGCGCATTTTATATGCCACCACTTGGCGTTTTAGGCGCACACCGCATAGTTTTTTGAGCGGTGGCGAGGGTTCGGGCATTTGGAAAAGTACCGATGGGGGCGATACATGGAAAAACCTGTCGGAAAACGAGGGGTTTCCCAAAGCGCCCCTTGGCATTATAGGCGTTGCCGTTTCGCCTGCCAACCCGCAGCGCGTATGGGCTATGACCGAAGCAAAGGAGGGCGGCTTGTTTAGAAGCGATGACGGGGGTAAAACGTGGAAAAAAATAAACGACGACCGCAGCCTCCGCCAGCGTGCATGGTACTACACCCGCGTGTATGCCCACCCTAAAAACCCCGATGTGGTGTATGTGCTCAATGTGGGTTTTCACAAATCGCAAGACGGGGGTAAAACTTTTACCGCTATTGACACCCCACATGGCGACCACCACGACCTGTGGATTGCCCCCGATGACCCCGACCGCATGATTATAGCCGATGACGGCGGCGCACAAGTTAGCTTTGACGGCGGTATAAAATGGAGTACCTACCTAAACCAACCCACCGCCCAGTTTTACCGTGTTACTACCGATACCCATTTTCCGTACCGCATTTACGCCGCACAGCAAGATAACTCCACCATACGCATTCCGCACCGCACTGCCGGCTGGTTTATTACAGACCGCGATTGGGAAGAAACCGCCGGCGGCGAAAGCGCCCATATTGCCCCCGACCCGCTTAACCCCGATGTGGTGTATGCCGGCAGTTACGATGGTTACCTTACCCGACTTGACCACCAAACCCGACAGGAGCGCGCCATTAACGTATGGCCCGATAACCCTATGGGGCACGGCGCCGAGGGCATGAAATACCGGTTTCAGTGGAATTTTCCCATCTTTTTTTCGCCACACAACCCCAAAAAACTCTACACCTGCTCTAATCACCTGCACGTAACCTACAACGAAGGGCAAAGCTGGGAAATCATCAGTCCCGACCTTACCCGAAACGACCCCGCTAAACTGGGTGCATCGGGCGGTCCTATTACCAAAGACAACACCTCGGTAGAGTACTATTGCACCATTTTTGCCGCTGCCGAGTCGCCCATTGAAAAAGACCTTATCTGGACAGGCTCCGATGACGGTTTGGTGCACCTTACCCAAAACGGCGGTAAAGACTGGCAAAATGTAACGCCTAAAAACCTGCCCGAGTGGACAATGATTAACAGCATAGAGCCCGACCCGCACCAAAAAGGCAGCATGTACTTTGCCGCTACCCGATACAAAATGGGCGACTACGCGCCGTATTTGTTTAAAACGAAGGACTATGGTAAAACATGGACTAAGATAACAAAAGGCATTGCCGATGAACATTTTACCCGAGTACTCCGAGCCGACCCCGCCCGACCCGGTTTGCTGTACTGCGGCACCGAAACCGGTATGTATATTTCTTTTGACGACGGCGCTAACTGGCAGCCTTTTCAGCTAAACCTGCCCATAGTACCCATTACCGACCTTGCCGTGCGCGATAACAACCTTATTGCCGCCACACAAGGCAGAAGCCTCTGGATTATAGACGACCTTACACCCCTGCACCAACTGAGCAAGGAGGTAGCCAATGCCGATTTTTACCTATACCAACCCATGCCCACCTATAGGTTTACCGGCGTAGGCGCCGGCGAGGGCAATTACAGCGGCGAAAACCGCCAAAACGGCGTAATGATTCACTACTACCTAAAAAACAAGCCCGATTCTGCCGCCAACATCTCCCTCGAAATTTTGGAGAACGACACCCTTGTTATTCGCAAATTCTCTAACAAAGCCAAAGAAAACCGCGACAAAATTAACCCCAAAGACAGCGCCAACCTCTTTATCTGGAACATGAAATACCCCAATGCCAAGGGTTTTGACGGCATGATTCTATGGTGGGCAAACCTAAGCGGACCCACCGCCCTGCCCGGCAAATACAAAGTAAGGCTAACGGTAAACGACAAAGCGCAAACACAAGATTTTGTGATACTGAAAGACCCCCGCTCCACCGCCTCGCCTAATGATATGCAACAACAATTTACCTTTGTAAAGGAAGTTTGCGACAAGCTCACTCAAGTACACCAAACCATTGCTACCATACGCGATGTGCGCAAACAACTATCGGATTACAAAGAACGCATAAAAGCCGATGACAAACTAAAAGACCTGCTCACCCAAGCCAACACCATTGACTCGCTGATGACCACCGTAGAAGAAACCCTCTACCAAACCAAAAACCGAAGCGGTCAAGACCCGCTCAACTTCCCCATTCGGCTCAACAACAAACTTGCCCACCTAAACGCCCTCATCTATGCCGATTACCCCCCTACCAACCAAGCCATAGCGGTTAAAAACGAACTCACCCAAGCCATAGATGCCCAACTTGCCATAGCTAAAACCATTTTTGAACAGCAAATTCCGCAGTTTAACCAAATGATTAGAGATAAGGCGGTAGATGTAATTTTGCTCAAACAAGAAGAAAAAAAGTAGCCCGATGGGTAAACTTGCCTCCACTGAGTAACGTGCGGTTTGAGTTATGAGTTTGCTCAAAGGTTTACCGTAAAAGGCTTGCAGACAGGTGAGGTGGTATATTTCGGTGCGCTGCACCTTGTTAATAGGGCAATTAACTTGGTGGCTACCTATATTACGGTGCGCTGCACCTTTGTAAAACCAAAAATGCCAATTTATGAGGGTCAATTACTAACACCCAAGGGGCAGCGCCCCGTTATCTTGGTAGAACAGAGGCAAAAATGTTTTTATCAGGTGCAGCGCACCGAAATCTGTTGCCGGTTTTATCAAGTGCATCTAAACCACACACAGGCTTTGCTCTATCGGGCGTTTATTTTAATTTCAACCTTACGTTACTCACTACTAAAACTACCGAATAAGAACTCACCCCCAACCCATCGCCGTTGTTTTGTGGGCACACAAACAACCCCCGATAAATCGGCATTTAGACTTCGTATTTGCGTTTGTTGTGAGTACCATCTACTATCTTTTCACTCTTCACTTTTCACTTTTCACTTCAATATACCCAATACTTTGTATCTTTACCCCCGCACAAAAAACCACCACCACCAACCATGCCCGATGAAATAAAAACTTTCGAAGATTTTACCAAACGCTACCATTTAGCCAATCCGCCCCAACTGCTGGGCGAGGGCGGATTTGGTAAGGTATATTTAGCTTACGATGTAATGCGCTCGCGGCAGGTAGCCGTTAAGGTGAGCGAGGTAAAAGGCACCGGCGAGGCTTACAGCCTGCTCAGCGAATTTAAGTTGGTAAAAGAACAGATACCTCAACACCCCAATATTGCTTTTTATGGAGCCTGCTACCGCATACCGCTGGGGCTTACCTCATCTGACTATGCCGTGATGGACTACTACCCGCTGGGCAACCTGAAAAAACTGCGCCAAAACCAACCGCTTACCGATGAACAAAAACAAGATATAACCTTACAGATATTGGCAGGATTGCAACACCTGCACACCAGCGCCAACAAGGGTAAGGGCATTATACACCGCGACCTTAAATCTACCAATATACTCATAGTCCAAAACCCCATGACCGGCGGCTACATACCCAAAATAGGCGATTTTGGCATTTCAAAATCTTTGTCATCGGGTAGCGGACATACCAGCAATTCTTTTGCCGGCGGCTCTTTGTACTACGCCGCCCCCGAACAACTGAGCGGCTTGGAAAACATAGGTAAAAATGCCGACCTGTGGAGCTGGGGTGTGCTTACATACGAATTATATACGGGCGAGCTGCCCTTTAAATTAGAAGACAGTGGTAACGATGAATCGCGCCAAGGCAGGTTTTATAATTTACTAAAACAAGAGCCTACCCCCCCACTGCTGCCCACCCTGCCCCCTGCCATACAGAAAGCCATAAGCCGCTGCCTCGTTTTTGACAAAACCAAACGCCTGCAAACAGCAGAGGAGGTTAGGAAAATTATAATAGGTGGAAAAGTGGAAGAAAAAACGGAGGAGAAGATGGATGAGGAAATTGATACCATTCCTCCTCCAAAACCCGATTATCCCGAAACACCTACCATTTACCCCCCGAAATCAGGAGGGAAAAAAACTACTCCGAAAGTGCCACCACCTAAACCACCAGAAAGTGGTAATGCCCTGTTACCAATAATAGGGTTAGGGGTATTGTTGGTAGTAGTATTGGTAACGGTTTTAGGCATCTATGTGAATAATGATACAAACAATGCGCCGCCGCAAAGCACGGAAACTCCGGTAGATTCTGAAACTCAGCCCGGCGACCCATTTGAAAACGACATGGTGTATGTAGAGGGCGGCACTTTTACTATGGGCTGTACTCCTGAGCAGGGCAGCGATTGCGAAGATGATGAAAAACCCCCGTACTCCAAAACGGTAAGCAATTTTTATATGGGCAAATATGAGGTAACCCAAGCCCAATGGCGGCAGGTAATGGGCAGCAACCCACCTGAACTGTACAATACCGGCTGCGACCAATGCCCGGTGGAAAGTGTAAGCCACGATGACATACAGCAATTTTTAAAAAAACTAAACCAACAAACGGGTAAGAGCTACCGGCTGCCCACCGAAGCAGAATGGGAATACGCTGCCCGCGGAGGCAATAAAAGTAAGGGCTACAAATATGCCGGCAGCAATAATATAGATGCAGTGGCTTGGTACTATTATAATTACCAACAGAGCAAACACGGCGCCGAGGGCACTACCCACCCGGTAGGCGCTAAAGCGGCAAACGAGCTGGATTTGTATGATATGAGTGGCAATGTATGGGAGTGGTGCCAGGATTGGTTTAAGGGCTATCCGGGCAGCAGCGGCGTGAGTGATGAAACGGGTGCAATCCGCGTGTTGCGCGGCGGCAGTTTTAGCAGCAATGCGCAGAGCTGCCGGGTGTCTTTTCGGGGCAACAACACCCCCGGTAATCGCGACAGCCACCGCGGCTTCCGCCTTGTGGTGTCCCCGTAGTTTATCTGGTTTGCTTTTCCGGTTTTTTCCTTTGGGCTAATAGGGTAAGCGAGTTGTTTGTGGGGACACAAAACAACGGCAGAGTTTACCTCAAAAAAAGCAAAGCAAAACGCCATAGCGGTAGCGGCGTTTGCGTGCTTTTTTTGTTAGGTAAACGATAAAATGGTGTTCAAACCTTATTTCAAACCTTATAGGTTTTTAAAACCTATAAGGTTTTTTTAGGTAATGTTGCCACTTTTAATCGGGCTTCTTTTTTTGGTAAAGCTGCATGGTTATCCAAAGGTGGTTAAAAGAAGCTATCGGTATAAAATCGGAATATAAAAGGGTTAACTCTTTGGCGTTAAAATCGTTGCTTACGTTGGCGTATAATACGTAGTTGCAGGTTTGGAGGGTTTGGTTGGTAAAGGCGGTAAGTTGCAGGTTGTTTACCTCTGTAAGGTGGGTATGCCGGGCGCCGCTTACCATAGGAAACTCGGTACAAATTTGTTGCGGGGGTATGCCTTGTTGTATGATGTATTTATTGGCGGCATTTTTAGCGGCAAAATAGGGCAGGCAGGCAAGGGTGGCGTCCCAGCCGTTGGCAATGGGGGAGGGGTAGAGCCAAAAATGACCGCTGATTAAAAAAACTACTGCCCCCAGCGTTATTGGTTTTACCCCTTTTGGGCTCATTACCTTGCCGGTAAGCAGTAAAAATACGGGTATTACTAAGGCATAAAACGGCATAAAATAGCGGTGCATCAGGGGCATTTGTCTAAATACCAAAAAGGGTAAAAAACATAACAACAGCGTAAAAACCAGCGCCATGTATTGTTTTTGGGCAGCGCTGAATGGGGTAAGGATGCCCTCTAACCATCGGGATAATGAGCAGAGCCCATTTGTGCTATCTTGCCTATCATTGCCGTAGGTAAACTCACCGCTTCTTTGAGGGGGGGCAGGGGGGGAGCTTTTGCGATTCTGTCGCCATAAATAAACCAAACACCCGCCTGTAACCACATACATATACACCCTGCCTTGGTCTATTAACCGCCAAATACAAACTATGGCATTTTTTACCATAAACAAGATACCCGCTTTTTGGTAGTGGTGCCACCAGTGCCGGTAGGTGTGGTTTTCTACCAAAAAACCGGTGTGGTGGTAATGATACAGTAACCAACCCGCGCTAACCAATAACGCCGGTATGTAATAAGGTAGGAGCCCTGTTAGCCTTGCCCACCAACTTTGTTGCTTGGCATGGGGGTACAGCAGTAAATGACCTATGCCTATGCCGGCGCACAAAATCATACCCCGCAAACTAACCAAACACAGTAGTGGCAACATAAGGGCTACCAAGCGCCTATTGCCCGATATTACCCCATACACCGCCCATAAAAAAAAGCAAAGCAAAGCCACATCGGCGCCGCCCACTATGCTTTGGGCAAGCAAGGCGGGGTCGGCAAGCAAGAGCAGCAGGGCGGCTGCCAACCCGTAGCCATGCAGCAGCCTTTTGGCTATGCCCCAATAAGCCCACACTATGCCCCATAAAAATGGTAACACCGCCAAATGACTTACCCATAATGTTTTACCAAACACCTTCCATTGCAAGGCTAAGTAGTAAGCAAACAAGAGCGGATGACCCGCATCTATGGGCAAGGGCAACAAAAAATTACCCCACCCGTTTTGGTAAAAATGGTCGGCATATTTAGAGCCAAGCAGCACATTATCCCAAAAAAACGGAATCTGCCCCCATACCGCCACCCAGCAGGCATAAAAACCACAACCAACTATGGGCAACAAACCGCTGCCGGCAAACAACAAAAAAGGGGAACTAACCGGTTTCATACAAAAAAGGGTAACAAAACGCCGCAAAATACAGCTAATAAACCACAACCCATAAAACAAAACCAACCGCACAAGCGCTGTTAGCCATGCTGCAAACCATTTTTTTACCTATTTTTGCCCTGTAAAAACAAAAAAACGTTATTATGTTACTAAACATGCTCATTCTGTTAATGGGTAGTCCGGCAAACGGACAGCCCAATCCCTCTGCACATTTGTTCTTAATTGCCGGCATTTTTGTTATCATGTACTTTTTCATGATTCGCCCCCAAAGCAAAAAAGCCAACGAACAGCGCGATTTTATTGCCAATTTACAAAAGGGCGATAAAGTAGTAACCATAGGCGGCATACATGGTAAAATACTCCGCACCGATGAAACCAGCGTACTCCTTGAAATAGATACCAATACCAAAATAAGGGTAGAACGCAGCGCCATATCGGTAGAATATACAAAGGCAGCACGTACACAAACCACAGCCGGCGAAGAAAAAGAATCTACTAAGTAAAACCCTGTTTTTGGGTAAAACCTTATAGGTTTTCAAAACCTATAAGGTTTATAATTTATACTTACATTATCCATTATCCCTTAAATGACCCTTCAAGACAGAATAGTATTACCGCTTAGTATGCTGGCTGCTGCCTTGTTGTGGTTATTTATATCTTTATCACAAACCTACACCACAGAGGTAAGCATACCGGTAACGTTTACCAATTTACCCGATGACAAGGCGCTGCTGCAACCCCTGCCCAATAAAATGGACATGTTTGTGCGCAGCCAAGGAGCTTATTTGGTTTGGTATTTTACCTTTAAAAACATGCGTTTGCAGATAGACTACCGCCTGCAACCCGCCAGCCGCATACCCGCCATAAACTACCTGCGTACCCTGCAACAACAAATGCCCCGTGTAGAAATTACAGACATTAAACCCGATACCATTTACTTTAATTTTGACAAAAAATCGGAAAAATTAGCGCCGGTTAAAATGCGCTACGATATAACCACCAATCCCGCCTTTGACCTTAAAACCGTTACCGCTAATCCCGATACTATTTTAGTTGTAGGTCCGGCATCGGTAGTAGATACCATTAAATACTGGCAAACCGAGCAAATTACCTACCGCGATATTAAACAAACTTACGAAGGCGTAATAGCCCTTGCCAAGCCCCCAATGCCCACGCTGACCATTAGCGCCAATGCGGTAAAATACAAGGTAACCGTAGAAGAATTTACCGAAAAAACCCTGTCTATACCCATCGAAAAACTAAATGTACCCCCCAGGGCATCGGTATTTATTTACCCCCAAAACGCCAATGTTATTTTTCAGGTAGGCATTAGCGAGTTTGAGCAAATAGAACCCTACTACTTTAAAATTGCAGCCGATTTTACCGGCATAAACCTGCAAATCGATAAACGCGTGCCCCTTAAACTGATAGAAAAACCCATAAACGTGCGAAACATTCGCATTTCGCCCAAAATGGCAGAGTTTATGATAATGGGTAATACCGCCAAATAACCACCCCCGCCACCCATGCTTACCAAAGCCCTCATTTTTGCCGCCGGTTTGGGCACAAGGCTGCAACCCCTTACCCTCACCACCCCCAAAGCGCTGGTAACAGTAGCCGGTAAAACCCTCTTAGAGCATCAGTTGCTAAAACTAAAACAGGCAGGTTTTACACACGTGGTTATAAACATACACCACTTAGCGCAGCAAATTGTGGACTTTGTGCGCCAAAACAACCATTTTGGGCTAACCATTCATTTTTCTGACGAAACCCAACAACTCCTTGATACCGGCGGCGGATTGGTACACGCCGCACCATGGCTGCAAGGAAACCACCCCTTTTTAGTATGCAATGCCGATATATTATCGGATATAAACCTTAACCAATTTTACCAATTCCACCGTTTACAGCCCGATTGCCCCTTAGCTACTTTGGCAGTGCAGCAGCGCGCCTCTGCCCGCCAACTGCTTTTTAACCAACAACTCCGCCTCTGCGGTTGGCAAAACATAAACACAGGCAAGGTAAAACTTGCCCAGCCTTGCCCACAACCAATGCCCTTTGCTTTTAGCGGGTTTCATATTATAGAACCTGCCATTTTTGCACTCGCCCCCACATCGGGCGCATTTTCTATCATTGACCTCTACCTCCAATTAGCCGCCGCCCAACCCATTGCCGCCTTTGTGCACCAACCCCGCCGCTGGTTTGATGTAGGCACGCCCCAAGCCCTGCAAACAGCAAACAAGGTTTGGGCACAAGAAGGGTAAAACCATTATAATAGCTTCCTCTTTTATTAAATTTGGTTGAAAGAGGAGGGTGGTAAAATGAAAACGAAATCAACTAAAAAGTTAGCTGAAAGATTGTAACTTCGCCCCAAACTAATTTACTATGCAAAAATTTGGAACAGAATATCATACAATTATTTTAGGAGATGCCTTACAAACCCTAAAAACAGAAGTGAAAAACAACTCAATTGATTTGATTTTTGCAGACCCTCCATATAATATAGGTAAAAATTTTAACGGTCATAAAGATAAATGGAGCAATGACGAAAGTTATGTAGAATGGTGTTATGAATGGCTGTCGCTTTGTATAGATAAATTGAAGCCCAACGGCAGTTTTTATGTTATGACCTCTACGCAATTTATGCCTTATTTCGACCTCTTTTTGAGGAATAAGTTGACAATTTTGTCAAGGATTGTTTGGTACTATGATAGTTCGGGGGTGCAAGCCAAAAAATTTTACGGTTCAATGTATGAGCCTATCCTCTTTTGTGTAAAAGACCCCAATAATTATGTTTTCAATTCCGATGCTATATTAGTAGAAGCCAAAACAGGCTCAAAACGCAAACTGATTGATTACAGAAAAAATCCGCCACAGGTTTACAATTCCGAAAAAATTCCGGGAAACGTATGGGAATTTCCGAGAGTGCGTTATAGAATGGAAGAATACGAAAACCACCCCACACAAAAACCGATAAGCCTTTTGGAAAGAATAATAAAAGCAAGCTCAAACGAAGGAGCCACTATTTTAGACCCGTTTTCGGGAACATTTACAACTTCGTTTGTGGCAAAATCTCTTGACAGAAAATCAATAGGCATTGAACTGCAAGACGAATATGTAAAAATAGGATTAAGACGTTTGGGCTTGGCAACTGAGTTCAAGGGCGAAACGCTCCAAAAACCTCTAAAAACTTACGAAACAAATAAAATTCAAGCATCACATTCTTTAACGCTTTTTGAACCCGATGGAACATACCTTCACGAGTAAAATACAGGAAATAGCTAAGAAACATTTTGGAGATTTGTTTAACGATGTTTTTGAACGCAGTTTATTATTGCAATATCTCAATCATAAAACCAAGTCTGCAAATAAAGGTTCTAAATCTCGTGGCAGTTTTGCCAATTTATACGCTGTTTATGTTCTTGTTGAGGATTATTTGAAGAATAAATTTGATGAAACAGGAGAGTATTCAAAATATGAAGGTGCAGAATACTCAAAACTATTTACTAGACAAAGAGAATTACCCTTTGGCGGAAAACTGCAAAATCATGCTTTGAATAATAGGATGAAGGCAGAATTTAAAAAGTTTTTCCCGAGTAGTGAATTTGAGCCCATATTAAGAAACCTTAAAACTAACCGCTACTGGATTAATGAGAATCTCTTAAAAGTAAGCATTGGAAAGGATTGTTTTAATATAGCCCATGCTTTAATTGAAATAATTGATGCTTATGTAGTAACCAAACAAGACGCTTTTCAGAATTTCATTAAAGCATGTGAAAAACTTCAAGATATTGAAAATCAGCAATCCGAAAAAGTAGAAGAGTTTATTTTAGGACTACTTGCACCAAATGTTGATGCCCGACTGTTTGAAATTGTAAGTTTTGCCATTCTAAAAAACTACTATCAGGAAAAGGTTATTTTTTGGGGCTTTGCTACCAAGCCCGAAAATTTTGCTACTGTTCACAAAGTAAATAGAGATTATCTGAAACTCTACAAAACAGGAAGGACAAACGCAAATGGCGGTGGAATTGATTTTGTTATGAAACCATTAGGGCGTTTTTTTCAAGTAACAGAAACTCTCAACTTTAAAAAGTACTTTCTTGATATTGACAAAATTGAAAAATATCCTATTACATTTGTTGTGAAATCATCTGAAAGTATTGAAAATTTGCTTGTAAAAATAAGAACAAATGCTCTTAAATCTTACGGAATTGAGGCAATAGTTGAGGAATATATGAACTGCATAGAAGAATTAATAAGTATTCCTGTTTTGGCACAACGTTTTAAGGAGGTGGAAAGGCAAGGAAAATTACACGAGATTTTAGCAGAAATAATTAAACAAAGCAAGGTTGAGTTTAACTTTTTAGAGGAAGAAGAGGAGAACGAAGAATAAAAACAGCAAACAAGGTTTGGGCACAGGGGGAGGGTGAGCATTAAAATAACTCCTCTTTTAGTAAATTTGGTTAAAAGAGGAGGGTTATACCCATAAAAAAGGAACACAATACCGCCCTATTTATGCAGTTTTAATTTTTTTTGCTTTTTTTTGCTTATGCAGTAAACTATATTTACCCTAATTTCGTTTTGTAGTCATAACGTTATTTCATAACTTCAAAATTTTAAAACCTATGCCTTACGCAAACCTTTCCGTTACCTTAACCCCTGCCGAAATTACCACGCTAAACGATGCCATTACCGCAATCAGAACCGTGCTTGACGGTAAAACGGTAAACCTTACCCCCGAAGAGCGCTCCCAATTGTATAAAATGCGCAACAACCGCCTGTCGCTTGCCGAAATTGCCCTCGACCAAGCTAACAGCAACCCCAACTTAGTTCCGTCTTATATTAGCCTTACAGAGGCACAACGCGATATGGCTTATTATAAGCAACTAAGAACCTATATAAGCATACTGCAAAGCCTTTTAGAAACCTTAGACGACACCCAAAAAGCAGTAGGCTCCGAAGTGCTTAAATTTTGCCTGCCCTATTACCAAAGCGTAAAACAAGCCGCACAACTTGCCGTACCCGGCACTACCATCCTTTACGAAGAACTAAACCAATTTTTTGACCTGCCACCCCGCCCCGAAGAAGATACAGAATAAAAAAAATCCACTGCCGTAGAGGCATTCAGGCGCTTACCCCTTGGTAAGCGCCTTTTTTTGTTTATACCCAAATTTACCCTTCCGATGCAGGCTCATTGGGCTGCTTTTTTTTTCTCGATGTAGAAAAAAAAGTGTGCAAATTTTGTACTATACTATCAGTACCCGGCACATTTTGCACCGATGCCGATTTTACCCCCTTGTAAAATGCCAAAGCCTGTACCATGCACTCTTTTAGCAGGGCAATGCGCGTATCGTTTACCGCCTCTTCTAATGATTTTATTTCCCTATGCAAGCTATCGAGCCGTTTAAATACCTCCCAGTCATTTTGCCATGCTGCAATATCTATAAATGGCAATTGAAGCATAGAGTTATTTTCTATATGGCTAAGGCTTTGCTCTATAAAGGCACGGCTACTATGCCCAAGTCTTAAAAACCCCTTTTTTTCATTAGGCGTTAAGTTTACCAAAAACGGCATACGCGCTTTAATTTGTGCTATATCGGACTGATTTAGTGCAAGCGTTGCCGCATCAAAAACCGGTGTTAAATTTTCATATGGCATAGTACATAAAGTTTGGTTAAACAAGCAATTAACGAGGGTAAAGGTACAAAAATTGTAACAAAGTATCGGCATTTTGATAAAAAATATCGGCGTTCCGATGCAATGTATCGGCGTTCCGAT
>DDVC01000167.1:0-24383 GCA_002345145.1 Bacteroidetes bacterium UBA2322
TTATGAATAAGGTTTGTTGCAAAAACAAACTAACAGAGAAACGAAATAGTTGGTTTGTCAAAAAATAAATGCGACTGATAAACAAAGACTTCCAGTGAAAAAAAACAATTTTCCAATCTCCGCTTTTTCTTAATATCCGGCTTAATACAGAAGATATTTTCACAAACTATCTCGGGCAAATCTGTTGGGTTTATGCAAGAATGAAACACTTTTTAACGACATTGTCATGGAAATGTAAATTGTGTCTTAATTTTGTCCTGTTTTTAACGAACTACGTAAAACCGCTCAAAATGTTTCACTCAAAACCCAAACAACAAAGTTTTTTCCCAAAAATTGATATGGGAGAGATTATTCCAGCTTTTGTTCCATACAACAAAAAGGCAGGATTGCTTACTGCACAAACGTTTGTGCAAATTGTTATTTTTTTGATAGGTTTATTATTAGTATCAAACCTTGCACATTTACAAGCTCAAACAATTGGTTTTGGATCAAGTTCATTAACCGGCACTGAGTTAAACAACCCAACCTCGTTGCAGTTTGGACCTGATGGCAGGCTGTATGTGGCTCAACAGAATGGCATTATTAAGGTTTTCACCATTCAGCGAAACAGCCCCAATAATTACAGCATTGTTAACTCGCAACAAATAGACCTGATAGCCCAAATGCCCAACCGAAATGATGATGGTTCGCTCAATCCTTCGGTTTGGGGCAGACAAGTAACGGGCATTTTGGTAGTAGGCACCCCACAAAACCCCATTATCTATATTTGCTCAAGCGACCCCCGCATTGGTGCCGGACCCGATACGGGCGACAGCAACTTAGATACCAATTCGGGTATCTTATCGCGGTTAAACTGGACCGGCTCGCAGTGGGTAAAAACCGACTTAGTACGAGGGCTGCCCCGTTCCGAGGAGAACCACGCCGCAAATGGTTTAGTGTTAAACCCCGCTACCAATACACTCTACATTGCACAGGGTGGTAATACTAATATGGGGGCATTATCGGCAAATTTTGTTTTTCAGCCCGAATATGCTCTTTCGGCTGCCATTCTTGCCATAAACTTAACAGCCATTGGCAATTCTACCTATGATTTACCCACTCTTGACGATGAAACACGTACCAATACCGGTACTACACCCGGTTTTACCGACCCCCAAGACCCGTTTGGCGGCAATAACGGTAAAAACCAAGCTGTTTTAGTGCCCAATGGACCCGTTCAGGTATATTCGCCCGGATTTAGAAATCCTTATGATGTGGTCATAACACAATCGGGTAAAATGTACACTTTTGATAACGGACCCAATGGCGGCTGGGGTGGTCCACCGGCATCGTGTATTTATGCCGTTTCAGAGCCCGGCACATCAGAACCCGATAATTTACACCTCATTACCGGAGCCGGTTATTATGGCGGACACCCAAACTTAACTCGTGCCAACCGAAACAATACCTTTAATGCTACCAACCCTCAATCGCCCATACCGGCAGGCATGGAAAATCCGGCAGAGTGTACTTATATTTATCCTACCATTAACAATGGCGTATTGCTCACCTCCCCTACCTCTACCAACGGATTGTGCGAGTACACCGCCAACAATTTTGGCGGAGCCATGAAAGGTAATTTATTAGCGGTAACATGGAGCAGTAAAGTAATAAGAATACAACTCAACGCCGCAGGCACAGCAGTAATACCCGGCGGCGCTACCGACCTGTTTACCGGCTTAAGCAGCCTGCCCCTGGATATAGTGGCGCAGGGCGATAACGGACCTTTTCCGGGCACTATCTGGACGGCAAACGTTTTTGGCAACAGCCCTATCAGCATTTTTGAACCCAATGACTACGATGGCGCTGCCCAAGAATGTAACCCCAATAACCTGCTGCCCGGTGGCGATGCCGATGCTGACGGGTTTACCAATGCCGATGAACTGCTCAATAATACCAACCCCTGCTCTGCTGCCAGTAAGCCTGCCGATAATGACGGTGATTTTATTTCTGACCTGGTTGATACCGATGATGATAACGACGGCATACCCGATGTAAACGACCCCTTTGCCACCGACAGCCAAAATGGGGCTAATCGTTTTATGCCCGTTGCTATTACATGGGATAACGATGGCACCCAAGCCGGCGGCATTGCCAATACCGGTTTTACCGGCTTAATGGCTAACGGCACTACCGACTACCTAACCCAGTACAATATTAACCAAATGACCATAGGCGGAGCTGCTGGCGTTTTAACTATTGACAACGTGCCAAGTGGCGATGCTCTTGCTACACTCAATAGCCAGCAGTATGCTTTTCAATTGGGGGTAAATGTGCAAAATGTTACAACCCCTTACACACTTCGCTGTCGCATTAAAGCGCCTTTTGCCGGTATTACCACCACTGCCAACCAATCAATGGGTATGTATATAGGCACCGGTATGCAAAACAACTACCTCAAAATTGCCATAAGTGCCGCCGGGCCCAACTCAGCCGGTATTCAAATTTTGCACGAGGTAAATAATGCAGTGGCAAGCTCTTTAATTCTACCTGCTTCGGTATTGGGGGCAGTAAATGTGGATTTATTCCTAACCATCAATCCGTCTAATCATACCGTACAACCCGCTTATGCCATAAATGGAGCGCCAAGGGTAAATGTTGGCTCGCCTGTTACCATCAATGCTGCATGGCTCAATGTAATGGCTATGGGCATTATTGCCACATCGGGCGGTTCGGGGCAGTCGTTTCCGGCTACATGGGATTTTATTGATCTAAAATTAGACCCCCTTGCCTCAAACGGCGCATGGCAAACGGTAAATTGCAATGGATTTCCCAACCCATGCAGTAGCCAACTACTTGCCCGCCGCGATAATGGTTTTGTTCAATCGGGCAACCAGTTTTACCTGCTTGGCGGACGAACCATTCAGCCTGTAAGTATCTATGACCCTGCAACCAATGTATGGTCTAACGGAGCTTCGTCGCCGGTAAATTTGCACCATTTTCAGGCAGTTGAACTCAACGGGCTCATTTACATTCCCTCTTCCTTTACCGGCTCTTACCCAAATGAAACCCCGCTTGCCTCGGTTTATTATTATGACCCTGCCGCAAACAACTGGGGTACTTGTTCTACTATTCCGGCAGGCAGAAGACGCGGTGCGGCAGGCGCTGTGGCACACAATGGTAAAATTTATGTAGTAGGCGGTATTACCAACGGGCATGTTTCGGGGTGGGTAAACTGGTTTGATGCCTATGACCCCGCTACTAACACCTGGACTACCCTGCCCAACGCCCCTAATGCCCGAAGCCATTTTCAGGCTGCTGTGCATAACAATAAACTGTATGTAGCAGGCGGACACCTTACCGGCGCAGTAAATGCCACCACTACCGGCATTGCCCCGATAGATGTGTTTGATTTTGCTACTAATACATGGACTACCCTACCCGCAAGCGCCAACCTGCCAACCCCGCGCACCGGCGCTGCTACCATAATGCTAAACAATGAACTGCTGGTGATAGGCGGTTTTCACCCCACCCAAACCGATGCCAATAAAAAAGTGGAGGCATTAGAACTCACCAATCTTACCTGGCGCAACTTAGCGCCCATGAACGAAAACAGGCATGGCACTCAAGCCATTGTGAGCAATGAAGGCATTTACATAGCTGCCGGCGCTGCCAATAACGCCGAAACGGCTAATAATGGTAAATTGGAGTCGTTTTACCTCTTTACACCCACACAACCCAGCGGCACACCCATATCTAAGGGCAATTTAACCCCTAATCCGGCAACAGTTGCCTTTAATTATGTTGCTGCCGGCGGCACTTACACCAAATCGGTAACACTCACCAATTCGGGTGGAAATCAGGCTATCTTTATCAGTAGTGTGAGCTTAACCGGCAATGCTGCCTTTGCGGTTTCTCCTCCGGCTAACCTTCCCAGAGCGCTTGCGCCTGGACAGTCTATTACCCTTACGGTTACCTTTGTTCCGCCTGTAACCGGCAGTTTTAACGCTACCCTAAACATAACTACCACCGGCGCTACGCCTTTAGTTACCATTCCTTTGAGTGGATTAGTTGAGTTGTATGCTGTAAGGGTAAACTGCGGCGGTCCTGCTTTTGTAAGTTTGGAAGGTAAAACCTTTGTGCCCGATAACTTCTTTTCGGGAAGCGCTTCAATTTTTACCACATGGCAAAACAACGCCATAAACAGCACCGCCGATGATGTGTTATACCAAACCCAACGAAATGGTTATGCCAATTCGCTAACCTACAACATACCCGCACCACAATCCGGCACTTACGCCGTAACCCTGCATTTTGCCGAACTGACCGCCACAGCGCCCGCACAGCGCATTTTTGAGGTAAACATTGAAGGTGGTCCGGTTGAGTTACCTGCTTTTGATATTTTTGCAACAGCCGGAGCTTTTAACGCACACACTAAAACATACAATAACATTACGGTAACCGATGGCTTTGTAACCATAAACTTTAATGCCACCCTTAATGCCAGCGCCATTGCCGCCATAGAGGTAGTAATGCAATCTGCACAGGTAGCAGTAGCCCCACAAATACTGTTTGTGGTGAAAAATACCACGCTTAATTCCAGCGAAACAACCATTAAAAACCGTCTTGAAACAAACGGTTTTCAGGTGCAGGTTATCAACCAAACCACAGCAACTGCCGCCGGTGCAACCGGTAAAAATTTAGTGCTTATTTCTTCCAGTATTGATGCCTCTATAATAGCCGGTATGTTTAAAAATGTGTCGGTACCTGTAATGACCTGGGACGCATTTATTTATGACGACCTTGCCATGACCGGCACTTCATCGGGCACACATTTTGGCTCGCAAACCATAACCACCAACCAAATTAACATTACCAACCCTACCCACCCGCTTGCTGCCGGGTTAAGTGGTACCGTTCCGGTTTTTACATCGGGCACTACCATTATGTGGGGCAGACCTGTATTGCAGAGTTATGCCACTGCAGTTATGACCACAGCTTCCACCAAAGCTCTTATATTTGGTTACAATGCAGGCGATGCCATGCACGGCGGATTTATTGCTCCTGCCCGAAGGGTTGGTTTTTTCCTGCACAACAACAATGCTAATATGTTAAATACCAATGGCTGGGCTTTGTTTGATGCAGCTATTTGCTGGGCTATGAACTGCACTGCTACGCCACCGCCCTCCACCCAAAATACTCCGCCTTACTTTAACATAACGCCAACCGCTATAACGGTTGATGCTAATTTTACCACTCCGCAAACCGTAACGGTAACACCACTGCCCGTGCCGCCTGCCGATACTGCACAAACAGTTACCTATACCATTACGCCCGTGGCTGTGCCATTTGCCAACATAAGCATTAACAATAATACCGGACAAGTTACCATTACCTCCGTGCAAGGGCAATGGGGCAATCAGGTGTTTACCATTATTGCCAATGACGGGCAAATAATCAACAACACTGCCGTACAAACCTTTACGCTTACCATAAACCAACCCACCGGAGGTGGTAATACCGGTAATTTTGCCGTGCGCATTAACTGCGGCGGTCCGGCTTATACCGATACAAATGGCAACATTTTTCAGGCAGATGCCTATTTCAGTGGCGATGGTACTTTTGCCACAGCATCTAATATTGCTGGCACCTCTAACCCTGCTCTCTACAAAACCGAGCGTTATGGATGGAGCAATAACCTATCCTACAACATTCCGGTTCCGGTGGCGGGCGCTTACAACATAAAACTCCATTTTGCTGAAATCTACTGGACTACACCCGGACAGCGCATTTTTAGTATAAACATGGAGGGTAATGCCATTGAACTGTCCAACTATGATATTATTGCCGATGCCGGCGCGCCCAATACGGCTGTTGTAAAAGAGTTTAACAACTTTACCGTTGCCGATGGCATACTGAACATCAATTTCAGCGCATCGGTAAATGCTGCCAAAATTTCGGCAATAGAAGTGTTGGGCATAGGTGGCACTACGCCTCCGCCCGTAAATACACCTCCGGCATTTAGCCTAACCCCGCCTGCCATTACCGTACCGGCTAATTTTACCACCCCGCAGGTAGTAACAGTAACACCAGCCCCCGTGCCGCCTACCGAAGCATCGCAGGTAGTTACGTACAGCATTTCGCCTGCTTCTGTTGCATTTGCCGCTGTGAGCATAAACACTGCCACCGGACAGGTAACCATTACCTCCCTGCCCAACCAGTTTGGCGCACAAACCTTTACCATTTCAGCTAATGACGGACAAACAACCAATAACATTGCCACCCAAACCTTTACACTTACCGTAACCCAACCTACCGGAGGCGGGGGCAGCAATGTGGCTGTGCGCATAAACTGCGGAGGTAATACCTTTACCGATAATGCCGGCAACGTTTTCCAAGCCGATGCACACTTTACCGGCGATGGTACTTTTGCCACACTTTCTACCATAAACGGCACCCCTAACAGCGCCCTTTACCAAACCGAACGCTATGGCTGGGCAAGTAATCTTAGCTATAATATCCCTGTTCCGGTGGGGTATTATACCGTAAAATTGCACTTTGCCGAAATTTACTGGACTGCACCCGGACAACGCATTTTTAGCGTAAACATAGAAGGCGGACCCGCCGAACTGCCAAACTTTGACATTATTGCCGATGCCGGAGCGCCTAATACGGCTGTGGTAAAACAGTTTGACAATATATTTGTAAACGACGGTACTCTTGCCATTAATTTTGCCACACAGGTAAATGCTGCTAAAATTTCGGCAATTGAAGTAATCGGAGTAACTGCTACCGCCGGCGGCACTGCCGGCTCGCCTACCACAGGAAAAACCTTGCCTCCTGTTTCAGAATCAGCAGAAACGGCTAATGATAACGTTATCCGTATTTTCCCCAACCCCTTTGCAAATTCCTTTGAACTCTACCTTTCTAATAATTATGAAGGGGATGTATTCATCAATATAGTTGATTTGCAAGGTGCAATTGCAGAAAAGCGTTACCTTTACAAATCAAATTCAGACTTATATGCTGTTTTTGAGCTCAATGAGCTGAATGCGGGTTTGTATATCCTGCAAATAGTAACACCTGAACAAATAATTACAAAACCCATTGTAAAACGCTAACCTTTCAATTCTTAAAGAACAGCAGTTATGTGAACTAACTGCTGTTCTTACACGATAAGCCCTTTCTTCCCCAAAAATACATACCCTTTTAAACTCAACCCAAACAACTTTTTCATGGATCGCAAACAAGTTTTAATTGTAGAAGACGACAATAGTACCCGAAAATTGCTAAACTGCCTGCTGCAAAAGCACTACAATGTATCAGCGCACAAAGATGGCTTTGACGGCATGGCTTGGCTCGATTTTGGCAATTTGCCCGATGTGATACTGATGGACATTAACATGCCCCAATTTGACGGATTTGATTTTTTAACCAATTTAAGGCAAAGCGGATTTTACCGAAATATTCCGGTTATTGCTTTATCGGGAACCGACAGACTCACCGAAATTAACCGCTTTTTTGATATGGGCGGCACCGATTTCATTAAAAAACCTTTCGACCCCGAAATTCTTATTTCCACCCTTAACAGGCATACTGCGTAAACTGCACTGTATCGGTTATGTCATTGTGCAAGTAAAAACCGCTTTTTGCAAGTGCAAAGACAGCCGCGCAAGGCTTTACTAAATGGGTGTATTATTCTTTCCATCAAATCTGTTGAAACCTTATTGTCATGAATATCACTTTACCCAAGTTTTCCTTTCAGGAACGCCGGCATTATAGTCGGGCAACCAATTCATATACTGTTATCTTACTAAGTAACGAAGCGCCATATCCTGTTGATTTCAACCAACCTCCCTATTTAATGGAGGGGTTTAACATTCAGTATTTTAACGGTTGCCTTCATAATCTAAGCAATACGGTTGCCCTGCTTTTGGCAAACAATCGTCAACAATCGGCTGATTGCGGCATTATTTGCCATTTGGACTATTTTACGCAACACCAAACCGAACTCATAGAACTTTTTTCCAATCATGCTACGCTTAAATACCTGCCATTTGTGGTGGTAGATTGGTCAATGACCAACCCACAGCAAATTAAGCAAACCAACCTTAGGCTGAAGCAATCGGGTATAGTAGATGATTTTTATGTTGCCCCTTTTAAATCTACCGACTTGTTGCAGCGGTTGCTGTATCTACAAAACTTCAAACTGATTAAACCCGAACTGGATATTACCCCCGAAGCAGGTTATCGCTACACTATGCCGGTAGGCAAACGCGTTTTTGATATACTTTTTGCATTAAGTATGTTAATTGTACTTTCGCCGCTGTTGTTGCTCATAGCCATAGCCATCAAGTTAGAGTCAAAAGGACCGGTTCTTTATAAGTCAAAAAGGGCGGGCAGCGGCTACAAAATTTTTGATTTTTACAAATTCAGGTCAATGGCTACCAATGCCGACCGGCAGCTAACACAATTGCAACACTTAAACCAATATGCAACGGAAAGCAACCAGCCGGCGCCCTCTTTTGTAAAAATTAACAACGACCCCCGCATTACCACCGTAGGTAAATTTATTCGCAACACCAGCCTTGATGAACTTCCGCAGTTAATTAACGTACTTAAAGGCGATATGTCGGTGGTAGGCAATCGTCCGCTGCCACTTTATGAAGCCGTTCAGCTTACCCGCGATGAGTGGGCTATGCGGTTTTTAGCGCCTGCCGGCATAACCGGTTTATGGCAGGTAAGCAAAAGAGGCAAAGCTGATATGTCGGCATTAGAACGCATACAACTCGACAACGAATATGCCCAAAAAGGTAATTTTTGGTTTGACATAAAAATTATCCTACAAACACTGCCGGCAATGCGGCAAAAAGAAACGGTTTAAATTACTTGCCACCCTACCGCCATGCAACCACTTGTAACCATTATTACCGTTAATTATAACCAACCGCAACTCACGGCAGAGTTACTCCGCTCCATAAGGCAGTTAAACTACCCCAACATAGAGGTAATAGTGGTAGATAATGGTTCTATAGCCAATGCCGCACCTTATTTGCAAGGGTTATTTCCGAATGTTACTTACCTCAGGAGCGAAGAAAATTTGGGGTTTGCCGGCGGTAATAATATAGGTATTAAACAGGCAAAAGGCGATTTTCTTTTTTTGGTGAATAACGACACCGAACTGCCTGCTGATGTACTCAATTTGCTCTTGCCGGTATTTGACCGTTACCCCAATGCCGGAGTGGTTTGCCCTATGATATTGTTTTACCCCGCCAAGCCGGAAAATAAAGCCCTCATACAGTTTGCCGGTTATACACCCATTAACCCTTTTACCGCCCGAAACCACACCATTGGCGAGTTTGAGCCCGATACAGGGCAATACACTCAACCTGCCTACACGCCTTATGCACACGGCGCTGCTATGTTGGTAAAAAAAGAGGTTATACAAAAAGCAGGTTTAATGCCCGAAATGTACTTTTTGTACTATGAAGAATTAGATTGGAGTGAACAAATTAAAAATGCCGGTTTCACCATATTAGTAGAGCCCCGTGCAACGGTGTATCATAAAGAATCAATGTCGGTAGGCAAACAAAGCCCCTTAAAGACCCACTATCTTACCCGAAACCGCATACTATTTATGCGCCGCCACGCCTCTGTGTTTCATTTTTGGATATTTATGGCTTTCTTTGCCTTGTTTACCCTGCCCAAAAACCTGCTGCTTTTTATGGTAAGGCAGCAATGGACGCACCTTAGTGCATTTTGGCAGGCTGTTTGCTGGCATTTACAACATAACACCGGCAAATCAACACCTTATAACCCTGTAACACTAAAACAACCTGCCGTATGAATGTCTTACAATTCGGGATTTATTTGCCGGTGGCACTGTTGAGTTTGGTTATCATCGGGTTTTTGGTGTTTCCTTTTTGCATGATTTGCCTATCGTTTTTAAGTCCAAAAAGAAATAAAATAGTTCCCTCAAACCCTGCAAATGAGCAAACCCATTTTGCCTGCATTATTACCGTTTATCAAAATATACAAATAGCCCTTCCGGCAGTAGAAGCCCTGCTCAAATCAAAATACGATAATTACCATATTTACTTGGTTGCCGATAACTGTAAGGCTGAACATGTGAGCAATCTGCCTTTCAATTCTCAAAAGGTTACGGTATTGGTTCCGCCTGTTAGTTTTCATGCCAAAGTAAAATCTATACAGTTTGCTGTGGAACATTTTAAATATCCGCATACCCACTGCCTCATTTTTGACGCCGATAACCTTGCTGCCGAAACGTTTTTAGCAACCATACACAGTTATATAACTGTCGGCTACCAGGCAGTGCAGGGCAGGCGAACCGCCAAAAACCTTAATACCCCATACGCCTGTGCCGATGCAATGGGTGAATTGTATAAAAACTACATAGAACGATATGTGCCCTATCTGCTGGGCTCATCGGCAACCATTGCAGGGTCGGGCATGGCAGTAGAAACCGGGTTGTTTATCCGTTTTTTGCAGAACCCCGCCATTTGTGAGGCTCTTGCCCAACAGCAGGTAATAGTGGCAGAAGATAAAATGCTGCAAAATTATCTTGCCACACAAAATGTAGTAATTGCCTTTGCCAATGATGCTATAGTGTATGACGAAAAAGTAACCCAAGCCGCACAGGTAAAAAGACAACGCACCCGATGGCTCTATGCTTACTTTCAAAACCTGCCCCATGCCCTAAATTTGGTGGGTAGTGGTTTATTAGGTGCAAACCTTAACCGGCTTATTATGGGAATGTTTTCGCTCATTCCGCCCATGTTTTTGCTGCTGGCTACCGCCTGTTTATTAACCGCGGCAAACATAGTACTTCTGCCGGTAGGCTGGGCATTAGCTATGGCAATTGCCATAGCCATTTTTGGGGGTACTATCCTATGGACACTCTACCTAAGCCAAGCGCCGCTTGTTATATGGCAATCATTGTGGGTTTTGCCGGCGTTTGTGTTTAACCAGTTTTTATCACTACTGCAAATAAGAAAAGCTAAATACAATTTTCTTACCACTACCCACACCCACAGCGCCCGTATAAACGAGGTAGAAAATAAAAACAGGTAAAAACCCATACGGTTCAGAATATGTGCTGCCATACAAACAAGGTTACTTAGCACGAAATAGTTACAAATTGCCATTTTTGCGGTATTTTTGCACCTGTGCGGAACAAAAGCCGCCCAACACTTGCCTTATAAGCCAAAATACAGCAGCAAAATAAATGGGTAATAGCTGTACGGCATTTTACCCTCCCCTCAAAAACAACTAAGCATCACTGCTAAATAGTTGGCAATAAAACCCTACCTTGCACCATAAAACCGCATTATATTCAAGCGCCCATGCTCACCTTTGTAGTTAATCTTTACCCGGGCATACCCGGCATGTCATTGTCAGAGCCTTTTTTGTATCCGCTCCTGAAAGATGAGCAAATTCAGCTCCATTTTTCAGGTCCGGCATCAGTTTCGCAAAGGCTGGAATCTGCCGCCCTTGAAGTGCGTAAAACCCTTGAACGGAAAAACTTTGTGCCCTGGCAGGTAGTATTCATTGTAAGCATTGATGCCCGTCAGCAATCGCCCTATAAGGATAGCATATCGGCACAAATGCTACTGATACGCAAACTTTTTCTGGGTTCAGAACTCATCGTTAACAAACCCGCTAATGCCTTTATCATTGCCATTGACCAAATAAACGAAGACGAAGCCATACCTGCCACACATTTGAGCAGAGTTTATCGCGATTGCTGGGAGTTAGATACCTTTGGCTTTGTCAGAAACGATGCCAACTTTGTGGTTTCCGAAATTGAAATCCAAAATTTAGATGCCATTTGGCGCCGTATTACCATAGACCGCGACCTCATCATTAACTTAGGCTTTGACGGCTTACCCCAACAAAAAAAACAAGAGGTGCTCAATGAGGTTCAAAACATAACCAACGAAATAGAGCGCATTTTACACCCCGATAAACTAAAATTGGTTAACTACGCCGCCGATAACCGCATAGCCTGCATTGATACCAAAACTCTGCAAACCATTAAACGCTCTTTCCTCCAAAAACTCGATTTGGTTAGGCAAGACCCTACCCGTTACACCAATTTTAGCCCATCGCAAACTCTCAAAAGTTGTTTTGCCGAACAATTAGGCGTATTTGCCTTAGAAAACGATGTTTTCAGGTTAATCCGATTGCCTTTTAAAACAGGGCACGAAGCCGCCATGCAACGCAGCCTGCTGCAACTTGCTATGCTCCTAACACTCATTGCCACACAACAGGAAGCCATTAGAAGCATGGGCAGAAAAAACTATACAGCCAATATAACCCTCAATGACGATGAAATGAAGCAACTTCTGCAAACCTATTTTGAGCAACTTTACAACATGGAAAACCGGCTCAACAACAGGTTGCAGCGTCCGGCAACGGTATTGCTTAAGCAGTTTGCCAATACTAACTGCGGCTGTACCGAGAGTATGGAAATACTCCAATTTACCCCCTTTACCGTAGGCTTCTTTAGAGTAAACGGCGATATTCAGCGCTGGGAAGAATGGAACAAAGACGTTAAAAAACAACTCACTGATTATAGCATTCAAGCTAAACGAAAAATTCAAAACTGCATCAATAAAAGTTTTAAATCTGATGCAGATGCTGCCAATATCAACGTAACCAATTTAAACAACTTAGTAGAAGACCTGAACCAGCAACGCCAAACCCTGCAAGACGAAGCTAAACAAAACTTCCTTTCAAAGGCTTATGAATATGACTGGGACGAATTTAAACAGCACCAAGAAAGCATGTTAAAACCTCTCCTTTTTAGCCGACCTTCTTTTATGGAGCTATTTTGGATTATCCTATTCAGCTCACTCCTGCTTGCCTTCGGGTTTACCAATGTTTACCTCTCCGATTCCGATTGGGCAACTTTTTTGGTTTATTATGCCACTATACTCGCTCTTTTGTCTGCCCTGGCTTTTGTAGCTTTGTTTTTTGCCCGCCGAAAACACAACAAAGATATACGCAAAATCCTACAGCATGTTCATGACAATGCCCAAAGCCGCCGAACCGATATTAACACCGAATTTGAAAGGCAAAAAGTGTATTTAAAATCGCTCTGCAACCTAAACATTGTTAGGAGTAATTATGAGCTTGCCATTAAAGCACGCGATGAGCAACAGCAAACCAACCTGATGCTTGCCTACCACTGCCAAAACATAAAAAACCATAAAGACATTGCCCAAAAACTGATGTCTATCTTTACCAACACCCAAAAGCAGGCACAATCAGAAAATACACTAAACCCCGCGCCTCCCGAACCCGAGATTTCACAACCTCCCTTTGCCAATTTGGTTTATATGCCCGATACCTACCTGCCCGGCAACCAACGCTACGATAACAGAAACTCAGCAGTAGAAAACATAACCTATCCTATAGAGCATAAATATGCCCGGCTCATTAAACAAGCCACTTTTGACAAAGACCTCATTTACACCAAAGAAACTGCTTTTAAGTAAAACTGCCGCTTTTAGCCCCCCCTTCTGTTTAACCTCATCTTTGCAATTTATACCACATGGAAGTTTTGTTATACATAGCCGTTTCTATACTTTCTACTTACCTGTTGCTGGCTATGGGCAACCAACCCTACGGGCAGCGCTGGAAACAGTACTGGGCGCCACTTATCGGGTTTTTTGTGGCGCTGCTGGCAATATATGAATACTACTCAGATTTCTACTACATCATAGGTCCTAACTCACCTTTGTTCAACATTTTTGGCTACTATGTGGTAGAAATGTACAGCCTTTTAGTTATAGGAGCTTTCAGCATAATTAAACTATCGGTAAACGAAGGCGGACGGCTGTTTAGCAAAAAAACAAACCAACCCTTACCCCGATTTTCGGTAGCCTACAAAAACGATGATAAAGGCGGCATTGTAATTAAAAAAGAGTGGGTGTTTGGCGGCTTATTTGCCAAATACCTCACATGGATTGCTTTTGGGTTATTTTTGCTCCTGCTTCTGCTCAAAACATTGCAAGTGCATTTTGGCTATCAAATTATTGATGCCAAATACCTGTCAACACCATTTGCCTTTGCCATTTTTTTAATTTTAGAAATGCACTGGTACCTACGCCACCCCCGCATTGAAGAACAACCCGAAGCCCCTACGGCACAGCCCGAAAAAACTACCGTGCCTAACGATTTTTTTAACCTATGGTTAGAATACCAAAAAATATGGGAAGATAAAAAACTCATTGCCTGGACATTTAAACCGCCCAAAGAAAAAGCCCACCAACCCGAGTCGCTCGAAATTATCGAGGCTTCAAACTTGGTTAGCGCCGGTTTTACCCTTACCCTTAATGATTACGATATACTGGTAAACATGGTAAACCAAAAAGACATGCTCATTGATGATATGGTGCATGACGAAGTAGCGCCACTGCTGTTTTCCGTTTTTTTGCGCAGACTCATGGATGGCGAAAACATACTGGTACTCACTGCCCGAAGATGCTACCCAAACTCCAAATACCACCAGCAAATTGTAGATTGGATTAACCAGTGGATTTTCAGACTCACCAGCAATAGGGAGTTTTTTAAAGTACACACGTTTAGCCGATTAGAAGATGTGGAGTTTACCTCGCGCATTATTGTTACCTCTGCCGATGATATTTTAGAAAAAAACATTATCGGGCATAACTGGTTCAACAGCCTTAAAACCATTTTGTTCCTAAGTGGCGATGAAGTTTTTTCAGAATCGCTCACATCCAATAATATCCTAATCAATATATTGCGCAGCAAATACCGCAATATCCAATGTATAGTTTTAGCCGATTATCGGGAGTCACTCCAATCATCGGTTGTACACAACTTAGAAGCCAGCGCCAATTCGCGCGAAGTACGCATGCGCCATAACCTGCCCGAAAATATCTTTTTGTTGTTTTGGAAATTAGAAGGCAATACACTCTTTCAGCATAAAGTAGTGCTGGGGAACATACAAAAATACTTAGGCGCCGAAGCCGTACTGGCGCTCATAGCCCGCCGCGAAAACATAGCCGATATAAGGATAGCCAACCAAGAAGGACTGCCCTATTACGAGTATTTAGAAGAAACCGATAACAATACCGGCACCTTAAACCCCACCATTGTTGCCCCGCGAACACTGCGCTTAAAGGGCATTAATGAAGTAAAATCAAGTGAGGTAAACGGTTTAATGACCGTAGGCGAAAATACCTTTATCCTACTGCGCGACAATGAGTTTAATATGGTTACTGCCCTGCGCAAATGGCAGGTTTTTGCTAAGCAAAACCTCTTCTTGCATATAGTTTGCCCACCCTATATGCTCAGAGATTATTTTGCTTTTCACCTCGATTATTTCTGGCGCACACCTTTGTATGCCCTATCGTCTAAACTAATGACCAGCCGTTTTGAAGTAGCACGTAAGCTCTTAGAGCAAATGGTGGTGTATGAACTTACCGAAAACGAAATTCTTCAGTCATTATTCTGGATAAATGCCAATGCCGTTTTTGTAAAACAAGAACTTCGCAACCTGTTCAGACTGGCTTTTGATATTGATATTGTAACTACCAACTACCTCTCGGTGCGCTCCGATGCCATATATGACCGCGAGTTGAACAATTTTAAACAAGTTACTTTTTACAAATTATTGCCCCAGATTAAATCGGAACTTAACCTCGCTTTTCTCCGAAAAGTGGAAATTATAAGAGCCGGCGAAACCTTAGAGGTAACATCGCTCGACCTCTTGTTTCAAAATTACCTGCCCGACCAAATACATGCCTTTGGCGGCAAATCATACGCCATAAAAGGATTTGATTATATTAACGGACTACTTCAGACTAATTATGATACGCCAACACCTGTGGTTGCCTACCGCCCCGATTTGGAGGTACTGCTTACCCGCCTCGACCCGCCGCTTAATGACGCACAACGCAAAGTACTCCTTAAAAAAATTACCCTTGAACTCAGCGAAGGATCATTTGAAATAAGCACCAATGGCTATACTACTTTTACATCGGATATTAGCCTGCAACCAAATGATTATACCTACACCCAAATAACTGAAAACCAAGTACCCGTGCGCAATTACCCATTGGGCAGGGTAATGGTACTGAGCATGGAAGCCCCCCAAACTGCCGATATTGCTAAATTAACGGCTACTTTTACCGTTCTGCTTACCGAGATGATGCCCACCCTTTTCCCCGAAACGTTTAACTACATACTCATCGGGTCGCCGCTCAATCAATCGGTATTTAAAGGCGCTTTTGACCGCCTCTTTCCCACCATTAAGGTGCATAACGATGAACCCGCCATAGTTCACAAGGTAATTGAACTTTGCATTTTTGAAGATGCCCACCAAGATTTAGGACTGGTGCAAAGCATCTTTGACAATTGGGATTATATTTTGCGCATTTTAGATGATTACCTCGTTTGGCTGCTCGATAAACCACAGCAAACTGCCCCGCCGCGCCTGTTTAGCTTAAACCCCGAAACGGATACCAACTCAAATATGTTCCAAAAAGCCAAAATAGAAAAGGAAAAATTCCTAAAATATGGCTTGGATACACTACCCGATTTCCTTGATTTACAAGGCGCTGCCAATTTGCTGAGGAATGTATTGGGCAATAACCACATGACCTCCCAACGCAGCGTGTTTTACAATGGTAAATCGTAACAGGCTGGTTTGTACCATACACTTTTACCGCTCTACGCACAAGCGGCGTATCAAAATAACCGCAATAAGCTGTAATTTTGCGCCCTTTTCTACCCCACTGTAAACGGGGCAGTAAATTATTACCTCATTACATAACCATCATAAAACATGCAAGTATTTAAATTTGGTGGCGCTTCGGTAAAAGATGCCGCAGGTATTAAAAATGTAGCCGGTATTCTTGCCACCTTTAAAGGAGAACCGTTAGTAGTAGTTGTTTCGGCTATGGGAAAAACCACCAATGCACTGGAAGAAGTGGTATCGGCATACGCCAATGAAACCGGCACAGCTCAGGAATTGCTCAACAAAGTACGTTTATCCCACTTTGAAGCAGCCGATGAGTTGTTTGCAGGCGATAAGCTCCACAGCGTTTATGCCGATATGGATAAAATTTTATCGCGCATAGAAGAAATGTTTGAAAAAAAACCAATGGCTGCCTACAATTTTATTTATGACCAAATTGTATCGGCAGGCGAGCTGTTGGCTACCCTATTGGTTAGCGCTTACCTTAACTATACCGGTGTGCCCAACCACTGGTTAGACGTGCGCAATTGTATTAAAACAGACAATACCTACCGCGAGGCTAATATAAATTGGGAAGTGAGCAACTGGCAAGTGCGCGAAAAATTGCTGCCGCTACTCACCCAAAATGCCATGGTGGTAACACAGGGTTTTATAGGCGCTACCATAGAGTACTTTACCACCACCTTGGGCAGAGAAGGCTCAGATTATACCGCTGCCGTTTTTGCCAATATGCTGGATGCCGAAAGCATGACAGTTTGGAAAGATGTGCCCGGCATTTTAAGCGCCGACCCCCGATTAGTGCCCGATGCGGTTCAAATTCCTAAATTATCTTACTACGAAGCCGTAGAAATGACCTACTACGGAGCACAAGTTATCCACCCTAAAACCATTAAACCTATCCAAAATAAGGGTATTCCGCTCATAGTGCGCTCTTTTATTGACCCCCAAAACCCGGGCACCACCATTCATACCGAAGACACTGTAAACCCAAAGGAAATTCCGCCCATTGTGGTTATCAAAAAAAATCAGTTGTTGCTCAATGTGCGAAGCAAAGATTTTTCTTTTGTTGCCGAAGAAAACCTGAGCGGTTTGTATAACCTCTTTGCCAAACACAGGGTAAAAGCCAACCTAAGCCAAAATGCCGCCATTAGTTTTTCGGCTTGTATTGATAATGTGCCTTACAAAGTAGAACCACTTATAACTGAGCTTAAAGCCAATTACAATGAGCGCATCTTTGCCAATTTGGAACTTATTACCATAAGACACTACACACCGGAGGCAATTGAACGTTTCAGCCGAGGGCGCGAGGTGCTGTTGGAGCAAAAAGGGCAAACCACCGTTCAGTTAGTGGTTAGGTAATACAGCCTTTTGTATTTTTTTTGCGTTTTCACCTCTAAGCAATTCTGTTATGAAAATTATCTTTATGGGTACGCCCGATTTTGCCGTTCCGTGTTTAGATATATTGGTGCAAAACGGATACCCTATAGTAGCAGTAGTAACCGCTCCCGATAAACCCGCCGGCAGAGGGCAAAAACTATCTCAATCGGCGGTAAAAAAGTATGCTCTAACACATAACCTGCCCGTTTTACAGCCCGAAAAACTGAAAGACCCCCAATTTTTAAGCGCCCTAAACCACCTACAAGCCGATTTGCAAGTGGTGGTGGCTTTTAGAATGTTGCCGGCGGCGGTGTTTACCATGCCGCCGCTGGGTTGTATTAACGTACATGCATCTTTGCTGCCGGCATACCGCGGCGCTGCCCCCATTAACTGGGCAATCATAAACGGCGAAACCCAAACCGGTGTTACCACTTTTTACATTGAGCAAGAAATTGATGCCGGTTATATGGTTTATCAAGAAAGCACACCAATAGCCCCGCACGAAACCGCCGGCGAACTGCACAACCGGCTCATGATGCTGGGTGCACAAACGCTGCTCAAAACAGTGCAGGCAATAGCAGCCGGCAATGCCCCCAAACTAACACAACCCGCAATAGGTGATTTGCCCAAAGCGCCTAAAATTTTTACCCAAACTTGCCACATAACATGGCAGCAGCCCGCCCAAAAAATTTACAACTTAATAAGGGGACTTAGCCCTTATCCGGCAGCTTTTTCGCGCTTAAACGGGTTGATTTTAAAAATTTTCGGGTCGCTGCTTACCAATATCCCTGCCCAACACCTACCACCCGGCACCCTACTAACCGATGGTAAAACCTATCTTAATGTGGCTGCCGGCGATTACTGCCTCCAAATTACCCAATTGCAGTTGGAAGGTAAAAAAGCCATGCCTGCCGATGAGTTTTTGAGGGGTCATGCGCATTTGGTTTCGGGTGGTAACATGCTGGAATAAACAGCCTTGTTAATAGCAAACTCAACCATACAGCAATAAGGGTATAAAAACAAAAAAGCATCGGGATATGGTTAATTCCCGATGCTTTTTTACAATTTGTGTCTTATGAAATTTTTACGAACCCAGCAATTCAGCAAGTTTTGCTTCTAAGGCAGGACCACGCAGGTTTTTGGCTACAATTTTACCCTCTTTGTCAATCAAAAAAGCGGCAGGAATAGAGCGCACACCATACAAAGCAGCAGCCGATGAGTTCCAGCCGGCAAGGTCGCTTACGTGGCTGTTCCAGGTAAGTTTATCTTGTGCTATAGCGGCCACCCATTTTTCTTTGCTTTGGTCGAGCGATACACTGTAAATGTCAAAACCTTTGGGTTTAAATTTGTTGTAGGCAGCTACTACGGTAGGATTTTCGCGGCGGCAGGGTCCGCACCAAGAAGCCCAAAAATCAATGAGTACTACTTTGCCGCGCAATTCAGAAAGTGCCTTTTCACCTCCCTCCGGTGTTTGGAGTTTAATATCGGGCGCTACCGTTCCTACGGCAGTATTCATGACGTTTTGCATAGAAGCCACATACTCCTGAAACTCACGAGCCATACGGTTATTTGGAATATCATTGCTCATTTTTTGGGCAACTTTTTGGTAGCGCTCATAATGGCTGTTGATATCTAAGTTGCTTACAGCCATGTAGGCAATGAAGGGGTTCGTTACCGTGTCCACATAAGCCTGCAAATAGCCGTCGCGTTGTTCGGGCGGCATACTTCTGATATTGTTTATCAACTGGGTTAGTTGAACCGATTCAGACTGTCCGCTAATTTGTACCTCATTGGGGTTTTGGGCATTGAGGTTCACCTCCATTTTTGAGTTGTCTAACACTAAAAAGGCGCTAACAACGCCTGTACCCACGCGAATCCGCCCCAACACTTGTTCTTTTAGGTTTCCTTTCAGCTCAAAAGAGCCGTCTTTGTCCACAGTGGCGGTGTCTATTACATCAACGCTTTTACTTGCCAGGGCATCTAAAAATACCTGTGTATTGGGGCTGGCATTTTCTATTTTGCCCTTTATTACATAGCCGTTAAAGTTTTGGTTTTGGGTGCCACAACTAACTATGAAGATAAGGCAGGTAAGTGCTGCGGTAGCGCTTAGAAGTCTTTTCATTGTTTTTATGTTTATGATTAAGTGTAAAAGTTTAGAACGAACGTGCAAAGATACGGATAAAAATGTGGTTTTTACCGGCATGAGTAAGTTTGTGGTTTAGCGGTTACTATTGGTTGTTTAACCTTTGTTCAAGAAGGCGCTGAACGGTTGGGGGGTGAAGTTTTTGGACGCTAAGTCGGGTAATTTGTCCCATAAAAAAGCCTAAAAGTCCTTTTTTACCTTTCTGATACGCTATTACTTTATCGGGATTTTGGTCAATTACCTGCTGAATAAGTTGTGCTATAAGGTCATCGTTATGTTGTACAGTGAGCCCTAATTGTTCGGCAAGGGTATGTGGGTCTGTATCGGGTTGGTTTATACAAGCAGGCAGGAGGTCTTGTGCCGCTACGGAAAAACTAACCTTTCCGGTTTGAGTAAGGTTTACCAATGCTGCCAGATTTTGCGGTTTTAACACAAATTCACTTAGTTGGGTATTATTGGCGTTGAGCCATGATTTTACCGGACCCATAACCCAGTTTGCAACTGCCTTATAGTGTGGTGTGTGTTGTACGGTTTGCAGGAAGTAGTTTACTGTTTCTTTGGTATCGGTAAGTACAGCTGCATCGTAGGGCGATAGCTCATATTGGGTAATGAGTTGGGCTGCCAATTGTTGGGGCAGAGCGGGCATGGCAGTTCGTACCTTATCTATTACATCGGGCGAAATAAGGAGCGGGGGCAGGTCGGGTTCGGGAAAATAGCGGTAGTCGTGTTCTAATTCTTTGCTTCGGAGCGGAAAAGTAGTGCCGTTGGTGGCATCAAAACTTCGGGTTTCGCGGTTTACGGGTATGCCTTGTGTTACAAGTTTCAATTGTCGGGCAGATTCAAATTCGATGGCGCGTTTAATATTGCGCAGTGAGTTGAGGTTTTTCACCTCTACTCTTTCGCCTAATTGGGTTTGTGAGGCGGGTTTTACGGATAGGTTTACATCGCAACGCAGGCTGCCCTCCTCCATATTACCATCACAAACGCCAAGGTATTGCATAATTTGGCGGAGTTTTGCCACGTATAGGTAGGCTTCATCGGCGCTGTTTATTTCGGGTTCGGTTACAATTTCGAGCAGGGGTACGCCGGCGCGGTTCAGGTCTATAAAAGAGTGGCGCGGGTGCTGGTCGTGTATGCTTTTACCGGCATCTTCTTCTATGTGTATGCGGTTTATGCGTATGCGTTTGGCAGAGCCATCGGGCAGGGTTATTTCTATGTGTCCGTTGTAACAAATGGGGGTATCGTATTGCGATACTTGGTAGCCTTTTGGCAAATCGGCATAGTAATAGTTTTTGCGCGAAAACTCGTTGTATTCTCTAATGGTGCAGTTGGTGGCTATACCCAGCATAATGGCAAACTGCACTACCTTTTGGTTTAAAAAGGGCAGTGTGCCCGGGTGGGCAAGGGTAATGTAACTCACCTGTGTATTGGGTTGGGCTCCAAATGTGGTAGCATCGGGAGCAAAAACCTTGCTTTGGGTACTGAGTTGAGCGTGTACTTCTAAGCCAATTGTTATGTCGTAAGTCTTTTGCAAGTTTTGAGTCTTAAAAGTGAAAAATGTAGAGACGCACGGCCGTGCGTCTGTACTGTTATGAGTGAAGAGTGAATTACGAATTATGACTACCAACCCGATTTTGTTTCTCGCAAAGGCGCGAATTAGTGGTTAGTTATTAGTTGTTAGTGCTGATTACCATATACCCACTACCAATTACCCACTAACCACTACTATCTACCAAAACTAACCGCTAACCACTAACCTTGCTTCTTCAATGGCTGCTGCAATGCCTTGTGGGTGTTTACCGCCGGCGGTGGCATAAAAAGGCTGCCCTCCGCCTCCGCCTTGAATGTGTTTTGCAAGGGTGCGAATGAGTGTGCCGGCGTTGAGTTGGTGGTTTTGCACTAATTCATCGGCAAGCATGAGGGTTAGGTGGGCTTTGTCGTCTATGGTAGCGCCCAGCACAAGGAACAGGTTTGGCATTTCGTTTTTGAGGTCGTAGGCTATTTTTTTAACCATATCGGCGGTAAGGTTGCCGGTAAGGTGTTCGCCCAAAAAGTTGATGCCGTTGGGCAGGGTTACTGCTTTTGTTTTGAGGTTGTTTTTTAGCTGTACGGCTTGTTCGGTGTGGAGGTGTTCTATTTCTTTGCGCAGGCGCTCGTTTTCGGCGAGCAGGTTTTGAATACCGGCGGCAAGGTCTTTGGGGTTGTTGAGCAGGTGGCGCAGGTGGCGGGTTTGGTCCCATTCTTGGGCTACCATTTGGTAGGCGGCGCTGCCGGTTATGGCTTCTATACGGCGCACACCGGCGGCTATGGAGGTTTCGGCGGTAATTTTGCAAAGACCTATTTTACCGGTGGCATCTACGTGCGTGCCGCCGCAAAGTTCTATGGAATAATCGGGGTCAAACACTATTACGCGCACATAATCGCCGTATTTTTCGCCAAACAAAGCCATTGCGCCCATGTTCATGGCTTCTTTTATGGGTATGTTGCGCATTTCTTGCAAGCGTATGTTTTGACGGATTTTGTCGTTTACCTGTTCTTCTATGGCGCGCAGCTCTTCGTCGGTTACTTTGGCAAAGTGCGAAAAGTCGAAACGGAGGTAATCGGGGTTTACCAATGAGCCTTTTTGAACTACGTGGGTACCCAATTTTTGTCTAAGCGCGGCATGTAGCAGGTGGGTAGCGGTATGGTTTAGGGTGGTGTTATGCCTAAGCAGTTCGTTTACTACGGCGTGGCAAGGCACGGTAACATCGGGCGGTAGGGCATTGGTAAAGTGTACTATCAGGTTATTTTCTTTTTTGGTATCGAGTACTTCTATTTTGTCGTCGCCAAAATAAAGGAACCCTTTGTCGCCCACTTGTCCGCCGCTTTCGGCATAAAAGGGGGTGGTTTCTAATACAATTTGGTATTGGGTTTTACCTTTTTGGGTAATTTGCCGGTATTTTACCATTTGGGTAACGGTTTGCAGGGTATCGTACCCCACAAACTCGCCGGCAAGGGCAGAGGCGCTTACGGTAACCCAATCGCCGGTATCAATTTTAGCGGCTTGGCGGGCGCGGTCTTTTTGCTCTTGCATGGCTTGTGCAAAGCCGGTTTCGTTTATGGTTAAGCCTTTTTCGGCAGCAATGAGTCGGGTAAGGTCTATCGGGAAACCAAACGTATCGTAGAGTTCAAAAGCCGATTGCCCGTCTATGTCTGTTTTTCCCGATGTTTTGAGTTGGTCTTCTATTTGCCCAAATTTGCGCAAGCCCGATTCGAGTGTGCGCAAAAAGGAGCTTTCTTCTTGCCAAATTACCTTAGTTATAAAGGCTTGTTGCTCTGTTAGTTCGGGATACAGCTCATCAAATTGCATAACTAAAATAGGCACTAAGTTGTGCAAAATGGGTTCTTTGTAGTGCAGGTAGCTGTAAGCATACCGCACTGCCCGGCGCAAAATGCGGCGTATTACATAACCGGCGCCGGTATTGGAGGGCAACTGCCCATCGGCAATGGTAAATACTATGGAGCGGATATGGTCGGCAAGTACGCGGCAAGCAATGTCGGTTTTTTCATCTTTACCATATTCTATGCCGGTTAGGCGTTCTACCTCGGCAATAATGGGGGTAAACAGGTCGGTATCGTAGTTAGACGATTTGCCTTGTATAGCACGCACCAATCGCTCCAAGCCCATGCCGGTATCTACGTGTTTGGCGGGCAGGGGTTCAAGGCTGCCATTGGCAAGGCGGTTAAACTGTATAAAAACGTTGTTCCATATTTCTATTACCTGCGGGTGGTCTTTGTTTACCAGTGTTGCGCCATTGGTAATAAGCCGCTCGGCATCGGTACGCATATCGTAATGAATTTCGGTACACGGACCACACGGACCGGTATCGCCCATTTCCCAAAAATTGTCTTTTTTATTGCCGGTAAGAATATGGCTTGCCGGCAATAGGGCGCTCCACAGTTGAAACGACTCTTCGTCTTTGGGCACGTTTTCTTTGGCATCGCCCTCAAAAACGGTGGCATACAGCCTATCGGGGTTGAGGTGTAGTGTTGTTACCAAAAATTCATACGACCATTGTATGGCTTCTTGTTTAAAATAATTGCCAAACGACCAGTTGCCCAGCATTTCAAACATGGTGTGGTGATAGGTGTCAA
>DDVC01000167.1:24716-24906 GCA_002345145.1 Bacteroidetes bacterium UBA2322
TTTAACCACAATGGGGGCAGAGGCTACTATTTGGTGTTGTTTGGAAGCAAAAAAATCTAAAAAAGCCTTCCTTATTTCTTTGGCAGTCATGAGTAGGTAAAATGGTGTTCGGTAAAAAAACACGCAAAGGTAAAGAAATAACGGCATAAACAAAACGAGCCAACAGGTAAGTATTGATGGGGTGAGGTTG
>DDVC01000123.1:0-3618 GCA_002345145.1 Bacteroidetes bacterium UBA2322
AATGGCAGCCTGCTACCTTTGCCGTTGTCATTTTAAGCAAGCTTACATGCCTCAACAAAGGTAGCAGGTTTCCATGACATTTGCAAGCGGGTAGGGATAAAATTTTATACAACGGAAAAGTATATGCGATGTGTGCCTGTGTTGCGCCTGCGGCAGGCACATAGTCGCATATACAATGTTGTGCCTTCGGCATTTTTATTTCAGTTTTGGAAAGTCTGTTCTGTCTTTAATTTCAAATACTTCTTGAATAAAAGAAATCAGTTTATCACAAGTTTCTTTCGTTATGGGTCTTTGTCCGTGTGCTAAACGTGAGTGATTTCGTACAGATAGTAACTTTTTAAAGTCGTCAAATTTCGCAAAAAAGGTCTTTGTTCTTTTGTTTTCACTTTTTTCGTTAAGCACTTTAAAGGTATCAAGTAATCCCAATTCTATTTGTTGATTGGCAACAAACCGTTCTTTTAGGCTATCAGGAAGAATGTCTATTTTAACCTTATCGGTTGTCATCTGAAACTCTTTTTCAAATTCTATTTGAGAAACCATTTCAACAAGTCTATAAAGTCGTGCTACGCAGTCATCATACTTTCCTTCTTCAAACCGTCTTATAGCATTTGAAAACAAGTCGGTCAAGTCGTCTTCACTTAATTTTCCTTGTTCATTTGCTTGTTTGAGTTTGTGTAATTTAGCTTTATGGTTTTCAACTAACTTTTTCAACTGTAATTGAGTTGCGACTTCTGCATTAATAGAATTTAATTGTTCAGAAGCTTGCTTAAAGTTAAATATATCCCACTCTGCATACGCTTTTGACAAACCCAAATAAAAATTAGTCAAATCTCTAAAATTATAGTGTATTGTTGTATTGTGAAGTAACTCAAAAGCACTATCAAATTGATAACGGTTGAACAACTGTTTAAACAACTTTATTTTTTGCTCTGTAAATATGGCATTGGGGGATAATGGGCTTAGTCGTTCTGTATCTGATATAACACGTCCTTGTTCATCACGAAGTCCATAAACATAACTTAATACCCCGACTTCCTTTGCGATTGCAGAACTTACAAGTGCAGAAGACATTGATTTTGTTCCGCTTGTATAATCTGCTACAACTTCGTTAGGCAAATACCCTTTCCTTAAAATTTGGTCAATGTATTTTGAATATTCTTGGTAGAGTATCTCCACGTCATTTATTTCGTCAAACTGTTTGAGCAATACGTCTTCTCGTTTTTTTGACAACTTGGTCAATACCGCTTCAAGTGTTTTTTCACTTTCCTTTGAGTATATAAAGCACAATAAATCAGGATTTTGCTGTCTAACGGAAAATGCAACTCCGTTATCAACTCCAAAGCCTGTTCCTATTGTGATTATCATTGCTTTTTTCATTGTCGTTTTTGTTTTTATGCTGAGGCACAACGTGAGCATGGACGCTGTGCTGCCCTGCGTTGGCTTTGTGGGCTGGCGTTGGGCAGCATAGGCGGCCATGTATTGATAGCGGATTTTACATTATTTTAGGGAGTAAAGATTTAAGGTTTAGTATCTCAATTTTCTTATTATTATCACCGAGAGTAAGTCCCCAACGTGATTCAATAAATTCAAGCAACTTTATTCCTCTTTGTAATATATCAATGGGTTTCCAATCTTCAAGTTTTGAAATCTCATTTTCCGAATATGAACCGTATCTATAACCAATTTGATTGTCATTATTATCGAGTTTATCAGAAAAGCATTTGTTTTGCAAACTTGAATTTTTTGCTCGTGAAAGCGGAAGAAGGTTGCCCAACGAATCTTGCAAAATTTTCTTCTCTTTTGGTGTGAATTTACTGAAATTAGTCTGCCAACATTCAAGTTTTGGAGTCTGTGGAAATATATGTTCAATTGTTACAAACTCATCTGCTTCATTCATAAATTGTAGCCAATTTATTTTCTCCCTTTTGGTTTTTGTTTTATCTTTTAAAGAAATTTCATACTCATACATGAAATATTTTACCCCTTCCCAATCATAAAACCCTCTTTTAAACCTATCAATCAAAATATCAACTAAATTCTCTTTTTTTGTGATTTCGTCTAATCTTTCTTGAATCACTTTCGTAATTTCAACCACAGTAGATTTTCCATTTGTTATGTGTTGAATTGCACCTTGAAATTCCATCGGATGCCAACCAAAACGATAAGTGACCAACATCATAACAAAGGCATACCTTTCCAAACATTTTAAAAGTTTTACTGAGTTATCTTTTGACGGTTTTTGCAGATAAACAGTTAAAAGCAATGGTGCGAAGGGTATAATCCCAATCCTTCCAATTTTATCAACCCAGACTTTTTCTTCATCACTTAATGCCTTACTTTGGCTTGGATTAAATAAGTCATACCAAAGTAAAACCGATTGTTGAAGATTTTCTGAATATTCGTAAACTTCTTTTATGCCAACAATTTTTTGTGATTCTGTACCTTCAATGTTTTTTGGAGTGAATTTTTTTTCAAGCAAATAGTCTATATAATTGTCTCTATAATAAGGGTGTATAACCCTTCTTTGAGTAAAGATTTCCATTTCATCAACATTTGCTACCTCTTTTCCAAAGTACATAATAAAATGATTTTGTAAAAACAGGTCGTCCTTCAATGGGTTATCTTTGTTTTTTCCAAGATTGTGATATATTGCTTTCCAGCAATCATTTATTGTCTTTCTTAATTTTGTCCTCTCGGTTTCGATAACATCAAATTTTGTAGATAAATATATCAATCTATTTTTAAGCAATTCAAGTTTCGATAGAGGTTTGCCTCGATTATTCATTGTTTCAAACGTCACGAATACGTCTATGTCTGCCGAGATGCTATAAATATTAAAAAGTAAATGTTGAGTTACTTTTTTGTATATTTGCTCTATACCACTTTTGTTTAATTCTTTTAACTTTTCAATAAAATAACTTTTTGCAAACTCTAAATTATGTGTGTAAATTGTTTCTTCGTCCAAGTATGCACTACTTGACACTTCATTGAAAATTTTAGTTTTTAAAAATTCATAACTTGGATTATCTTTTTCGTAACCAAAAATATAAGACCTTGAAATTCCCTCATCTTTCGACTCATAAATGTATCTTTCTTTTATTTTTTCGATAGAAGTATAATTTAACTTCTGATTATGGTCAGTTACTTCCAATATTGCCTGTATCAAAATTATCGTAGTTGTAAGTCTTTGTTGCCCATCAACGACATAGAAAGGCTCGTAACTTCTTGAATTAATTATCCAGATATCGTCTTCCCAGTTGCAGTAAATATTTTTGGGAACTTTTTCAAGAGTTAGAACTCCAACATAATGGTCTTTGCCTTCATCAAGTTGCATTAAATCTCCCCAAAAATCCCTCAATTGTCTTTCAGTCCAAGCATATCCTCGTTGATAGTCTGGAATTCGATATAGTTTTTCAGTAAAGAGTTTGGAAATTGATTGTAATTGTGAATCCATTATTATTTTTTATTTTTTTTGATTTCCGCTACGCCCGCCGAATTACCGAAGTGCCGCCCTACCTCTCTAACCATTACACCACACAACTACCGGCGGCATTTCCGGTAATTCGGCAGTTGTATGAAGTTTTCCTACTCCGCCGCATGTACGTAAATACGCGTATT
>DDVC01000123.1:3822-29945 GCA_002345145.1 Bacteroidetes bacterium UBA2322
TCATTCTAAGCAAGCTTACATGCCACAACAAAGGTAGCAGGTTTCCATGACATTTGCAAGCGGGTAGGGATAAAATTTTATACAACTAGGTTCTATACGCACCTTTTGTTCGCATTTTTGTTAAAAAAGGCTATCTAAGGGGCTTTTTACTCGTTGAATAGTGCGGTTACTTACATGGGTGTAGCGTTCGGTGGTTTTGGGGTCGTTATGTCCTAAAAGTTCTTGTATGATGCGTATGTCGGTACCGGATTCGTGTAGGTGGGTGGCAAAAGAATGTCTTAACGAGTGTAAAGTTACGTCTTTTTTTATGCCTGCTTTTATTTTTGCTACTGAAAATATCTTTTGAATGCTTCGGGCGCTGTACTGCTCTTAAAACCGTCGCTAAGTTACCCCAATCCCACCAACCCACCAAATTTTTTTCACCTATTTTGCCAAAAAAATCACCCGCCTATGGCAAGCGCTTATGCAGTAAGGTTTTACCCCCGCACAAAACATACTTAGGCAGTGCAACCTCATCGGGCAGTTGTTGGGTATGCTTGCAATTTGGCACAAAAAAAGCGCTTTACATTGGGTTATTTAACTACCTTTGCAGGTAAATTTGTTTGGTTTGCCTGCAAATTTTGTGCAACACATAAAAAAAGCGTCAAACCCTGTTTACACCCAACATACAATTTGTATTCACCAATTTAACCAACCATGAGCGTTGATGTACTATTGGGTCTCCAATGGGGAGACGAAGGAAAAGGAAAAATAGTTGATTTTTTAGCCAACCAATACCATATAGTTGCCCGATTTCAGGGCGGACCCAATGCGGGGCATACCTTATATATTAACGGACAAAAAATAGTGCTGCACCATATTCCTTCGGGTATATTTCATGCAAAACCTATTAACCTTATAGGCAATGGTGTGGTTATTGACCCTGTATCGCTCAAAGAAGAAATTCTTAAAGTGCAGGCAGCAGGCGCCGATGTGCAAAACCGCTTGTTTATAGCCCGAAAAGCACACCTTATTTTACCTACCCACAAACTGCTCGATGCTGCATCGGAAGCCGCAAAGGGTAAGGATAAAATAGGCTCTACCCTGCGCGGCATTGGTCCTACTTACATGGATAAAATAGGCAGAAACGGCCTGCGGGTGGGCGATGTAGAACTGCAAAATTTTGAAACCTACTACCGCCAAATTAGAGAAAAGCACGAAAACCTGCTGCACAACTTGTATAACTACCGCCAATACGACCTTGCCCAATTAGAGGAGGCTTTTTTTGACGGTATCCGGTTTTTGCGCACCATGCAATTGGTAGATGGCGAGTATATGATTAACCAAGCGCTGCAATCGGGCAAAAAAATACTTGCTGAGGGCGCGCAGGGCTCTATGTTGGATATTGATTTTGGCACGTATCCGTTTGTTACCTCGTCAAGCACGGTTACTGCCGGTGTTTGCAGCGGATTGGGGGTGCCGCCCGCTGCCATTGCTGAGGTGATAGGCATTACCAAAGCCTACTGCACGCGGGTGGGCAGCGGTCCGTTTCCTACTGAACTGCTCAACCAAACCGGCGAACAAATAAGACAAGCCGGCGGCGAGTTTGGCGCTACTACCGGCCGACCCCGCCGCTGCGGTTGGATTGACCTGCCTGCCCTGCGTTATGCCATTATGCTCAACGGCGTTACCCGGTTGGTTATGACCAAAGCCGATGTGCTTGCCACTTTTGATACCATTGCCGCCTGTACGGCGTATATGGTAAACAACCAACCCACTACTACGCTTCCTTATGATATTGAACGGCAGCCGGTGCAGCCGGTTTGGGAGCAGTTTCGGGGCTGGCAAACCGATTTGTCGGGCATTACTGATTACCAACAATTGCCGGAGGCGTTTAAAAATTACCTCGCCTTTATGGAGCAGTACTTAGGCGTACCCATTACCTACATTTCGGTAGGTCCGGGCAGAGACCAACTCATACAAAAACCTGCCCATGAGCTAAGGTAAGCCGGTTTGCCTTGAAATCTCACAAAGACGTGAAAAGTGAAAAATTACGGCTACCAGCCTGATTTTGTTTCACGCAAAGGCGCAAATTAGTTGTTATTTCTTAGTACCCACTACCCAATACTATCTACCAAAGAGCTGCCCACTACCCCAGAGATGGTCAATTCTGAAATAGATGTAAACTATTGGTTAGTCTTTTGTGTTGCCATTCTGAAAATCGGCGTTAAGAAAATCGGAACGGAGGGCGATTAGCAGGCGGCGCAGCAAACGCCACTACTAATGCTGTTTATGAAACACTGCCGGTGCAGCGTTTGCCTTGGCGCATGCCGCCCACAGAGCAGATTTTTAGCCTATTTTCAGGCAGGCTTGGTTTTTTGCTACTTTTTTATCAAGAAAAAAGTAGATAAGGTTAAGGGCTGTACAACTGTTGAACTTAGGAGTAAGCCATAATAAGTTATAGAACTTGGCAAAAAAAGCAATTTACATAGAAGCATATCGGGTAAGCATTGCTATCAAATAACAATTGACCATCTCTGCCCACTACCCGATACCATATCTACCAAAGAGCTACCCAACAACCAAACGGAACTTTTACGCCCGTTTTGTTGTTTTTATGAACATATTATCATGCCATTAAAAAGCCACCAAAAACGCTGTTATGGACGTAGAAAAATTAGAGCGCGTAGCATTTATTCTCAAAACTGTGGCGCACCCCATACGGTTGGGCATAGTAGAGTTGTTAGACTCTAACGAAAAATTATGCGTGGGCGATATTTGCCAAAAACTAAATACCGAACAATCGCTCACCTCGCACCATTTGGCAAACATGAAACTAAAAGGTCTCCTAAATGCCCAACGCGATGGCAAAAACGTGTATTACTCCTTAAAAGAAAAAGAAATTACCACCATCATCAGTTGCCTCGAAAACTGCCGGTGCAATATGGGTTAAGCGCCATATAACCAAACAGCCCCAAAATTAAAGTTTAAACATTTTTTGTTAAAAACAGCGTTAAATTTCCTTAAAAACATGATATTCTCGTCATATTTCTGCATCTTTGTACTGTCATAGCATATACTATGCACCCCAATTAAAGCTATCACAATAAAAATTTCCCGATTTAGTTGTTTGGTATAGTAAACCAAAGCTAAAATGCCTAATTTTGCCATTTAAAGGTAAAAAATCAGGATTAGTCCCATGAAACTCAAAATAGAACAATTTTACGATAAGCAACTCTCTCATGCCTCCTATGCCGTATTGAGCAATGGAGAAATAGCTCTGATAGACCCCGGACGCAATCCGCGCCCCTATTACGATTTTGCCCAAGCCCACAACGCCCGCATTGTAGCCGTTATAGAAACGCACCCACATGCCGATTTTGTGAGCAGCCACTTAGAAATAGCCGAAACTACCGGCGCTACTATTTATGTTAGTGAGTTAGTAGGCGCTACTTATCCGCACGAAACTTTTGACGACAGCGATATTGTTACCATAGGTAAGTCGTTTTTGCGAGCCATTAACACACCCGGGCACTCGCCCGATAGCATTTGCATACTGCTTAGCAACGAAGACGGCGTGGACGTTGCCCTGTTTACCGGCGATACCCTCTTTATAGGCGATGTGGGCAGACCCGATTTGCGCGAAAATGCCGGCAACATAACCGCTACCCGCACCCAGCTTGCCCAACAAATGTACCGCAGTACCCGCGAGCGCATTATGACCCTGCCGCAACACATAACCATACTACCCGCTCACGGCGCAGGCAGTTTATGCGGCAAAAACCTGAGCGATAAACTCAGCAGTACCCTTAAAGAACAGTTAGAAACCAACTATGCCCTGCAAAATATGACCGAAGAGGAGTTTGTAAACCACCTCCTTGCCGACCAGCCTTTTATACCTAAATACTTTGGCTACAATGTTGATGTAAACAAGCGCGGCGCAACCCAATTTGAACCCGCTATTGCCAAAGTGCCCCACCTGCACACCCATACCGTACTGCCTCCCGATGCCCTTATCATTGACATAAGACCCCAGTCCGATTTTAAAAACGCCCACCTCAAAGGCGCTATCAACATTCAGGAAGAAGGTAAGTTTGAAACATGGTTGGGCGCTATCGTTTCGCCCAACGAAAGGTTTTATTTAGTAGGCGCTACTATGCAAGCCTTAGAAACCGCCGTGCGCCGGGCTGCCAAAATAGGTTACGAGCCATTTATTGCCGGAACCATGATTTACCAACCCACTGCTAATGGCACCCGTGCAGAACAACCCGATTTGACCGATTTTACCCAAAATCCTCATAACTACACCATTATTGATATCCGCAATCCAAACGAGTATCAAGCAAACCTGTTATTCCAAAATTCTATTAACCTGCCTTTATACGAACTGCGCGAAAGAGCTGCCGAAATTCCGCAAAACAAACCTATTATGGTTCACTGTGCCGGCGGCTACCGCTCCGCAGCAGGCTCAAGTATCATTGCCTCCATTGTTCACGATAGCCAACCTGTTTACGACCTTAGCGAAGCAGTAAAAGGATTTAATGCGGCACATAATTAACCCCGATAGCATGGCATTAATCGGCTAATTAAAAGATAGTTTACCCAAACTGAAAGTTTTTACCCCTTAAACCGACTAATTTCTCTAAAACCAAGCAACCCTAAACGCCACTACCTACTCTACATACACATACATAACCGGCACATCACACTGCATTACCGGTTAAAACGCTTACTACTTAACCACCAAACACCCCCTCACCCCAGCTATGTCTTCAGAAGAATTTAATACCGCTGTTGTTCGTCTTTATGACACAATTAAACCTTACGCAGTCAGTTTAACCAAAAATATGATTGATGCGGAAGATTTAATTCAGGACACAATGATGCGTGCCTTCCGATATAAAGACAACTTTAAGCACAACACCAATCTTAAATCGTGGCTTTTGGTTATTATGAAAAACATTTTCATTAACCAATACCGCCAAAAAGCTACCCGCAAATATACGCTTGTGGATCCGGTGGAGCAACTCTATCAAATGAACGCCGCTTACACCACCATCAACACCGGCGAATCGGGTTTAACCGTAGAGGATATTAACCGCGCCATTGCACGCTTGCCCAAAGCATACCAAACTACTTTGCTCATGAACGTGCAGGGCTACCAGTATCAGGAAATTGCCGATGCCCTTAATGTGCCGCTGGGTACTATTAAAAGCCGCATTTTCTGGATTCGCAAACGCCTTGCCGAAGACCTTAAACCCTACATTAACCGTACCGACCAAAAGGTGGAGTACTCACTTAACTAACCCTCTCTGCCCGCTTGGGTGAAGAACGGTTTAGCGGTAAAAAAAGCGTGTGGAGGGTTCGCCTTTCACACGCTTTTTTGTTTAATGTGTTTGGTTTAGCTGCTACTCCACAATGGTTACACTTACCTGCCCGGGCTGGTTATTAAGCCACTGCACCTGAATTTGCGGCGTACCTTGCCCCGATAGAATGTTGCCGCTGCCGGCAGTAATGCTCCACGTGTAGGTAGCGCCCAATGTATTGAGCGGAGCTACCGAGTAGGCGCTAATGCCGTTTACACAGGCTTCGGAGGAGCCGTTTATGCTTTGCTGGGTAAGATTGGCAGTAAGTGCAAACTGCCCCTGCGAGGTAAAACCGTTGGTATTGCCCAAGGTAAAACTGCCCGATAAGCCTTCGGTAAGACCGGTAGGAGTGGCAATGGGGCTGCCCCATGTGTTGCCCTCTGCGTTAAAACTGCGTTTGTACAGGGAGTAGGCAGTGGCAGGCAAGTTGGCAAATGGCGGCACGTTAATACCATACAGCTCAGCGGTGGCAGGGGCGGTAAAGGTGGCATTGGCGCCGTAGTTGTTAAGTATATAATAACCGTTGTTGGCAAGGAAGTTGCTGCAAGGGGGCAGGGCATCGGGCGGGTAATTAAGTCGGGAAAGTACTATTTCGCCGCCGGGCAGCGTTCCGCCGGCAAAGTTGAGCCTAAGTCCTACCGGCGGGGCATCTATTAAACCGGCGGCATTTACCGTAGTTCGGAAACTGTTGCCTCCCGCAAACGGACCGGTAGAAGGCGCTCGGTTAGCGCCGCCCACCAATGTAGCGTGGTTTACCCTTGCGCGGTCGTACTCGGTAGTGCCGGTGGAGGTATTGTTAAATTGGTAGTAGGCAACCAAAGTGGGGTCGGCATCGGGCTGTTTGGTTAGGTGCATCAGCTCGCGTATTTCGGCTTGGGTAAGCGTGCGGTTATATACGCATACCTCGTCTATTAGTCCGTTAAAGTATCGGGCGCTGTTGTTGGCATCGAAACCTATGTTTAGGGCAGCATTAAATTCTTCGGGGCTTATGGTGGTGGTGTGGGTGGCGGCTACGCCATTGCGGTAAATGCGCATAGAAGTAGGTGATGCTACTAAGGCAATATGCGTCCATTCGTTATCGGGTACGGTTAAGCCCGATGCCCAGCCGTAGCCGCCATCGTTCCAGTGGTAGCGCAGCTCGTTGGTATTGCGTATGCTAATGCCGGCGGTGGTATTGCCGCCTCGGCAAAACAAAATGCCTGCCCAGTCGTTTTGAGCGCCATTTCGCTTAATCCAAGCGGTAAGGGTTACGGTATTGCTATTTAGGTTAAGGGCGGGTGCGGTGGCGTACTGGCTGCTGCCATTGAGTTGCAGGGCAGTGCCGGGCGCAGCATCGGGTGCACAAACTGAGGGCAGTACGGTAATGAAATTGGTCAGTGTTTGGGTATCGGAGTTGCCTTGTGCATCGGTTACCGTAAGCGTTACGCTGTAAGCGCCGGGTGTATTGTAGGAAATCTTTGGGTTTTCGAGGGTAGAAGCGGCGGGACTTCCGCCTTCAAACGCCCAGTTAAAGGTAACATTACCATAGTAAGCCGAGTAATCGCGAAAGGCAATGCTGTCGCGGGCGCAGGCGGTAGTGGTTTTGTCGGTACTAATAAGGGTATGAACGGCAGAAGGTTCGTAGAGGTTATGCTCCCATGCTCCTCGGCTGCTGCCCATTCTAAACTTGTTTCGGGCAGGCACGGTGTATAGGTTTTGCCAGTAGCCCGCCATAGGCAGTCCGGCGCCAAGTGGTTCCCATTGGGTCATGCTGTTGTTTCGGTAGTACACCCCTCTGCCCACTAAGGCTATGTAAATGCCGCCGGTGGTGCCGCGCTGAAAAGCTATTTGGTAAGCAGCGGCAGTGGGCAGGTTGGCGGTTATGTTGGTCCAGGTGGCGCCGCCGTTGGTAGTGCGCACTATTTTGCAGGCAGTTTGATAGTTGCCATAAGCGGCATACAGCTCATCGGGATTATTGCCCACGTCTATATCACGTATATTGGTTTGCCCACCGGTAACAGAGGATGGCGGGGTAATGAGTGTCCAGGTAATGCCCCCATCGGTAGATTTTCTGATTTTGTTGTTGCTCAGCAGGGCATACATTATCATTGGGTTTTTGAGGGCAATTTTGATGCGGTTTACCGTTTCGCCAAAGTCGTAAAATTCGGTAGCGGTACTGAGGTTATCGGTAGAACGAAGGATTTTGGTGCCCGATATGCCGTAAGCCGTTGTCCACACGTTTGGGTGAAACTCAACGCGGTGAAAACTGATGTTTTCTACTACGCCAAAACTGGCGGTAGCGCCGTTGTCGTTAATGTAGCGTTTGTATTTATTGTAGCCGTTGTTGTGGTAAAACCACCGGTCGTTTACCGGGTTCACCGTAACATCGGAAGCATCGCCGCCACCCACTTCCAGCCAGCCAAACTCGCCATCAAACCGCCTGAATTTGGTGGGTCCATGGTCGCAGCCTGCCGCCACAATATCAGATTTAAAGGAGCTGGAAAAACCCCACAGGTCAATAGCTGAGATGTGGTTGCCAATGCTTTTGGTGGTTGCCATAGCATCTTCCGATAAGGTAACGCCGCCATCGGTGGCTATGAGTACCATGTTGCCTATGGCATGAATACAGCGCACATCGGGGTGTACGTAGTTTGGGCAACTGGTATAACCCGGGTTCATGATGGTAAAGTTTTGTCCGCCGTTGACGGATTTTTTTACCTCGCCCGAACCATAGTAGCCGGCGTATAAGATGTTTTCATTGTTGTGGGTAATATCAAAGGCTTCCAGTTCTGCTCCTACCCTGTATTTGTCTAACAAAGCGCCGTTTGTGCTGCTGTATTTGTAAAGGGTATCTTGGGTAAAGAGGCTGAACACAAAAATTTTATCGGGCGAAACGGGTTTCACCTCAAAAAACAAACTGCCGGGCATGGTTCGGCTTAGGTTTTGGCTCACATTTACCAGCAATGAAAAAGTAGCGCCTTTATCGGTAGATTTGTAAATGCAGGCTTGGTTGGCGCTGTTATATACACCCAGCAGCGCCACATTGGGGTTGGTGGGGTGAAAAGCAAGCCCCCAAAAGTTGTAGGTGCGTTCATACACACCATAGTTGGTATTAACGGTATGTTGGGAGGTAAACGTATGATTAGGACCGCCCGAATTGTTATTAAACACTACCGACCATGTTTGTCCGGCATCGGTAGTGCGGTAAATAAACTTGCCAAAATTGCAGAGGGCGGTTAAGGTGTCATCAGGGGCAAGGGTAATAAACCAAGGGCGTTTGGTAGCATCAACGGTTCGGTTTACGGTAGGGCAGAGACTCCATGTTTGCCCAAAGTTGGTAGATTTTAGTACGCCGGTTTCGGTGGCGGCATACACTAATGCTGGGTTGGCAGGGCTGGCTTCTATTTTACCGTAGTAATAGTCGCGGTTGGCATAGGTATTGGTGCCGTTGGGAAATTGGGCATCGGTAAGCGCCCATGTTTGCCCTTTATCTTGCGAAACCCACAATCCGCCGTAAGACAAACCGGCATACAAGTTATTGGTATTAAAGGGGTTGATATACACGCGGTCGCAAAAGCCCCCCATCATATAACTCGACGGATTGGGTGAGGTCATACATCGGGTAGGCTGTGCATGGTAGGGTCCTATCATTCGCCAGGTGCCTGCCACATCGTTCCACTCAGGGTAAGGCGAGTAATCATCTCGGCTGCCGCTAATGGGTGGGTTGTTTCTGATAATAAAAGCTCGCACATCATTTTCAGTCCAGGCAGGGTGCGATAGTGGCAGCCCGTTGGCATCCATGTTTAGTTTGCCCTGTTCTATCCACAGTTGGCACCGTTGTTTTTGTTTGCTTCGCTCAAAAGGGTGTGCTATAAAGTACTCGTTAAATAAGCGTTCCACTTCCGGCACATTGGCATTAGGTTGTTGCATGGCTAAGTACCAAGGCGTTTGGGTGTGGTTAGCCTTGGTTTGTTGGCGCAGGGGTTCATCGGGGGCGGGGCTGCCTACAGGGGTAAGCGTGGCGGGTTGGCTATATAAATGAACGTTGATGAGAAATGCCAACACAAAACACAAAAAGCCCAAACCAAAAAAGCGCATGAAGCAACTGGTGAATATGTTGTAGAACATATAGGGTAACATTTTTTGAAATGGTAAAGATAGGGTTTTTCGGGAAATTTAAAGTCAGGTTTAAATTAAAAATAACACCCGAAGGGGTTAACGCTCTTGCAGGGTTTACAGTGCGCTAACTTAATACCAGTAAGGCACACCTCTTTTTTTACATCATTTAAGTGCGATGCTCCCTTGTGCTGCTTTACTAACCCAACACCATAATTATGATGCTGTTAGCTTTACAAATGTGCAGCGCGCCATAATATACCGCTCAATATGCTTAAAACCTTTTATTACCCTTTGAGCAAGCTCAAAATTCTTAATCTTATGTGCAATGTAGCAAGCAGCCCATAACAACGCATAATTATTCGGTTATAACCAATACCCAAAGATACTGGGCAAACCATTTTGTTTTAGGGTTTACCGGTCATAAACAGGTAATTTTTTGGGGCTATTTCATATTTTAGTAGTACTACTTACCCAAAAAGCATATTTTTGGCTTACTTTAGCGCAAAAGGGCAAAAATAGGTCTATATGTGTTTGACCAAATAGTCCAGAAATAGTGTTTTTTTTCCACAAAACAAAAATAGTCAAGCTGTATTTTTGCACTGAAATATGGCATCATTTATCCACCTAAACCCTTGTCGGAACTATGAAACAAATTTACAGCCAACCTCCAAGTAATTTGGGTAGAAGCCATACAACCACAACTCCCTACTGCACATGGATAGCAGTAGGCATGGTTATGTGGTTATTGGTAGCGCCCGTAGTTGCCAACACCACTCGTTATGGCAATGATAACGCTCCGTGTATGACAACTGACACAGAAGATAATAACCTTACAGAAGGTATTAACTTTTTAACCGGCACTTGGGATCATACGGTAGCCGTAGCTAATCATGTGCGAATGCCCATTTTTGTTTATCTGTTTATGCCCGGGGTGCCCGATTGTAAAACCATGCAAACCGATGTGCTTAAAAATAACGAAGTGGGAGCGCTGTATAATACCCGATTTATTTGCCACAAAATGAACATTCACAGCGCTGAGGGAATGAAGTTTAAAAACCGTTATGCAATAGACCAATATCCTACCTTGTTGTATTTTACACATACCGGCGCACTCATTAACAGGGCGCATGGGCACAAAAATGCAGAAGAAATGAAACTGCTGTGTACGCAGTCTCTCATTTTAATTAATTGCAGTGCAACTTCGGCAACTCCAATGGCGGTAAGTTATAGTGGTTATACCCCTGCAAACATACAAATGGTAAGCCCGCCTCTGCATGACGAAAAGATGAAAAAACTGTTGGATTATCAACTTTTATATGAGAATGGCAACGTAAGTCCTGCTTTTTTGTATGAGTATGCTTACATTTTAAAGGATTTCAGTATGCCTAATGCCTATGTTGTGAATCAGTACCTTGACCTCGTGTCGGCAGATTTAGAAGCGATTGAAAAAAATGCACAGTTTGTACTTGATTTTGCTACAGAGGTAAACACCGATGCTTTTGCCTGGCTTTTTACTTATCAACCCACTTATGCAGCCTTAGTAGGCGAAAATGTGGTAAACCAAACGCTGTTTAAGGCTATGCGCTATACCATAAATAAGGCTGCAAGTTTGCAAGACAAAGCCGAGTATAACAGCGTAATGGAAATACTACAACAGTGGGAGAACCCCAAATCTGAAATTTATCAATTAGAGCTAAACGAACTTTACTATCGCACACAAGGAAAATGGCAAGATTATAGCCACCTTATGCAGGGAAAACTGAGCAAAGCCCCATTTACCCAGCCCGATTTACTTAATAGGGCAGCCCAAAATTTTGCCCTCCATATTCATGATAAGCATAAGTTAGAAAGTGCACTTAAATGGGTAAAAGCCGCCATAAGGCAGCAACCGCATAACTACAACTACTACCAAACCTACGCCGCTCTGCAATACCGCCTTGGAAACAATAAAAAAGCGCTTGTTATATGCAGCAGAGCTGTAAAATTAGCTCAAAAATCGGGCGGCAGTATTGATTATACCGCTGCACTCTATTTGGAAGACCTCATAAAATCAAATAAACAGTTACCAACCGACCTTTTTGAATACTAAGCCTCTGCGAAACAAAAAATCGGGGGCTTTGGAAGAGGGGGTATTTTGCCTTTTAAATTCCCGTAAATACAGCTAAATTAAATTTTGCTGCTATAAGCGTAAATTTCAAGCTGTCTTGATTGTAGGCAGACCCGATGAAAACCCATCGGGTCTTTTTTGTTTTGTGAAATAGAACAAATCATCAATAGCCACCCTAATCATATACAATACTTAGGTGCAGCTCATCCTGCAAGTTCATGACGTATTTACAGGCTAATTGGTAAGATTTCAAGCAATACTTTATTTCACGCAAAGACGCAAAGGCACAAAGAAAAAAGAGAGGGTATTTGTATGTACTTGGCTACCGGCTATCATTCAACATTTATGGCGTGTTTACAGGCTAATTGGCAACATTTTACACAAAGAACGCAAAGTCTTTGTAACCTTTGTGCTAACCTTTGTGTTCTTTGTGGTTAAAATAAAAAGTTTAGTTAAGACCAAGACAAATGGCAAGTAGTTACAAAAAAGCGCTACAAATAAACGGCAACACTATTTTTATGCTTAACTTTAACCCTGTAAAACGAAGCCCTGCTTACAAAGAGTTAGTTATTCTAATGCTCCCCCTTCTTAAATTCACAATTATGGCATCATACTATAAAGAATTACTTTGTTTTTTACTGCTTTTTCTGTTTATTTTAAGCTCCAACCCGCAGTTGTGTGCGCAAACATATATAGGTAACACAAAAAAGCAAAATACGGCTCCTGCCGATACCAGCAACCAAAGCAAAAAAGCAAATTTTGATTATGGCGATGCCATAGACCTTAATATACCCGAGTCGGACGAGGAGGGTGCAGAATCTACTACCGATGCAGCGCCTGCACCCATGCCCGTAACACCGGCAACACAACCCTCTTTGTATAGCTCCTCTCAAACAAACCTTATACGAAGCAATAAATTAGTTAAAGGAATTGAGCCGGTAAGTTATTCCATAAATGGCGACAAAATTCCGGAATTTACCGATGCTGAGTATGCCGAGAAATTGGCAGCCCTTGCCACCGTTATCCCGATGGAGTATGATGAAGTGGTAGGCAGATTCATTAAAATATACACTGCCCAGCGCCGCGACCAGATAGCTCGCATGTTGCCAAGAACCGACCACTTTTTCCGTATTTTTGAAGATGCCCTTAGCCGATACGGGTTGCCCATAGAGCTGAAATACCTGCCCGTTATGCAGTCGGCGCTTATTCCTCATGCAAAAACTGCCGGTGGTGCCGGATTGTGGCAACTTCCCTACGGCACTGCCCGATTGTATGGATTAGAAGCCAATACTTTTATTGATGAGCGATTTGATCCTCTGCTATCAACCGAAGCGGCAGTGCAGCATTTGCGCAATCTGTTTAGCCGCTACCGAGACTGGCGGCTTACCATAGTAGCATTTAATGTAGGTGAAGGCACAGTTAATAAAGCGGTAAGAAGATCGGGCGGAAGAACCTCTTATACTGATGTAGTTCCATTTTTGAGTGAAGAGGCGCAAAGTTATGTGCCGCTTTACACCGCCGCTGTATATACCATGAACTACTATCCGCTCCACAATATCGTTAAATACGATGCTCCCTATAATTTTTATGCTACCGATACGGTGCGGGTTTATGCACCAATAGAACTGAAAGAAGTTGCTGCCACACTTGGCATGTCATTAGAGGAAATTCAGTTTTTGAATCCGGCAGTCATTAAGGGTGTAGTGCCACGCATGACCAATGGTTTTGCTTTAACCGTTCCTGCCTCTAAAGTGGGTGAGTTGCTGAGTTTGGTTAATGCTAAAATGCCCGTAAAAAACGAAATTGTGTTAAACACTGCCAGTGTGAAAGAAAAGGCAAAACTACCTGTTAATAGTGTTTGGAATTACAAAATGAATGAATATGGCTTGGAGTATGTGCCGGTAAAAATAGACGATGGAAAAACGGTGAACATAGACTACACAGTTAAATATGGCGATTCGTTCAGAAGCATTGCCGATACTTATGACTGTGAGCCCGGAGATATTAAGCGTTGGAACAAAATTGCCAATAACAAACTTATGCCGGGTCAAACCCTTATCATAAAAGTGCCGAAAGCCTATGCAAAAGTTTATGAAAACATAGCAGCCCGAAAACAACCCGAAAACATTACCCCTGTTTCTGAACTTCCGGAAATGAAGGCTGCTGCTGCCGAGCCGCTAATTGTAGCCCAATACATTACTAAAGAAGGCGACACACTTGATAAAGTAGCCGACTCTTTTAATGTAACAAAAAACCAATTGATGATTGTTAATAAACTTACGTCTGATAAAATTACGCCCGGTATTACCCTAAAAATTCCGGCACCCAAACGGTAGCAAATTGTAACTACTTAGGTGCTGTCTGCAATTCAAATTGATGGTGTATTTGCAGACTTAATTAAGGTGAGGTTGGCTTTACGGCAAAACCATAAGATAACGGTGCGCTGCACCTAACCGAAGGTTTTAGCAGCTATCCACTACCAAGATTTGGGTGCGCTGTACCTTTGTAGGCAAAGGCTTTGCTACAAAATATCTCTAAACGCAAACACAAATAGGGCAATGAGCTAACCATTATCCTGAAAAGGTGCAGCGCACTGAAATCCAACTACTTACAGCAAATTAAGCTACTATATACGCTCAATTTGTGCTCCTATGGCTTGCAGTCGTTTGTCTATGTGCTGATAACCGCGTTCTATTTGGTCTATATTGCTGATGGTGCTTTTACCTTCGGCAGAGAGGGCGGCTATTAAAAGCGCCACGCCTGCCCTTATATCGGGCGATGACATGTTGATGCCTCTTAGCGGGGAGCGGCGTTCAAGCCCTATTACCACTGCCCGATGTGGGTCGCACAGAATAATTTGTGCACCCATATCTATAAGTTTATCCACAAAAAACAGGCGGCTTTCAAACATTTTTTGGTGAATAAGCACACTACCCCGCGCCTGTGTAGCCGTAACTAAGGCAACACTCATTAAATCGGGCGAAATACCGGGCCAGGGCGCGTCGGCAATGGTTAAAACGGAGCCGTCTATAAACCTGCCTATTTCATACACTTCTTGCGGCGGTATGTGTATATCATCGCCAAGGAGGTGTAGCTGAATACCTAACTTTTGCTCAAAAAGGGCGGGAATAACGCCCAATTGGTCTAACCGCACGTTTTTAATGGTAATATCAGACCGGGTGAGGGCGGCAAGCCCTATAAAACTGCCTATTTCCAGCATATCGGGCAGTATGCGGTGGTGGCAGCCGTGCAGTTTGGTTACCCCTTCTACGGTAAGCAAGTTAGAGCCTGTGCCGCTTATTTTTGCACCCATGCTGTTTAGCATGTGGCATAGTTGCTGAATATAGGGCTCGCAGGCGGCATTGTAAATGGTAGTAATACCTCGGGCAAAAACGGCTGCCATGAGTATATTGGCGGTGCCGGTTATGGAGGCTTCTTCCATGAGTATGTAAGCGCCTTTAAGGGCGGGCGCTTTTACTATAAATGCGTTTTCAGCCTCTTTGTATGCAAACTGTGCGCCTAAACTTTGTAACCCTAAAAAGTGGGTATCTAACCGCCGCCGCCCAATTTTATCGCCGCCGGGTTTGGGCAGGTAGGCTTGCCCAAATCTTGCCAGCATAGGACCAATTACCAATACCGACCCGCGCAGTTTTCCGGTTTTATTGGTAAACTCGGGGCTGTTGAGGTAAGAAACATCTACGGCATCGGCTTTAAAAGTATAGGTATCGGGGGTTGATTGGGTTACTTTCACCCCCATATCGCGCAGTATATCTATGAGCTTGTTTACGTCTTGTATATCGGGTATATTAGAAATGGTTACTTCTTCGTCGGTTAAAAGTGTGGCGCTAATTATTTGTAGCGCTTCGTTTTTTGCGCCTTGCGGTGTAAGTTCGCCCTTAAGGGGTTTACCGCCTGTTACTAAAAAGGTATCCTGCTGCATGGCAATATGGCAAGTAATAGATGGATTAGATAAAAAAAGGGCGCTCGCCTGAAAAGAGTGAACACAGTTGCTTTTGCCCGATGAATGAGCAGTGGTTATTGAGGTGGCTGTGGTTTCTTTTTGCGGCTTTTGCGTTTTCTTTTACGCGTTGGGGAGGAGCCGGATTGGGAGGAGGGTTGTTTTTGGGCATTTGAGCCTTTAGATTGCTGAATTGGTGGTGGCGCTAATGACATGGGTTTGAGCAATCCTCTTTCTGATAACCATTTTTCAGCCCAATCTATGTCTAACTGCCCATGAGAAAGGCGTTTTAAATCATGCTTTATGGTGTCGGCGCTTATCTGACTGTCTTTGTTCCAAGTTCTGTGAACAAGGTGCATGTAATATACAATAAGTCTTGTAAGCTCAGCTCGTTTGCGCTCGTTTTCTAACCCAATGGTTTGTTGAATAAGCGCTTCGAGGTTTTTGCCGTAGTTTCCTCTTTTTACGTTGGAGGTAGGATTTGGGTAGGGCACATCAGCACTTTTGGGCATTATTTGCTCAAGGTTTTCGGGCACAGGGTAGGGAGCGTCTATATCTAACTTAAAATCGGCAATAGCGTGGAGTTGGTCCCAAAGTTTGTGTTTATACTCTTCAATGTTTTTGAGATTGGGGTTCAACTGCACCATCAGGTTAATGATAGCATGGGCGGCGGCTGTGCGTTTTTGGCGGGTTTCTAATTGTATAGCAGCCTGCACCATTTTTTGTACGTTTCTGCCGTACTCTCTAAAAATGATGGGTTCGTTGTTGGTATTGTAGTTTAATGAATGTTCGCCCATAAAAAAATTGGGGTGGGGGTTATAGCTGAAAAAAACAATAAAAGCCGTTGCTGTGTATAAAGAAACGCCAACAACTGCGCCGCAAAGATACACAAAACCGATGCAATGTTGTAAAATAAGGCTTTCTTTGGTAAATTAAGTGCGTTTATCGGAGTATATAACGGAGTGCAAAAGCGCCGCCGGGCAAAAAACTAAATCCGTTGTCGAGCCATCCATAGGCAGGTTTTGCGGTAAATGAAAAACTAATGGGGGCATTTGCTATGGTATATTCCAGCCCAAAAACGCCATCAGCGCCCAGGCTCAAGCCACCATTGTAAGTGCCTATATGAGCGCCGGCACCATAAATAAAATTCAGTTCGGGGGTAAAAAGTTCGGCATGCCACTCGGCAAGTAAAATTGCCTCAAAGCCTTTGGCATAAGCGCCGCCCAAATCGCCGTAATAACCCAGTATGCCTTCAAAAGCAAACCTATCGGTAGTAAATTGTTTGTAGTTTAACCCTACCGGCACGCCTAAGTTAACTCCTATGGCGCTGCCATATACCTGCGCCTGTACCTCTGTGGTAGCTCCAAGCAGCGCAAAAAATAGAACAAATAATGCAAGATTTTTTTTCATAAACAGTTTAGTGTGGTAAATGGTAATCATTTTGCAGACATTTTGTATTAACTCTTTATTTCCTGAAAAGTTGTATGGCAGTAAAAAAATAATTCTAATCTTTTGAGTCTTTTTCTGTGCCAAGTAACGTTATTTCAACTTAAATTAAAGTACTAACCTTATATTTGCATGGTAAAATACAAACGGCAGCCAATAGTGGGTAATTATACAACCTACCAAAACACCTCTCATGACAGAAAACAACAAAAACATTACCCCTAACAGGTTAGCCGTTACTACTGCTTTTTTATGTGCGCTTGCCACTTTGGGCGGATTGCTTTTATTGCATTATTTACTCCCTACGCTGCCGGTTGTAGTTATACTGCTGGGCTGTTTGCTTTGTTTTGTAGTTTGTTATGTGCTTTTTTACGGCGCATTGGAGCGTTTTATTTACCGCAGAATAAAACTCATTTACAAAATTATTCACCGACTTAAAAAGCCTATTGGCTACATACCCGAAAAGCCCAACATGAGCCGGAACGTACTGGAAGATGTAACTTTGGAAGTGATGGAATGGGCTGAACAACAAAGTACCGAAATAGAACAACTTAAAAAATTAGAGGCATACCGCCGTGAGTTTTTAGGCAATGTATCGCATGAGCTTAAAACGCCCCTTTTTAACATGCAGGGTTACTTAGATACACTCATTGAGGGCGGTATAGATGATCCCAGCATTAACCGCGAATACCTACACAGGGCAGCTAAAAATGTGGAAAGACTCATTAACATTGTCAATGACCTTGACATCATTAGCCGGCACGAAAGCGGCGAGCTGGAGTTAAACTGGGAACGTTTTAAAATTTATGATTTAGCCCGCGAAGTAATGGATTCGTTTGAGATGCTTGCCGATGCCAATGATATTTCTATTGTTTTTAAAGATGGTTGCAGCACCTCTATTGTAGTTCTTGCCGATAAAGAAAAAATAAGGCAGGTTTTTAATAACCTCATCTCTAACAGCATTAAATACGGCAAGGAAAACGGCAAAACCTCCATTGGTATTTATGACATGGATAAACTTGCGCTGATAGAAGTAACCGATGACGGTATAGGCATTGAAGCCAAGCATATACCCCGATTATTTGAGCGCTTTTACCGTATAGACCCCAGCCGCTCGCGCATGTTGGGCGGCTCAGGGCTGGGGCTGGCTATTGTAAAACACATAGTAGAAGCTCACGGGCAAAACATTCATGCCCGCAGTACACCCGGCGTGGGCACTACTTTTGGGTTTACCCTCCAAAAAGCCTGATTTTTTTTTGCCTTTTTCTATTTTTTGCTTCTTTTTTTTGCTTTGTTGGTAAAATTGGGCTAAATTTGAACAACTTTTTGCCATTGCTGCCTTTGGTTTGTGCAGTGGCGGTTTTATTTTTATGTGAAGCGGTTTTTTTGTTTTCCTTAAACGGTTAAGCCGCTGTTTCTTTTGCGGCGCACAAATGGGTTGCGCTATGCGGAATAATGAACCCATTTGCCCTCCTTTCAAAAGATTGGCACATTGCGAGGCAGCAAACTACGATGTTTGCTGATGTGCCATCTTTTCACATAAAAATAAAAAATCATGAAAAAGTTCTTACTAACCTCTGTAAAGGCAGTAGCAAGCTGCTTGTTTTTATTGATTTGTCTGTCAAACGGGTGGGCAAATACCGTTAATGTGCCCAAAGGCGGAGCCACCATAGAGGTAGGACCCGGCGGCAACAGCCAGCAAATTAAGGTGAAAAACACCACCGGTAAAACCGCTACCGATATTACCATTACCGTTTACAAAGACGACAACTCGGCTGTGCCCAATATCCAAACCATTGATATTGAAAACGCTACCGATACCTTTGACGACAATGACAATGGCATAAAAGACCCCGCCGAAACCGATAATACCGACTCCTCGCCCGGTACTACCGGCAGAACCATTACCCCATCGGGCACCAGCGATATTAAAGACGGCGAAACCGTTACCGTAAACATCGGGTTTACCGGCAATTTGCCCCCGGGCACAAAACTCAAAGTGCGGTTTTCTACCAAAGACAACGCCAATAAACACTACGATATGTGTGCCGCCTCGCAACTTAAAGGCGTGGGCAATACCTACAATATCCATGTGCCCAAAGGTACGCACACCGTTTACACCGAAGCGCACAATATAACGGTAAGCAACATATCGGGTTTTATGCTCCAGATTCCGCCCTCTGCCGGTATCAATTTTGCCAATATCCTCGTAGCGCCGCCTTTTCAGGCAAGCACAGTAAATATAGTAGGCAATCAGGCAAACATTATACCTAATCCGTTCATTGCCCCATTTGAAAAAATGGAACTATATATACAGTTGAGCGCACCACCCATGCCTGCCACCGGCGCTACCATAACATCGGTTACTATGGCGCAAGAAACCCAACCCAACTGCATTTTTCCGCTTATTACCGGCGCTGTTGCCAAACCAAGTACCTTGCCTCCGTTTTTTGATGTTTTTACCACCATTGCCTTTAACCCCGCACCCCTCCACTGTAAAGATTTTACCTTTACCAACAGTACCGGGCAGGCTGCCTCTGATTTTCATGCTGCTATTACCGGCACCGGCGGCTCGCTCAAGGCTACCGTTATTACCGCCCCACCCGGCTGTGGCGACCCCAAAATCCCCTCTAATGATAAAGACTTGGGAAACCCCTGCGACATTGTTTGGGCAAACGCTTGCATACCGGCAGGCGGCAGCATTACCATACGTTTTTGTACCCAAAACGGACCACTTGGTTTTGGAGGCGGCTACTGGACTAACAATGGTAAAAACATAGGCAGTATTAACTTGGCAGATGTAGTTGATACCGGAAACGACCAAGGTGTACCGGGCAATAATTATTTTGTTCAAATAGACGATAATGTTCATACCTTTTTGCCCGATGGAAGCGGGCTGCAAACCGTAAAAATGAGCAACGCTTTTATTGCCGAACAACCTTTTGATATATCGGTAGCATCATCGGGAGGCGGTTTGCCCTGTGCGGCTACTTTGCCCGGCAATCCTCTGTATAATCCCATACCTTGCCCCAGTATAAGTGGTACGCCTTTTCCGCCAAGCGAATACCCGCGACTAACCACCAAAGTAAACCAACCCCTTATTTTTACCAACGGCGCTAATCCCATTACCAACATCAACATTACCCCGCCGGTTATGCTCAATCCGGCACAAGCCTATTTGTGCGGCATACATTACCATGTTTCTAACTACCTGAGCAACTGGGCTGTCATTTTTGAGCGCCAAGGTAATATGGGAGTAGCAATTACCTATACCAATGGCACCACAGAACGCTACATTGTAGAGGTAGGTACAAACAATACCCATGCCGGCGAAACCGGTGGCGCTTGTTTAGGCGGCACAAGTACCGAAGTGGACTGTGGCGCTCCCGATGTGGTAGTGGTGAGCGGCTCACTTGGTTTTCCGCACGCATGGGGCGAGGCAGGTGCAGAATGTGGCGATATAACCGAAGCCGCCGAAGCCATTTGCGCCGCCTACGAAGCCAACGGCAACCAACCCATACACGTAACCATTGATGCGCATGGCTCATCGGGCAGTATAGAAATTGGCGGGCAAACCCTTACCATTGATAATATAGCCGCATTTGCCCAAGCCGTAGCAGGTAAAATTGCCTCGCTCAACATCTTTGCTTGTAGCGTGGCAGAAGGACCCGAAGGCGAAGCCTTTATTTGCGCCTTAGAAGAAGCGCTGGGTTGCAATGTAGTTGCCTCTACCGGGGTAATGTCTGATTTAGGCGAAGACCCCAACGCATGGTTCACCGAAGGCGAAATGGTAAGCTGGGAGCCCGCCGAACCACCGGTAATCACTTCTGTTTACCCACCTATGGCTTACCCGGGCGAAACCGTTACCATTCACGGTTCGGGGTTCGATTTTGGACAGCCCGGCTCCACCATTTACCTCAACAGCTTTTTCGATATTTTTTACTCCAATTACACCATTTGGACAAATACCCGAATTGTGTTTACCATGCCCTGCTCGCCCATACCACCTCCGCCCGGCTCATCGGCAGTGCCCATTCAGGTAATAAGACCCAATGGAGCTGCCAGCAACTTTGTGCCACTTGATTACCTCTCACCACAAAAAGCCTTTATCACCAATCCGGCTATGGAGCGCGAAAATGTTGTGCAGCAAACCTTTTGGATTCATGCCACAGCCGAAGGTATCAGCAACAACTACCAGCAAGCCGCTTTTTATTACCGAAACACCCCTGCCGCCCCTTGGATACTCATAGGCATTGATACCGATGGCGCCGCACCCGCTATAGGTACAGTAGTGCCGCTTGGCAATACCGGCAATGGCTGGGCTATACCCTGGAACCCGCCCCCACTGCCCACCGCCGGCGCTTGGAAAGAAATTAGAGTAGTTTTTACCGACTTGTGCGGCAATACCGTAGAAGACATAAAACCCGTTTTTTGCGACCCCACACCCCTTAAACCCCTCATTAACTACGAAACTTCTACATTAGTAGGCAACCGACTTTTTGATGACAGCTTTATCAATATCAACCTGTTTGTGGCTGATGAAAACGCCAACTTACTTACATTTGTGTGGATACCCCTGCTTTTTAACTGGGAGCGCGAACTGGAAGATATGGGGCAGCAAGGCTCAAGTATTGAAGATAAAGAAGGTCATGACGCATCGGATATGGCTTGCGGTCCGGTAGCGGGAGCTTCGTGTTTGCGTTATTTTAAAGACCAGTTTCCGGGTATAAACGGCGCTACCATTGACTCCATAGCACAACTGCTTGCCTGCCATGCCAATACCGATGACGTTGAAGGCACTAAAGTTCGCGATTTGTTGAAAGGTATTTTAGAAACGCTTAAAGGGTTAAACGCTAATCCCGATGGCTGGACTGCCGAATGGCACGACGTAAATACCGACCCTAAATCTGCTATGGCAGACATGATTAAGTGCATGACCGTAGAAGGCGCTGATGTGATACCCCTCTTTTACCAAGCCGTAAACTGCGACCGCAATGAAGACGGGGTAATAGATGAAAAAGACCATGCCGGACACTACGTTACGCTTAAATCTTCACATTTTAAAGCTATTAACGACACGCTACGCCACTTTATAGATTTTATGGACCCCTGGACAGGCAATACCCAAGAGTTTGAGGTGGATAACAGCACCTCACCACCACAGTTAAAAGGCAAAATCAGTTGCTTTTCACAAGATACTTGTTATACCGGTAATACCTACCTGCGCGGATTCATCAAAATTAAACCTCCCGCAACCGCCGGCGGCGGAAGCCCCCAACAACGCATTGCCCAAACATCGGGGTTTTCTGATGCCGCTTTGTTATCATCTTCTATGAATATGCCCCTCAGCGGACCGGGCAACTATACTTTCACCATTCCTGCCAATGCTTTTGAATCGGGGCAACAAACAGCCACGCTGGTTACTACCGATGCCGATGGCAACCAACAAAGTACCAATGTGCTTGTTTTTATAGGCGGCTGCAATGAGGCAAACTTTTACTACTACCAAACCGGCGCGCCACTTACCGTGCAGTTTACCGATGTAACCCAATACAACCCCAATTATTTGCCCGATTCATGGGGCTGGGATTTTAACAACGACAACATCATAGATGCCACCGCGCAAAACCCAACCCATACTTTTCCGGCTGCCGGCTCATACATGGTTAAATTTTATGTAACATCGGGCAATTGCACCGATATGGTTGCCCTTACCGTTAATGTGAGCTCTGCTCCGCCGCCACGCCTGTTTGCCAAAGCATTTCTGGAGGGTGCATACATCGGGTCGGGGGTTATGAGCAATATCCTCCTTACCGAAAACCTCCTACCCAAAACCCAGCCCTACAACCGCCCACCCTGGAACTACAACGGCAACGAAGGAGTAGCCGTACTACCACCCAATACCACTGATTGGGTACTGGCAGAACTGCGCAGCACTGCCACACCTGCCAACATTGTAGCCGCCAAAGCCGGCTTCCTTAAAACCGATGGCACGCTGCAAGATGTGGATGGCAATGCAGGTTTTACCTTTCCGGGGGTAAATACCGCCCAAAACTACTTGGTGGTTCTCCGCCACCGAAACCACTTAGCAGTTATAAGCTCCACTGCCACCCCGCTCAACAACAGCCTTGCACCCTACAACTTTACCCTCTCAGCCACCCAAGTGCAGGGAACTAACCAAATGAACCTGATGCCGGGCGGATTTTACGCCCTTAGCGCAGGCGATTTTAACGCAGACGGAGTAATTACCGTGCTTGACTTTAATTTTTACCAAGCACAAGCCGCCATGCTAAACCAATACTTAGATGCCGATTGTAACTTAGACAAAGCCGTTACCGTTGCCGATTTTAACCTCTATAAGCCCAATGCCAGTAAAATTGGCGTTAGCCTTATCAGATACTAACCTCTAAATACTGCCAACTGCAACAGCCTGCCACTTTCTATAAAAGCGTGCGGGTTGTTGTAGTTGCATTTTACCCCCGGCTACTGCCGCCACAGCAAAACTTACCTGTTTATGCCTTACCTTTGTAGGGCTATGTTTACCATTAACCAAATACAACAAATTACCGGCGCACAATGGCTGCAACAAGCCAATGCCGATGCACCCATACACCACCTGCTTACCGATAGCAGAAAAATAGCTTTTGCGCCCGATGCCGTATTTTTTGCCCTTTCCGGCGCTACCTATAACGGCAACAGCTTTGTGGGCGAAGCATACGCCAAAGGTGTGCGTAACTTTGTTGTAAGCCGCTCATTAAACGCCGCTGCCTATCCCGCCGATGCCAATTTATTGCTTGTGCCCAATGCGCTTACTGCCTTGCAACAAGTAGCCGCTGCACACCGCCGCCGTTTTACCCTGCCCGTAGTAGGCATTACAGGCAGCAATGGTAAAACGGTGGTAAAAGAGTGGCTGTACCAGCTCCTTTGGCAAAATTACCACATAGTGCGCAGCCCCAAGAGCTATAACTCGCAGGTAGGCGTGCCATTATCGGTCTGGAAAATAGAACCTGCACACAACCTTGCCCTGTTTGAAGCCGGCATTTCGCAGCCTGCCGAAATGGATAAATTAGAGCCGGTAATTGAGCCCCAAATAGGCATTTTTACCAATATAGGTAATGCGCACAACGAAGGCTTTGAAAGCATGCAACAGAAAGCTACAGAAAAAATGCACCTGTTTAAACATGCCCAATACCTTATTTACTGCGCCGATTACCCGCATATTTCAGAAGCCATACAAACATGCCGCACCCAGCACCCCCACCACTACCGTTTTACTGCCCTTGCATGGTCTAAACAAGCGCTCGCTCCACACCTTGCCCTTTATGCTCAACCACAGCGGCACAGCCACCATACCACCGTAGCTATTACCTATAAACACCTGCCTGCTTTTTCCTTCCAATTGCCTTTTATTGACGAGGCTTCAATAGAAAATGCCATTCACTGCTGCCTCTTAATGCTGCACTTAGAACTGCCCGTGCCGGTAATCATAGAAAGAATGGCACAATTGTCGCCGGTAGAAATGCGGTTAGAACAACGAAAAGGCATCAACCAATGCACCATTATTAACGACTCCTATAATTCCGATTTTAACTCGCTGGCTATTGCTCTTGATTTTCTTGAACACCAAACACAACATCCCACCAAAACCGTCATTTTATCGGATATGCTCGAAACCGGCGAGCCGCCACAAACGCTCTATGCCCGGGTAGCACAACTTTTGCAGCAAAAACAAGTGCATCGGTTTATAGGCATCGGGCAGGGATTGGCATCGGTAAAAGAGCTGTTTGCCCCGCTTAATGCCGTTTTTTTTCACTCCACTACCCATTTTTTGAGCCATAACATGGCATTCAACAATGAGGCTATATTGGTTAAAGGCGCTCGCCCCTTTGCCTTTGAAAAAATAGTGCGCGCCCTTGCCCAAAAGGTGCACAATACCACCTTAGAAATAAACCTCAATGCCATAACACACAACCTTAGGGTTTACCGAAACCTGCTGCTGCCCACAACTAAAATAATGGTTATGGTAAAATCGCTGTCGTATGGCAGTGGCGGTTTTGAAATAGCCGCCCTATTACAGCAAAACAAAGCCGATTATTTAGCTGTAGCCTATACCGATGAAGGGGTAGAGCTTAGGCAAGCCGGTATTACCCTGCCCATAATGGTAATGAACCCCAACCCGGGCAGTTTTAACGCCCTTGTCCGAAACCGGTTAGAGCCCGAAATGTATAGCTTGCCGCATTTGCAGCGGTTTGTAGAGTATTTGCACCACTCGCCGGTAGATGTGGTTTTTCCGTACCCCATTCACCTTAAATTAGATACCGGTATGCACCGGCTGGGTTTTGAACAGCCCGATATTCCTCAGCTCATCGGGATATTAAAAAACAACCCCTATTTGCATATTGCATCGGTTTTTACCCACCTTGCCGCCGGCGATGATGCCCGGCACGATGACTTTACCCACTCGCAAATTGCCCTGTTTGAGCAAATGTACAGTCAGTTATTGCCTTGTTTTGCCACCCCGCCACTGCGCCACCTGCTAAACAGCAGCGGCATAAGCCGTTTTGCTGATACCGCCCAAATGGATATGGTGCGGCTGGGCTTGGGTTTGTATGGCATAGACCCTACCGGCTATGTGCAGCATTTACTGGCTAATGTAAGCACCCTTAAAACGCATGTATCGCAGGTAAAAACAGTGCAACCTTTTCAAACCGTAGGTTACAGCCGTATGGGTAAGGTAACCCGCCCTACCCGCATTGCCACCGTAGGCATAGGTTATGCCGACGGGCTAAACCGCCGGCTGAGCAATGGCAAAGGTAAGATGTGGATTAAAGGCTGCCTTGCTCCCATTATTGGTAATATATGTATGGATATGTGTATGCTTGATGTTACCGATATTCCCGATGTGGAGGAGGGCGATGAAGCCATTGTTTTTGGCGAACAACTACCCGTGCAGCAAGTTGCCCGATGGCAGGATACCATCCCTTACGAAATTTTTACCGGCATTTCGGGCAGGGTAAAACGCCTATATTTTCAGGAGTAGCAGAGGAAGTTAGGAGTTAGGAATTGCGGATTAGGAATTACGAATGGTCTTAGTACCCACTATTGAATACCTATTACCCACTATTATCTACCATATACCAAAACTGGTGGTGGGTCTAACCGGTTGATT